>JAKAPU010000180.1 GCA_021806865.1 archaeon
AACGTGTACTACAACGGGCTGAAGGCGCCCGATGCCAAGAAAATAGCAAACCTTGCACTGACATACTCGTACCAGACGCACGGTGTGGTCGGCGAGCTCGATGAGGAGACCGGCAAGTTCAAGATTCTGAAGTATGTGATTGTGGACGACGCAGGAAGATTGATCAATCCGCTCGTCGTCGACGGGCAGGTCCACGGAGCAGCTCTGCACGGACTTGCGGCAGCGATGTTTGAGGAGTACAAGTACAGCAACGACGGGCAACTGGAGTCATCCACTTTCATCGACTATCTCGCTCCCACTGCTATAGATGTCCCGACATTCGAGGTTGGCCACATTGAGATTCCCTCACCTTTTGCACCGCTCGGAGCAAAGGGAGTCGGCGAGGGCGGAGGAACGGCGCATGTCGCAGTGATCAACGCGATAAACGACGCGCTCGGCGCTTTCCAAGCCACTCTGGAAAAGTCCATAGCTCCGCCCGAAGCTTTGCTCAATCTGATAAAGAAGTAGTCTACTCGCCCGTGAATCTGGGCTCCCTCTTTTCCTTGAAAAAGGCAGTGATTCCCTCCTTCAGATCCTTCGAGTGGAACATCTCTATAGATTCCCTCAGCTGGAACTCCATTCCCTCGTCGAGCGACATCTCGGATCCAAAGTTGACGCAGGCCTTTGCAGCGCCAATTGCCAGCGGCGCCCTCTTTGCAATCTTTGCTGCAAGCGCAAGACACTCGTCCAGCAATTTGTCCGGCGTTACCACTCTATTCACTATGCCGATTCTGTGAGCTTCAGTCGCTGGAATCCAGTCTCCAGTGAAGAGTAGTTCCTTCGCAATGAACTTGCCCACGACTCTCGGGAGTCTAATTGTTATTCCAGCTCCGGGAGATACTCCTATGCCCGTTTCTGGAAGGCCGAACTTTGCGTCCTCTGCCGCGACGACAATGTCGCATGCCTGTATCAGCTCAATGTTTGCAAATCCGTTCACGGCAGCGATTATCGGCTTTCTAAGCTTCTCCATCTGCCTCCAGAGCTCGAGGTTTTCCCTCTGGAACCTTTCTGTCTGCTCGATCGTGTTTGTCAAAAATTCTGTAGTGTCTCCTCCGGCGCAGTAGGCCTTGCCCTTCGCGGCCATTATTACTGCTCGCACGCTCTTGTCTGCGGCTATCTGGTCGTAGGCCCTTCTAAACTCCTGAACCATGCGGTAGGTCATGGCGTTTCTCTTGTCCGGCCTGTTGTAGTAGAGAATCACTGTCGAGTCCTTCTTTTCGTAGAGAATGTCCTGGAAACCTGACACGTCGATTGCTGACTCCAAATTGCTTACTTCCTTTGCATTCCAAAAATCATCGAGGGGGATATAAACGGATAGAAGGAGTGTTTGTACTCGCACTCTCGACGTATTCCCTTACTTGTGATAATAACTCTGAGAACATTTTGCTAGTCAGCTTGCCGGTGTTTGTGTTCCTCGGGCTCGGGTGGTACGAGGCGAACAGTGTTGGCACACCTTTTCCTGTCTCGTACTTCTTGCCGTGCTCGAACTTGATTCCCTTGATCCCGTGATATTTCTTCATGAATAAGACCATCCAGTCGAACGCCACCTTTCCTAGGCATAGGACTGCCCTGGAGTCTCTTAGTAAAGCGAGTTCGTATTCCAAATAGGGTGCGCAGTTGATTATCTCTTGTCTTGCGGGCTTGTCCTTTGGAGGCACGCACTTCACCGCAGCTGTCACGTAACAGTTTGTGTATTCAAGGCCGTCGTTTCTCGTCTCTGATGTCGGCTGGTTTGCAAATCCCGCTTCGTGAAGGTGCTTTACGAGGAACCTAGCGCTGTTGTCTCCCGTGAATACCCTTCCCGTCCTGTTTCCGCCGTGAGCTGCCGGTGCAAGGCCGAGTACTACGAGCTTTGCTTTTGGATCTCCGTATCCCGGCACTGGTTTGCCCCAGTAGTCAAAGTCGAGATACTGCTTTCTCTTTTCCTTCGCAACCTTTTCTCGAAACTCCACTAGCCTTGTGCACTTTTTGCATGTAACGAGCTTCCTGTTTAGGTCATCAAGGCTCGAAGGCTGTTTCATTTTCACACCTAGTAAGACTTTGGCAGTCCCAAAGATCTCTCCGCGATCGCGCACAGGAGCAACTCTTCCGAAATTGGATGTATCTTGTGTACGCGCACGTCCCTCCAGTATCTCTCGACGTCATAGTCCGAGTAGTAGCCGTGCCCGCCGAACGTCTGCAGAGCTCTCTCCGCCGCATAGTTTGCCGCTATTTCTGCTGTATACAGGGCATAGTTTGCGGAGCTGACAAAGGCGCTTCCATTTCCTTGCATTGAGGCCGCCTTCAACATCATCGCCTCCGCAGTGAGCAGCTGGGCCATCGCTTCGGCTAGTGGGAACTGGATTCCCTGGTTTGATCCGATTGGTTTTCCAAAGACCGTTCTCTTCCTTGCATAATCGGATGCTGTATTGAGCGCCAGTTTTCCAGTTCCTATCAGTGACGCTGCGGTCGCAACCCTGTCCATGTTGAAGCTGTCAACGGCGTTGTACCAGGCTCTGTCTAGCTCGCCGACGAGGTCCTCGTCCTTGACCTTCAGGTCCTTAATCTCCACATCGAAGTTGTTGATGAACTGCATTCCAAGTTTCTGAAGCTTCGTTGCCTTGATTTCCTGGTTTTTTGCTGGGACAAGAAACATCGAGACTCCCAGCGATTTTTTCTCGCCAATGGGTTTTGTCCTTGCGAAGACTACGAGATAATCGGCACGATCCACGTTGTTCACAAACCTCTTTGAGCCGTTGATCACGTAGCCACCGGAGATTTTGGAAGCCTTTGTCTCAATCGATGAAGCATCCAGTCCTGACACTTCCTCCCCGAGTGCTATCGAGATTTTTAGTTCTCCTTTTGCAAGCTTTGGAAGCAGGAGATTCTTTTGTTCCTCAGTGGAATTTTTCTCGAAGATCTGAGAGACGAGGTTTCCACTCAAGAATAGGTAGGATGCAATGCCAGCGTACCTCTCAGCAGTTTCCTCGGTTGCTAGCGCAAGATCAAGGAGAGACTTTTCCATTCCCCCGTACTTTTCTCCGATCAAGAGACCGAAGATGCCAGCCTTGGAGATCGCTTGCCAGTATTCGTCAGGAAATCTTTCCTCTCTGTACACCTGCCTCCAGTACGCGGTATCAAAGTTTGAGGAGACCGCCCTGATCTTTTCCACGATAGAGTTGTCGAAACTGAAATCCATGCTTCTCAGTAGCTCCTTGGAAGGCGCAGCACCCTCTGCCCGATGAAATTCAAGACCATCTCTTCTGGAACAGGCCCAGTTCGAAAGAGCCTGCTGTCTCGCCAGTGCCTCTCAATGTCCGAATTTTTCGCGTATCCCATGCCGCCGTACGTCTGAATCGCCCTGTCCGCAGTGAAGAAAGCAGCGCGCGCGCCCATGTACGCTGCGGTGTTTGCGCTCGTAGAGCAATCCACTTTGTTATCAAACTCCCATGCTGCTCTCTGTGTTATCGACCAGGCTGCTTCGAGATCTGCTTTTGATCTTGCCAGCGGCAGTTGGATCGCCTGATTTGATCCGATTGGTCTCCCGAACACGATTCTACTCTTCGCATACTCGACAGCCTTGGATAGCACTAGCTCGCCCAGTCCGACGCTCATAGATGCGGTTGATATCCTCTCGGCGTTGAGCAGCGCGGGCAAGACGTCCCACCCCTTGTCCAGCTCGCCCAGTATGTTTTCGCTCGGGACGTACAGGTCCTCGATGTAGACCTCGTTTGAGCCGAGCGCTCTCATCGAGATGTCCTCGATCTTTTTTGTTCTAATTTGTCCGCGCTTGATTTCACGCTTGTCCACGAGGAAGAGGGTCAAGCCTTCCGTTCTCTTTGATACCTTGTCTTTCGGTGTAGTTCTTGTGACGATGTTGAACAGTGTGGCCTTATGTGCCAGCGTGATCCAGATCTTTTGCCCGTTGATCACATAGCCGTCGCCTTCTTTTTTTGCGCTCGTTGCGATGTCCAGTGTATTCACTCCGGCGGAAGGTTCTGTCAGTCCGAAGGACATTATGTGCTTGCCAGCGCCTAACTCCGACAGCAACTTGCTCCTCAATGGTTCCTTCGCAAACGTCTTGATCGTCTGGATCGCAAATACGCAGATCGCCATGACGATGTCTCCCGCTGACATGCCGCACCTCTTTGAGAGCTCGTTTATTGCGATCGAAACTTCAGTGAGTCCGAGTCCTGTTCCTCCCTGCTCGGAAGGAACATTGAGACCGAACCAGCCGCCTGATGCAAGCGCGTCAAAGTACTCCTGGGGAAACTCTGATTTTTCGTCGTGTTCTCTCCAGTACGCGTCCGAGTACTGGGAAGCAATCGAGGAAAGAGATTCCCTCAGCAGCTTCTGGTCCTCCGATTCTTCAAAACTAAGCAATCTGAAATTCAACAAACCTGATTCGTGGTTAAGAGAGTTTTGTCGTGTCTCTCGCTGGAGTAGTTTGAGCAGTTCCATCGCTTTGAATCATCGCCAGTTTCAAAGAGAGCAGCCTGCATGTATTCCAACCTGAACTCCTGCTCGCGAGAGCGGCTTCCCAGTTCCATCCCGAACCGTGCGAAGAAAGACTCCATGCCGAATGGCGCGTGATGAGAGTTAGTGCAAATCCCGATTGCGTAGCACTTTTTAATGAATGCCATTTCAATGGAGGACGCCTCATGCCTCACCAGTGGACGAAGGAGCAACTCAGAAGGCAGGTGAAGAACGCGATCTTTCGCGTGTTTGACGCGGCCAAGTCCAGAGACTTTGGAATTCTTGCCTCGATGCACTATCCCAGGGAGGAGCTCTTTTCCAAGTTTGATTTCTCCGCGCCGTACAGGAGGCAGACGCTTTCTCAGGCTCTCATGCACGAGGAGGTTGCCTACACCAGCGTGACAGACTTCAACTACAAGATCGAAGACCTGAAGATCGATCTGATCTCGCCAGACGTCGCCATCGCCACCTTCAATCTCGAGACGGGTGGCCTCTTTGTCAACGATTACAGGTTTGAGGGCAGTCCCGCAAGGTCTAATCTGCGCGCGACCATGGTGTTCCTCTGGAAGGAGGACAACTGGCTCATAGTCCACGAGCACTTTTCCAGCTTTCCTGAAGCTCCCGTAGAGAAGAAAAAGCACGGCGAACTCAAGAGCGCAAAGGTCTGAGTTCTTCGAGATCTTTGTTGAATCGAGCTCGCAGTGATCGTAAGAGCCTGATACTCGTTGTTCTAAACTTTGAGAGCTTGTTTCAAGCTGTGCCGTGAAAAAGATCGCGCCTGTGAAGAATTGAGAAAAAATTTCTGAATATAAGCCGCGAATTGGACTAGTACCGGATTCTATGTACGCTATCTGGTTGTTTGCATTCATTCGTGTTCCCCTCTGTGATAGTCAGCTAGTATCGCCCATTCTACGGGCTAACATCTCATTCTCGTTGTTTGTCGAGTGTAGTTACTTCTTGGTAACTATGGAGATAGACACAGTCTACCCCCTCCCCCGGGGGTACCCCCACCCACCCCCCTACCCCCCT
>JAKAPU010000181.1 GCA_021806865.1 archaeon
GCATAGCCTACAGATACAAGGAGGCTGGCGCAGATGTCAGATTCCACCGCTCCCTTATTGTCACAGATCTAAGATACATGCTAGTGGACGACAAAGCTTTGGTGGTGGGACTTCCGAGTATTGCAGGAGACGATCAGCCGACGAAAGAAGGCTATCTACTACCATCAGAAGATCTTGCTCGGACAATCAACGAAAGCTTTGAGGAGAAGTGGAAGGAGGCAGCAACATACGAAGATTATGCAAAGGAAGTGCTAACTGATATCAGATCTCAAACCAGAGCAGTTTCGAGCGAACTACTCTCGGCACAGCTCAAAGTCCCCAATAATGAAATCCTTCGCCTGATTGCGGTAATTTCAAACTAGATGCCGCCTAATTCGCTTCATCCTCGGCATCCCCCTTTTCGAGTTCAGAAATAGGTGCGAGGGGTGGGATTTGAACCCACGAACCCCTAAGGGACGGGATTTCTAATTGGCCGGTCGTGATCATGTGACCTCGTCTCCGAGGCGATCTTAAGTTTCGCGCTAAACGCTTGCCCCGCGCAATTGACCAGGCTCTGCAACCCTCGCGCCTGAAACAATCCGATGTGGACTGTTCAAAAAGGTTCTCTCATCCAAGATGCAATGAGGTGATTCCTGCAGTCAAGAATGAGACAGCTATTGCTGCCATCAGAATGTCCATTACTTTTCCTATGATCATTAGTCCCGAAGGCCCAACGAACTTGTTGATTCTTCCGCTTATTCTAAGTAGAATCCAGGCAAACGAGCAATCAACCAGAATCGAAACCGTGCTCACCAAGAGCCCGTAGGGTTCCCTCGTTAGGAGCATGACCGTTGTCAGAGAGCCAGGGCCCGCGAGAAGTGGTGTAGCGATTGGGATCACAGCTATGGTTTCCAGCACTTTGCTAGAATCCATCGCAGCCGCAGTCTCCTTGAAGCCCAGTGGCTCAATTGACAGCGCGTCTCTCAAAGCGAATAGAAGCAGCAGTGCTCCTCCTGCTATTTCGAAATCCGAAATCTGAATGCCCAAGAACAAGAGAATTGCATCGCCTAAGAACGCGAACACCAAAAGGAGACAGATTGTTATCAGCACAGCCTTGTTGGCAATTTTCCTTCTTTGCTCAAGCGTGCTGCCTTGAGTTAACGATAAGAAGAACGGAAGAACCCCTATGGGATCGAGGATCACAAACAGAGTCACGACGCCCGCAATGAGTTGCGTTGCAAGTGCTTCTAGGAGTGCCAATCAGAACAAAACCTTGCGTTGAAGAACTGGATCCTTGACTCCTAGTTTTCCTCTTTCTTTGCTCTTTCTTGTAGGATCTCGTCGATAACAGACACTGTACGCCTTATGTTTCTGAGCGGGACTATCGGATCATATCCAACGACTGCTTGCGTCTTGGAAAACTCGGATAGCGGGTGCTTGTCAGAATACTGCTTGTTCACAACGAGCAATTCTACCAGATTCTCCGTGTCCATCTTTTCTATCTCTGATTTCCATCCATGGTAGAACCTGCCTTTCTCGTCGACAAGAGTGATCTTTTCATCGCCCGAACTTTCTCTCAGGTTCTTTGCCCAGAAATTCTTCACTTCTTCGTCGTAAGTCACCTGCTTAGAGTCCAACCTCTTTCGGTACTTCTCCACCGCGTCATTGACCTGACTCACGGACATGTTGAACTCCTTGCCGATGAGCGATGGCTTAGCCTTCAGTTCAGTCAGGTAGAAGCAGGCCTCTTCGACGTATTCGTCTTCCATTGATAGCCGAAGAGAGTTGGCGATTCGATATTAAAACTGATCACATACTGGAACGTCTCAAATCAGCAGACCGGCGCGATACTGTAGGAATAACCTCTCCGACAGACGAAGATATTCCGAGTGTGAGTCAGGTTTCTATGCTTAATAGGCTCCTCAATGTGTGTCCAAAAGATACATGCATTCTGAATCGAACCGAAAATCTGAATTGAGAATTGGCTCAGTGGTCATCGATTGCATCAACTTCGACAAGATGCTTTCTTTCTGGCAAGAAGCACTTCACTATGTTCCCAGAGAACCGGCGAAGGATGGCTGGGTGGTACTTCGAGACCCCGAAGCAAGAAACACCAGTGTGTCATTGAATCGGGTTCAACCTTCCGAGAAGCTTAAGGGCAGAAATTGGCTCCATTTCGACCTGTATGCAAAAGACCAGTCAGCCGAAGTTGAACGTCTGCTCAAATTAGGCGCCACTCGTCATCCTCAGGAATATGAACCAGAAGATGACTTTCTAGTCCTCGAAGATCCAGATGGCAACCTCTTCTGCGTTATTGATACAACCAAGTAAAGACATACGATTCATTATCTGAAAGAGCTCTCATGGAACCAATTTCAAAAAGAGATTACATCAAGTCATGGTATTCGGGAAGCGCTTGTTTGCGTCGTAACGGAAGCGGGCCCGGTGGGTCTCAGATACGCTGCCTGACTGGGCCATGAATTCTCCTTCGTTGTTTAGAGCGTTTGATGACCCAATCATGTTTCTATACCGTTACACCCATCAAATCTAAAGTTTGAACACAGCAGCCTCAAGTTTCCAACGGAGAAATCTGTAGTGATGGTCACTTGGCCATGTGTTTAGACATACTTGCGTTCAACCGACCACTTGTCAAGCGTTATCCCGACGCTCATCAGCAAGGGGAGGAGGGCGGCAATCTCCTTAGGAATTCTTCAAAAGTCGTCATCTTGAGACCGAACTTTCGTTCCCACTGACCTGCGTCCCAAGTGTACACTGTCCGCACAAGTGCACGGTGAAAGAGGAAACCATCCTCGCTCTCAGGTATTTCCTTGAAGACAATCTGACGGTGATAATGCTCTGACAGAGTCCGGCAGATAGAAGGATACGTCGTCACTTCTCCTACAATTTCCCAAGCTTGGCCTATTGATTCATGCGGATTGTCAAAGGACCATGCCGCTATTCTTCCGATGTCGTCTGTTGCTATATGAGGAATCGGCGTATCTGCCCTGACCGCTGCTTCAAGTCGTCCGCTTTCCATCCAGGAGGGAGTTGGAAAGACGGAACTTGGAATCCAATCGTCCAAAAAGAAAGGCGGGCGAAGAGAGGTGTATGACAGCCCTAGTTCGTTAGCCCGCTTCTCAACTTCTAGCTTTGTCTTGTGAATGAGTAATCCATACTTCCGGAGACCTTCGTCGGAGCCCACATGGCTGACAGATCCTAAGACAACTTGTGGCACGTTCGCTTTGCGCGCAGCATCTAGTGCTTGTTCTCCTTGGAGTACTTCATCTTTGACCCAAACATCAACATCATCGGTCTCTTTGATCCTCGAAAACGGATCTGTGACAAGAAAGAACCCGTCAACCCCCTTGAGGTTTCCGATCAACTTTGCAGAATCCCGCAGGTCGGCGATTAGCGGGGCACCTCCCATGCTTTCGATCCTTGGTACCTTTGAGGGGCTGTGTGTTATCCCAATTACTCTATGCCCCGCGTTGATTAAATGTCTAGCAGTTGCGCTACCCTGTCTTCCGGTTGCACCAGCCACAACAAAGGTCTTCGTCATTTCATAAGTCGTTGTTATAGGGCGCACAGGATATCTGCATTTAACGCTTTCAAGCTCGGCTATCTATCACTAAGATCGATTGTTGTGAGCAAGCTCTTAGCAGGGATTAACTTTCTCGCCTTCGATCCTTTCAAGAAACATTAAAGGGAACTTCTCAAAGCAAACTCTCAGATTATTTTGCTATGTCACACCAACAAAATGGGCCGATTCTAGTCACTGGTGCGAGCAGTGGGGTGGGAAGAGCTATCTGTGAATTTCTCGCTTCAAATGGGCATTCAGTGTACGCAGGTGTGCGAAAACAGAAAGATTTTGAGGAACTCGCTAAACTCGAAAACGTCTCGCCCCTGCAAGTTGATGTTACCAAGAATGAGGAAATTGAGCTCGCTGTCAAACAAGTGCATGAATGGAAACGAGGATTATATGGACTAGTTAACTGTGCAGGTGTTGCTGGGGTCGGTCCTTTGCTTGATACTTCTATTGAAGAATTCAATCGAGTCCTCGGCGTTAATTTGATCGGTGTCCACAGAATGGTTCACGCTTTCGGTCCGATGATTGTGGAATCCAGGGGGCGAATTGTGAATCTTAGCTCAATAGGAGGCTTCCTCGTTGATACCTGGCTCGGACCATACGGGACGAGTAAACATGGTCTTGAGGGCTATGACGAAGTACTACGGGAAGAGATGGGAATGCACGGAGTGCAAGTAATCACGATTGAACCTGGGACATACAAGAGCAAAATAGGAACGAACTTCTTTGATTATATGGGAGATCGGATTAACTCCGCCTGGGACAAATCAATCTTCAAAGATCAGATGAAGCAGGTTATAGACTGGTGGGTCAATACTCCGGGAGCCCTGGATCGAACAAAGTGGCCGGAGCCAACGCCGATCGCGGAGGCTGTCTCTGACGCCCTCTTCTCTGATCGACCCAGGTCTAGATATCTGGTATCTGACCGCGAAACTGCAGTCGAAGTCATTGACAAGATGCTAAGAAGGGTGATTGAAGTAAACGAAGGATATGTCAATCCACTTTCTGACTCGGAGCTTGCTGCAAGGTTCGAGAAAGTGCATAACCTTCGAAGATAAATGTCAGCGGTGTATTCGCTTCCTCTCTTCAGGTTGTCATACCATCTTCGGAGATTAGGATCGTTCTCCAAATATTGGAAGTACTTTGAAACTCCTACCTTTCGCTGCCTTGAATTTCCATTGAATAGAGTACTTCCAGCCAGCTCCTGTACTGTCTCCGTAGTCATTGATGCTTGCAGCTCACTTCACTTCCCAGTGAAGAGCTAAATTCTTCTTAAGATGGCATGAACGCCCAAAGTAAATAGAAGAAAAGCCGCACCTGGCCACATGTACGCAGCATTGGATCTTCATCAGAAAACCGTGCAGGCTGTCGTGAAGGAAGAGGATGGAAGAATTGTCAAGGAAGCGAAGTTGGCAAGAGATGGAAAGAAGATTCTCGAATTCTTGGATGGAACTAATGCCCAAGTGGTCATGGAATCAGTACTCAATCATCAGTACATTCGTGACCTCCTCAAGGAAAACAAGTATGAGGTGAAGGTAGCTCATCCGTTGATGGTGAAGGCGATCGCCTACGCGAGGGTGAAATCGGATAGAGTTGATTCCAAGATGCTTGCGGATCTCTTGAGGGCAAAGATGATTCCAGAATCGTATATCCCTGACAAGGATGTGAGAGATCTTCGAGATCTAGTCCGGAGGAGACGCCGCTTCGTCGAAACAAGAACCATGTTCAAAAACAGAATTCGAGCCGAGCTCTCGAAAAGGTGGATAAACTACGAAGGAGAAGGCAAGCTCTTTGCGCAGGAAGGCAAAAACTACCTCCATTCGCTCAAAATAGATGCAATAGACGACTATCTGGACGCAGTCGAATACATCGACAGCAAAATTCGAGAGATCGATTCTAAGGTTAGAGCAGAGGCAGAGAATGATGAGTACGCAAAATTGCTCGAGATCGGAA
>JAKAPU010000182.1 GCA_021806865.1 archaeon
TATGCCGATAAGCCCGTAAAGCACAGGAATGTACGGATTGATTCCAGGCAGGAGCAGGTAGGAAGGAAGGGGTGGTGGAGGTGTGGGCTGATAGCCAGACGAAATGCACTGGGATGCAGGCGCGGCTCCTACCGCACAGCGTAGTGCAAGACTCCCCGTGAGCAGAATGTACGTCTGGTCAAGCATCAGGTACAACATGAAACCAGCCGCGACGATGGTGATACCCAGAAATCCCCAGCCGAGGTCAGAAAATATCCTGAACCTGGCAAGATAATCCAGTGCGCTCAATAGCCTCTTTGTGCGGATCATGACGATTCCCCAGGAGAAAGTTACCGGGGGCTCTTCCTTTTGCTGCTCGCCCTCCGTTGACCCTTCTGTCGGGGTCTTTGAGAGATCGTCATCTGGCAATTTCGTTGATAGAACACTGCACTTCTTCTGACCGCTATTAAACTATCTAGTCGATGAACTTGCGGTTCTTTCGCCATTAGAACAAGGCATTTATCTCAAACGGTGAAGCAACTTTTGAATTCCTGACGCGTACGATGCAACCAGCAACACTCCCAGAGATGCTTCTCATTGAGGACAGGACAAGAACATGCCTCATCGATGGAAGAAAGACTCTGACCTATGGCGAGCTTGATTCCCAGAGCTCGGACGTCGCTGCTTTGCTTGAATCTCTTGGTGTCCGCAAAGGCGATCGAGTCGTTCTGTTTCTTCCAAACTGCTGGCAGTTTGTAGTGGCAATGTATGGAATTCTGAAGCTCGGCGCGATCTGCGTACCACTTGATTTTCGCTCCACCGAGAGGGAGGTCCAATTTTTCAGTCAAAACTCAAAGTCGTCCATCTCCATAGTCAGCGTTTCAAAGTCTGGCTATCTCACGGGTCGTAAGATAGAGGTCGAACCGGAATCGGCTGAGAAGATTACTCCTGCATCATCTACGCATCCCACCGGCACTCTGAGGTCGGAAGATCCTGCGCTGCTGCTTTACACCGGTGGAACGACCGGCTTCCCGAAGGGTGTTGTACTCACACATCGAAACGTACTTCACGTCCTTTCGGGCCTGTCGAAAGCGTGGCAACTGCGTGAAGACAGGGAAGTATTTGCCCAGTTTCTTCCAATGACCCACAGCGGAGGACTCAACTGCAACCTGAACAGCGCTCTCTTCAGCGGTGGTGCTACCGTCATCATGCATAGGTTCGATTCAACAGAACTCTTGAATCTGGTTGAGAAGCATGGAGTGACAGCCTTTTCTGGTGTGCCGACGGTATACAACTCTCTGATTAGGGCGCCAGAGCTCAATACAAGAAACCTCTCCTCACTTCGCCTGTGTTTTTCGTCCGGTGCTGCGCTCTCTCCTGAGACTGCAAACACTTTCAAAGAAAAGACAGGAATCACGATCAACGTCGGCTGGGGACTCACAGAAGCCTCGCCTCAGCTTGCGGTTGCACCTCTCGGTGTGTTCAAGCAGAGCTACGTTGGGATACCTCTCGATGAAACCGAGATAGTTGCATTGGACGAATCTCATCGTCCTCTTCCATCCGGCCAGACTGGAGAGCTCGCTGCAAAAGGGCCGCAGGTAATGTCTGGGTACTTCGAAAACGCAGAGGAAACAAGCAAGGTGTTCACCTCGGATGGCTGGCTACTCACAGGAGACCTCGGGTACGTGGGAAGCGATGGCGTTTACTTGTTGGGAAGGAAGAAGGAGGCGATAAACACCGGCGGGTACAAGGTGTGGCCGAGCGAGGTCGAGAGTCTGCTTCTTGAAAACGAGCACGTTCTCGAGGCCGCCGTCGTAGGTATCAGCGATGATTACTACGGAGAAACTGTCAAGGCCTTTGTAGTCTCAAAATCTCCTGTGAGCGAAGAAGAACTCACGAGGTTTTGCAGGGCCAGGCTCTCGAGTTACAAAGTTCCAAGAAAGATAGAATTTAGGACGTCCCTCCCCAAGTCATCCGTTGGAAAGATACTCAGGCGCGCGCTGCAGGAAGAATCCAAATCAAGCAACGACTGAAGTGCGGTTTTCAAGAATTTCGAAATCCAACGTAAGGCTAAATAGGCCTTCGCTAGCGCCGAGCAACCATGGTACGCAAAAATGTATCAGCGATAGCCCGTGTCACGGCTGTCATAATAGTCGTCATCATAGTCATAGTGGCGATAGCAGGTGCCTACTACTATGCGTCGACCCAATCGACAACTACCACGAAGACAAAGGTAACCTTTGGAATACCGGTCAAGGGCTCGTATCAGTTCATGCCAATCTACTACGCAGCTAACAACAGCTACTTCAACAACAACGGAATCGAAGTGAACGTTTCAGCGTTCACCGGAGACGCCGCACTTTCGCAGGCGATAGCCTCAAACAGCATCCAGATAGGGATGGACAACATATTCTCCGTCGAGCACTTTATTTCAGCAGGACTACCAATAAAGATCGTCGCGCAGGTAACTACCGCAAACGACTTTGTTGTGATAGTCGGTGCAAACTCTCCTTATCACTCGCCTTCTGCCCTAAACGGTGCAAAGATCGGAGTCACCTCGATCCCAGGACTCACATATCAACTTGCAAAGAACTTTGCACAAAACAACAGCATAACGGTCACTCCGACTGCACTGGGCGGACTCCCGACACAACTCGCGGCACTGCAGCAAAACCAGTCGCAGGCATTCATATGGACCTTCGACGAGGGATACAACCTCCAGGCTACAGGGCAGGGAAGGATACTCGCAAATCTCTCATCGTACTATCCTTCGTGGACAACCGAGATGGTGATCTTTGCTTCAAACAGCATGATCCAAAACCAACCAACCGTTGTGCAAAATACTCTCAAATCCATATTCCAAGCACTCAACGGAATAAAGACAAACCAGGCGCAGGCAGCGACTTTCCTCGCATCTTTCATGAACATGAACTCTGGCGCCGCGACTAGCACTATCCAGAGGGCGGTCGGAATCTTCAGCTACAACGGAGCGATCGACACCAACGGCGTTACCTACGCGATAAACTTCGACGTGACTGGTGGACTGATCACAGGAACTCCGCCTGTTGCGAGCGACAGCTACACAACACAGTTCACTCCGGTGTCAACTTGAGAACTGGACAGGCCGCGATAGCAATCCGCGTCGCGGCGGTCTTTTTGTTTTTTCTCATCTGGCAGCTGATCGCAGATTTCAAGATAATCAGCTCGGATTTCCTCGCTGGTCCGTACCAGGCAGTGCTTTCCTTGTTCAACGCCGGAGTCCAGCACCAGATTGCACTGAATTCGAGCACCACTCTCTACGAGATAGGCGTCGCGTACGTCGTTGCTGTCTCTATAGGGCTTGGCATAGGGCTCGCCATAGGGATCAGCAGGTACTTCACAACAGTGTTTGAACCAATAGTGCTTGCATTGTTTGCGGTCCCAAAAATTTCGCTACTGCCACTATTCATACTCTGGTTCGGCATAGGAATCTCCTCAAAGGTCGTGTTCGGCATCTTCGCGGGCATGTTTCCGGTGATGGTAAACACAATCGCAGGAGCAAAGCAGGTGAATCTGGCGCACCTTCAGCTAGCCAAATCGATGGGAGCAAGCTCGACGCAGATTTACAGAAAGGTGATCCTGCCTTCCATAATACCGACAGCGTTTGCTGGCATGAGACTCTCGCTGATACTCGTCTCCGTCACTGTCACTCTTGCGGAGATGTACCAGGGAACCGTCACAGGCCTAGGATCTCTGATATTCTACTGGTCGACGATTTTTCTCTCTGGACCTCTGTACGGCGTGATTCTAGTATTTTCTCTGGTTCTAATCGCTGCAAACCAATTGCTACTATCCTTCGAGAAGAGGCTCTCGCGCCTCTCGGAGTAGATTACCTGTTGAAGAGCTCGGACATCATAACGCGCTTTGGTTCGTTCAGTCGGTCGTCCGTGAGCTCCCTCGGCCTTGGCAGGTCGATCTCGATCTCGCGCACGATCTTTGCGGGGCGCTTTGAGAAGACTAGCACTCTGTCCGAGAGGTACGCCGCCTCCTGTATACTGTGCGTCACAAACACGATTGTTTTCTTTGTCTCTAGCCAGATCCTCACGAGCTCGTTTCCGAGCTGCATCCTCGTCTGCTCGTCCAGCGCCCCGAACGGCTCGTCCATGAGTATGACTTCGGGTTCCAGTGCCAGAGACCTTGCAAGCGAGGCCCTTTGCTTCATCCCGCCGGAGACCTCGCGCGGCAGCTTGTTTTCAAAACCCGCGAGCCCCACGAGTTCGAGGTACTTTCTTGATGCCTTGGACCTTGCCTCCTTTGATGTTCCCTTGATCTCTAGACCGAACTCGACGTTTGCCTGGATCGTGCGCCAGGGGAAGAGCGTGTGTTCCTGGAACATGATAGATACCTTGTCCGGGTTTGGACCCCTCACCTCCTCGCCGTCGAGGTACACCTTGCCCGCCGATGGCTTTTCTAGGCCCGCAATGAGCGAGAGCACCGTTGACTTGCCGCAGCCAGAAGGCCCTATGACAGAGACAAATTCAGATGTTGCAACGTCGAATGAAATGCCCTCAAGCGCCTTAACTTCTTCTCCGGACTTTGCTAGGAATGTCTTGGATACGGAATCGAGCCTGATTGTCGGCATTTTGGACCTTGAATCTTTGACCATCACTGTTTCATCTCCTATAATAAATGCGTGCGTGGTTTGATTTGCGCAGCGTCTGGACATATCGGATCATAGTTGTGGCGGCCTGGCTCGCCGTCTGGCAGGCGGTGGGTCAGTACCTGCTCCAAAACCCCTCGTACCACATACTGGTCGCAACCCCCTTGCAGGTGCTGGTTTCCTTTGCCCTGCTTGCCACTGGCACTAGCCCGCTTCCCGCCGTTG
Source organism: archaeon (assembly GCA_021806865.1). The sequence continues at coordinate 4,844 of JAKAPU010000182.1, forward strand.
CGCACAACACGCTTCTCACTCTTTATGAAATAGTGGGGGCTTTTGCACTCGCGGCCGCATCGGGTCTCTCCATCGGGATGCTGATAGGTCAGTTTAAGCTGATCGAGCAGTCGCTGGAGCCCTTGATCGTCGCGCTTCTCGCTGTTCCAAACTTTGTTCTCTTTCCCATAATGTTCCTCCTCCTTTCCATCGGGCCGAGATCTGACATTGCCTTCGGCGCCTACCTCGGCTTTTTCCCCGTGATTGCAAACACGATAGCAGGCACAAGGCAGGTGGATCGAAACCAGATCATACTTGCAAAATCGATGGGCGCAAGTTCGCTTCAGGTGTTCAGAAAGGTCGTCCTTCCAAGTTCTGCCGGACCGATAGTCTCCGGTCTCAAGCAGGGCCTGAGCCTCTCCATCATCGGCGTGATCGGAGGAGAGATACTCGCTCCGATATCCGGGATAGGCTATTTGATGACGACAGCGCTCGGGTTTTTCTATACGCCCGAGCTCTACGCGCTGATCATACTCACTGTTGTCATTGCCGTGGCTGGAAACGTGGGTTTTTCTAGGATAGAGCAAAGATTTGTGTAGGGCTTTGCTTAAAATCCTCGGGTTTCTTTGATCCTCGAGATGCAGACGCGCGCCAGGCCCAGCTGCAGGTGCGGGA
>JAKAPU010000022.1 GCA_021806865.1 archaeon
ATTCGCTCAAAATAGATGCAATAGACGACTATCTGGACGCAGTCGAATACATCGACAGCAAAATTCGAGAGATCGATTCTAAGGTTAGAGCAGAGGCAGAGAATGATGAGTACGCAAAATTGCTCGTAACAGTTCCAGGTTTCTCGTACTATGGAGCTCTTCTCGTGTCAAGTGAGATAGCTAACATTGAAAGATTTTCTGACTACAGCCACCTAGCTTCTTATGCCAGACTCGCACCAGCAACTCATCAATCTAGGGATACTAACTATACTACCCAACACAACAAGAAGATGGGAAGTGCGATGCTGAGCTGGATAATGATACAGTGCACGAGATCGCACGTGAGAACGTGCGAGTCTGCCGTAACAAAACACTACAATGAGGTCAGAAAGAGGAGGGGAGAGAAGGTAGCTATAGTAGCTGCAGCGAGAAAGCTCATGCGAGCAATGTATGTGATGCTGAAGGAAAATCAGACCTTCAGGCTGGATGGCTGAAGTAAGAAAAGCTAGAGCCCCTTTCCCCGTCTGCACCATATAGAGTGCCATCTTAAGGATGGGCCACGGCTAATCAAACGAAAGCCAAAGTGCTCTTTTAGAGCGAATGGGAGACTGCCCGTCCAGCATCATCCGTAAATAAGAGGACTAGTAAAGACGACATGGGAGACGGCAAACTAGTTTACAGGACCCGTCAGGTGACGTATGCGGGCCCGTGGGATTTAGTTAAAGAATTAAGCGAATATCAATCCAAAAGTGGAATGTGCCAAATTACATGAATTTGCAGCTTCAGTTCTATCCCAATACGCGCCTCAAGTTTTCCGGCGCTTTGTTACTGATTTCGTGATTTGAGTCAGTTCTTCTATCTTGATTAAAGTGTACTTGGCTTCCATCTTCTTTATGATGCGCAGCTTTTCAATTCTGCTTGCGTTGTACAAATCTTTTTCAAGTGGAGTGAATTTCTTAGGTGGTTTCCGTTTTACACGAGTGAAGGGTAACGTGTATTCGACATTTGAACCTTTTTTCTTAAATGTAATCCGATATTCTGTCAAGCCACTTCGCTTCCTCTACTTCAAAAGGACTTTTTGCTCCATCCATACGGCCGCTTTCCAGCCAAATCCTTGCAACGTTGATATATTTCCTTTGTATGAAGGAAATTGTATTTTGGGTCATCTCCCTCTAGCATTTCTACGTACCTCTTGGAACTTTCGACAGCACTGTTTATGATTGGCCTGACTATCTTGGTAGCTAACTCTTGCAAGTATCCAGAGTAATTTGTATCCATCGAAAGCGTCGTTCCGTAATCTTCGCAAAGCTGGCTCAAGTTCTCATCATTTAATATCGCCTGAATCAGCAATGCCCACACCAAATTCCTTGCATGATAAATGAAGAAATATTTGTTTGGGCCACGTTTAACCATCTCCTCAATAATCCAATTAAGTCGGTACTGGATTTTGTAGGCAAGCACGATTTTGCGAGTGTCACACTCCAAGTAGCTTTTCCTGAAAGTGTTCGTGTATGTGCTTTCAGGCTCAAATACTTCGTTTAGCCTAGACATCTTGTCGATTTCTCCTTGAACTGCTAGAAAAGTCTGGGCGAGTGGTTTCATTTTGATTGCTTTCCCCTGCTCAGGATCGACCCCGATTTCCTCTAGTTCACTGTCTCTCAATGCTTGGAATGCATTTTCTTGACGCTCATAATAGATACGCAAGTCGCTGCTGAATTTGTCTTGGAAAGAGCATTGTACGTCGTCATTGGCACGTAGATTCCAAGGCTCTACAGGATTCTGTTTGTTGTTTGAAATCGTAACATTTGTAATGAAAGCTCTTGCGGCTGAATCCTTTGAAGGAGTGCAGACTATCTTTGCTAAAACGGGAATCGACTCGAGGATAGTCTGATTGGCTTTTAGACTTGGATTCCCTTCATTGAGCTCTATGAACTTTGCTAGGCTCGTTACAGTCTGTGCTCCGTTTAGAAGTCGTGGTTCTACAATCAAAGGTGGACTCTTAGTGGTATCAAACATTTCGGCAGCAAGTGTCACACCGTTATGATGGAAAGCAAAGAGTTCAGGGGACATTTGTTTGTCAAAGACGATTCTCTTCAGTGCGTCGCGTATGGCTCGATTAGGTGGGTTATCGGCAGACAATCCGGCGCGAATATTCCTTTCGAAGAACCTTATTCCCATATCGCGGTACATTCCATACAGATCCATCAAGCGCATAAATCCGATGAAGAGTTTCTCTCCGCTCGGAGATACATGGGGAACAAAATTTGAGTAGTTTATGTTATATTGGTAGGTTCTCGTTACGTGCGTAGCTGAAGCCAATTTCTTAGTTTCGTTCGACTTGAATTCAAATGTGAGATCAACCTTTCGATTGTCAAAATACTGGTCTATCAGATATTTCTTGTTCTCGAGCTCTTCTCTAAGATTATCTAAAACAGCGCTGCGCTCAGCGTCTTCAGGATCACCATTGAAAATAAAGTGTACAAAGACACGGTCTATTATCGCCTTGTTCTCCCTTAAAGCGTCTTTGAGTTGCAACAAGAGTTGGTTTTGCTTTTCATCTTGAAGTGGGTCTCCAAATATGCGTTCCATACCGTCAGAAATTAGCCGTTCAAATGAGCTCTTGAATAGGTCGTGATTTTTTGACCATTTGAATTGATACAAATACAAATTGTGGAGTTCCCTATCGATGCGGAAGGCGTCTATCCCGTAGTCATTATTACAAAATGCAACCTGAAATGCAATTTCATCTGGATCCTTTTTTAGCTCTTTTGAGAGATAAACCAAAGCAAAATAGTCTTCCTTTTTGCAGTGATATTTTGGCTCATATTTTGCGTATGCCTGGTCTAGTTCCAGCTGTGTGACGCCCATGCTTTTCATTCGTGCTAGTTGAAAAGCGCATTTTACGTTTTTCGACTTTTCAGACACCCCTTCACACCTCTTCAATGAGGTGTAGCTCCAAAACAGCTTCTTTTGTTCTAATCAGTTCAATTCTTCCCCCTTTAATCCCCCCTCTTGGCGAGACCATAGCAGCCGACACCCCCGCGAGCGAAGCGAGCGTGCCCTTCGAAAGAAGGGTGAAGGCGAAAGGACGAGCGTAGGCGCAAAGAGGGGGGAAGGAGCGAACGAATGTGAGCGGAAGGCCGTGAGGAGCGTAAGCGACGGACACGGCGAGCGATAGCGAGGGGGGTGAATTTGTCCCGAAGCGAGTAATGAGCCTGAAGGGTATCGGCTGCTATGGGCGAGCCTACTGTTTAGTCATCTTCGGCAAGAATTGGTTTGCCACAAATCTCCTTTCAGGTCGCGGATGGGCGCCTCTCCGCCCTTGATAAAATCAACTGGATCGATTCGAGCTAACAAGATCGATCGTTGGTTGGTTAGATTCGATTAATCGAGATATGGAAGCTTGTGTTAGGAATCAGCTCTCGAATGGTTTGTCCGGCTGGCAGATGGACTTGCAAAAATATCGATCTAACAATAGATTGATCGATTTGTCCACTTGTTGAGCGTGGAACACCATCCGCATGTCTATACACTGTCCATTTTGTCCACTTGGCTAGTCTATACGCTGTCCAATTGTTTGTCAGTGAAGTTTACAATCTGTAGCTGGGTTGCGAAGTGCATGAGCAGAGCTCAAAATGGAATCCTGATTATGGCGTCTCCGTCTGGTAGTGCAGCGACGTACTCGAATCCCTGACCGATGAATGACTTTACTTCTCCGATCGGTACTACTCTTTGCTTGTTCCCGTTGTTGACCATTGAGCCGAGTAGCTTGTCCCTTACGGTCTTTAGCACATCTTCCTTTGACATCGACGCCACGTCCATATTCTCAATCTGTTCCTCTGGAATGCCTGCAAGCGAAAGAAACTCTTCCTTTACAGTCTGCTTGATCTCGTCCTTGCCCAGTTCCGAGCTCTTTGTAGATAGGATGGGTTCGCATTTCTTGTACGATTTCCTCATCTCTTCGATCATCGTTGGCGGTAGCCTTCCCTTGTTTGTGGAGTATCTTGCCTCAATATCGCCCTTGTGCCCCATCACAAATTGAAGAAAAGGATGAGAGATCAATCCCTTTGATTCTGCAACGATCATGTTTGTGTCTGCATATGATCTAAGGACGTAGGGTCTCCACGAGAATCCTGCTTTGATTATGGCTTCCTTGATGTCTCTCGTTACAAGTGAAGTTCGCAAAAGTGGGTTGGCTTTCTTGACACCTCTGGGATCGAATGCGAGTACAGGTGAGTTAGGCGTCAATTTCTCCCTGTGCTTCTTCGATCTTTCCTGCAAATACTCGTTGATGTACGTGATTGCTTCCTCTCCGACAAAAGTAAAGTATTGATGCCTAGCCTTGCTCAGCGGACTCCTGACCCGTAGAATTGAAGGTACACTTTTCTTGTCAAAAGAGAGGCCGTCGCTGGTTATCTTTGCTTCAATGAAATCCTGCAATTTGATTCCGTCCGTTCCTGCGAAGCTCCCTAGACTTTCTGGTCTCAATCCACTAAAAGCCATCAGAGCTATTGAAACTCTCGCCCTCGGTGAAGCCATCCTCAGCATTCTAGATAGTTCCTCTTTGCTCGGTACCCTCTCGTCCGCAATAGTTGGGGTTTCGGATTTGCCTCTGATATTGACCTTGAGCTTTACGTCCAAATTGTTGTATGAGAGCCACGATAGGATTACCTTCTTGAACCGCTCGATATATGAGCCTGCCTTGCCTTCCTTCTCCATCTTCCTTACGAAATCGGTGAATTGGTCTCGAAATCTCTTTGAAGGAGCCTCCTTGAGTATCTTCTTCGGTGTTGTGCCGAGCAGATTACAGAATAATCCCATAGTCCTCAAATAGACTTCTGCCGTGATCAGAGAGTTAGCCGATAGGTTGTCAATCCATCTCCTTACGTCTTGATCTTCCAAAAGAGCGTTGTACTTGCTGCTCATAGTCCCGAAAGTATCAGTACAAGCCTATTCTATTAAGGGATTCGCTTATAATTATCAGCGGGCCCGGTGGGATTTGAACCCACGACCTACAGCTTTCTCTGGACAGCATAGGAGGTTCGGCGCACCGAGACTCTGCCGCGCTATCCATGCTACGCCACGCTTTTCGCAAACGCGACTGCGCTACGAGCCCAATTCAGACAGTCAAACGAGAAATTGCAGATTTATGGTCTTCGCTTGAGAACTTCCAGGTGAGTCGTAGTTGAATCGAGCTATGTGCCACTCATACTATGTCCTTTCAGCATGGATTGGAATGTAACAACTCAATAACTCCAACTAGGACCTCGAAAGAGCTGAAATTGCTTGCCCTAATCACTGATAGGCCTCCATAAACTACAACGAAGAATGTTTTTTTAGCTGCAAAACCGGTATGTGGCATTCCAAGAATCGCGTGCTCTACACCTTGAGTCTCTCTCAGCAAATACTCAATTTCGTAATCAATCTGGTCGACAAATCCGGTTACGCAGGCATATTCGTTCTCATGGTGATGGAAAGCGCTACACTCCCAGTCCCCAGCGAGGCGGTTCTTCCGCTTGCCGGATTTCTCGTATTCGAAGGCCACCTGGATTTCTGGGTTGCAGTGGCTATCGCTTCGATAGGCAGTCTGCTGGGCACTCTGATAGATTATTTCATTGGATATTATCTCGGCCGAGCGGCAATTCTACGGTATGGGCGAATCGTGAGGTTGAACGAAGGTCATCTTGCGACCTCTGAACGATGGTTTGCAAGATATGGAAACATCACCGTGTTCCTTGCGAGATTCGTTCCGCTGATTCGAACGCTGGTAGCCTTTCCGGCAGGCATTGCAGAAATGAAACTTTGGAAATTTATTGCATACTCGTCCGTGGGAATTGTCCTATGGGATGCCATACTGACGTATGTAGGATTTTTCGCCGGCCAAAACAGCAGCGCAATAATCGATTTGCTGAGCAGAATTTTCCTGCCAGTAGGGATTGCAGCCCTAGTAATCTCTGCGCTTGTTGTCACTATTTGGGTCAGAAGAAGACGCGTCAAGGACGCAGCTTAGATAGCATCCTTGAATTGCCTTGCCTCGATCTGTCGCACCACATAAAACGTGTACAATCCGATGGCTAGAAGCGTCGTTGTGAGTTTCGTTGCGAACACCAAGTTCCATGGCGTCTTTGGATTTGGAAACTGGTTGATGAGCACATCAGGGTTCAGCGAGCCAAGAAGCGCATTCGTTGCAATCTGCGCCGTCCAGATTGCAAAATTGTAGAACACTTCGTAGGCTGCGAGCGCCATACCTACAAAGGCGATCAGTTTCAAAAACGAAATCTGCGATTTCGAAAAACCCAACATTCGTGGCTTTGCAAGTTCAAAACCGGAGAAGGTAAGTGCCAGCGCGGCCCCCATCAGAAAAGACACTGGTTTTGCATACAATGGGAATATCTGCGGTGGTGGTATTTCCACATCAACCAGAGTCTCTCCCACAATATTGATGTGTCCGAGAACCGTCGCAACGATTCCGTAGGCAGAAATTATCAGTATCACAGAAACGGAGATCAGCACAACGACCTGATGTATTGCCGTGTGCTTGTCGAGATTACTGAACCACTTGCTCGACACGATACTCACGAATCCCAAATGAAACAAGCTTGACTAGAAAAACACTTCTTCAGAAGAGTCCAGAGCCCTGGCTCTTTTCCAGATAGGCCTGATACATCTTGTCAACAGATCGCTTGTTAATTCTCCCTTTGTGAGGCACGAAGCCGCCGCTAAATCCGACCGGAATATGCATTATCTCGTGCACGACAACCTTCTCCCTTTCGGGAAGCGCGAGTCTATCGTACTCCTCTGAGATAACTTCAATGATATAGTGTGGCGTCATCTGGAGGGCATCAAACCAGATCCTGCCCATACCGTGAATGCGCGCCTGGACTCGTCTAGATTTGCTGCCGTGGCTTCTATAGAAGTGTAGTCTGCTTTGGTCGATGTAATCCAAACCTAGAGAAGAAATAATTCTTCTTGCTATCGCCTCGACGTCTGGCGCCTTTTCGTATGATATCATGACGACTTTCAGTAAGCCGAGACTATTTCTCTGAAGTCATTCATCCTTACAGCCATGCCGAATCGCTCTTCCATCTTCTTCATCTCTCGGTAGGTCTTCAGCATCAGTGGAAGATGCTTCACCATGCTAAATTTTCCAGCAAACTTGAGCTGTATCAAATCGTAGACGTAGTTGAAGTATTCGAATTTTTTCAGGACCGCAGCGCGGTACGCTTCCATGTCCTCTAGATTTTCACAAAGTAGCTGGGCGCATTGCAGGCTCGGAATTATTCCCTCGCCAAGTAGCGGAAAGACCGTCCCGATCGATTCGCCGCAACCGACCACATTTCCCACATAGAATGGCTCGCAGTACTTGGGCGGAGAAATCCTGATCGGCCTTCCAATCTTCTTCAACACCTTACCGGGGTTGTCTGCGTTGAATCTGTCCAGTGCATCGTTGTGTCTCTTGTAGTAGTCTCCTGCTCCTACGTATGCCGTGCCGTTCTCCAGTGGAAAGTACCAGAAATAACCAGAGAGTCCTTCGAATGGTCTGATGAAGAAATCGTCGTATGGAACACCTCCGTTGTTATACTCAAGTTTGTACTCGACGCAAGGTATCCAAAGATCTTCCTTGACCTTTGGAAGGAACGCTCGATGCAGGCTGGTGCAATCGATGATCATATCGTAATTCTCATTCTTCAACATGGACGGCGTTGCCTTTACGCCAAAATGAGCTTTCTTTCCTTTCGTGAGATCAACTTCGAGTTGGTGCTTATCGTATGTAACTAGTCCCTTCAGAGGAATCTTCTTCGTCTTTCCATTGCCGAGATCAACAGACATTTGTCTACCGTTGAAGAAGATGTACTTCTCAAAGTCGATACCAAGCGGTTTCATTACTCTTGAGAGCTCGTGCTTTGAAGTCCCCCACGCGCAAACTGCCTGAAACTCGCCCTCCTTCTGCATCTCGTAACCGGTGACATCGTGTTCGTTGCTCAATCTGTTTAGCAGGTAGCTCCCTGCTACGCCAAGCCCAACTACGGCAATTTTCAAGGCAAGTCAAGACTCCAGTTGACGGGCAACCGCTTCAATTCTCTCCTGCTGTATTTCTGCCTTTTTGGTCCTGTCTACTCAAAAGTTAAAATACGTTCAGGGGCAGCAGTAGATTTCGAGGGAAGTTGTCCGAGACAGAGTTTGGTCTTGCCGCAGTTTACCGCATTATCAAAAAGTCGGGCGCCGAAAGAGTGAGCGACGAAGCGGCAGAAGAGTTAAGACGAGTCGTCGAGGATGTTGCTTCCCAAGTGGCAAAACAGGCAACTGAGCTTTCTGTCCACGCCGGGAGACATACAGTAAAGGCCTCCGACGTCAGGCTCGCAGCAAAGAATGTTCTCAGGACGCCCTAACCAACTACCGCGCTCCGGTGGTGTAGTCCGGCCATGATTCCGATGAGAATTTCGGAATCCACCGGAAAAGCATAGAGGCCTCTCGTCATCCCAGTGGATGAGGGAAATTTCGCCAGAAATGGCGGAACTCGAAAGTCTCTGACCCGGGTTCAAATCCCGGCCGGAGCACCTACACTTGAAGTTAGCTTCTCTGCATCCACCCAATTTTGACATGAAGTGATCCGAACCTCAGTTATCTTCTGTCGCCGCGTACCACTACCTGAGGTTTGGATCGCTTCCCCGCATGAATTTTTCTCTTCTCGAAGTATATCAGAATCAATCATAGCTTCTGGAGCCAAAAGAAGCTAGAATATAACAATCGACTTTAGTCAAAGATAGTCGAGCTTCCCTCAGATTGCGTTATGATGCATACATCATCACGTGATAGTCCCTGATGTTGCTCGTTGTCGGCACTAATTTCTCCCGTGGAAATCTTCTGCTACTAAAGAGAGAAGATTGAACATCATCATCTTTTCGAATCACTCCTATCTGAGGCTTTGTTTTTGCTGCCGCGATTGTGGCGTCCGAGCATGCGGTCCAGATTCGTCGAATACTGCTCCAATACTTCAACATCTGATGAAAGGCGTTTGGCTAGTTCAGGGACATCCTCTGGCAGTACCGCATCTTTGATGACTCTCTTGGCATTGTAAGACGTCTGTCTGACCTTCTTTGCAGTCAGGTACTTGTCCTCCTCTACGTATCTCTGCTTTGAAGTCAGGATCTTCCAGACTATGCAGGCAAGTTTTCTTGCAGCATCGACCTGAGCTTCTTGTGGAGCCTTGCCTCTCTTTATTTGTCTCATGTAGATTCTTTTGACATCTGACTCCTTCTTTGCCTGCGCGGCAGCTCTCACTGCGATTGTTAGTGCGTACTTGAGTACGACATCACCGTGCTTCACGTGCTCGTGGCGAGATTCGCGTTCTCCACTGTTGTCAGCACCAGGAACAACTCCTGCATATGAGCAGAGGTGCTTCTTTGTTGGAAACCTTGAAGCGTCACCTATTCTCGCCTTGATAGCTAAGGCGGTGAATGCACTGATGCCAGGATGGCTGAAAAGAAGCTGGCAATCTTGGTCTGCTTCAGCCATTTTTGCAATCTCTGTCTCGACTTCCGTGTGCTGGGTTGCATAGAATTTGAGTTCCTCAAGATGCAAAGCGAGTGCAAGCTTGTCTTGCTTTGGAAGATCTATTTCTCCAAGCTTTTGGAGACCTCCAATCCCAAAAATGCTTGAGAACTCTTCGAACTCGCTCTGGACCATGTTTCTCTCAAGAAGAGCTTGAATTTGGTTCTTCACTCTAGAGATCTTCGCGCCAATCTCTATCTGATTGGTGACAAGGAAGCGCATGTCCTCAATCTCCGGTGAGGGGACATAGCATCTTCTCAAGTATCCCAACGCATCCTCTTTGACAATACGCTCGCAGTCTCTCTTATCGGTTTTCACTGATGCTTTCCTCTCCGGCGGTGCGACCATATGGACCACATGGTTCTTTGTCGATCCGAATGAAGAAATCATCTTGGTGATTGCTTTTCCTGTCGTGCTAGATTCTATTACGAACACCGATTTCTCAGGGATCTTTTCGAGCATTGCAAGTACTTCTGCCCTAGTAGTCTTGAAGTCGAATGACTGAACTGGAGTCTCCTCGCTATCTGCGAATACGAGCGTGGTGCAGCTTCTCTTGTGCGCGTCTATTCCTACTCTCATCATTTCTCTTGATTCACATACTCCTTTCTTCGTTTCTGTTTGGTGACTGGTTGTTTGCGTCATGGATCCCAGACCGACAATCTCCCGTACGTCCATTATGGACAAGCGGGCCGGTCGTTTCTATCATCATCGTTTGAGATGATGACCGTGCAGCCATGCTGGGAAACATGCACAAGGCATCCATGTAATTCGTTCGTTCAGGGTGTAGTCGCTCAGTCTCGACAATGATGGATGGACAGATTGCCCTACGCTGGGCTTGGTGCGCTCATCTTTTTAGTTTTGCTCCCTAGGACGAGTCAAGAGTGGATAGCAACAGACCTGCTCTACGTTTTCCGCAAGCATCCATAAGCGCTCTATGGCGCAATCTGACATTCAACGGACGCAGAGCTCCACATTCACATGAAAGAGTTCATCCCCTGCCCACAGCACGAGAGTCTCAGCCTTGTTGCGAGTGGTTAGGCGCCGCTGCTCAATCCGACTATTCTTTCAGTCCGGAGCTTGTACTTTTCAGGACGCACCTCCAGTTGCTGAGTCCAGTCTTGCGATCTTTGCTCTGGTCAACTCCGGATCTTGGTACTTCCAGTTCTGCCTCGTCTTCAGCATGAAGTATAACATTCGAACGAGCTTTCGCATCACTGCGACGCGAGCCTTCTTGCTCCTTCCTGTCCTCTTCTTTGCTAGGTCATAGTACGCCTTAATTTGTGGATTGTAGTCCTTGACATGGTCAGCTGCTACGCCCAGTGCCCACCTAGCGATGCTGGGACCCTCTCTTGACATCCTTCCTCTTTTCTTCACATCCGAGCTCTGTCTCTCAACTGGAACGATGCCCAAAGCGCTCGCGAGGTGATTATCGGAGGGAAATCTGTTGATGTCACCTATGTAGGAAGAAAGAAGCGAAGCAAGGTAGAAGTCTGTTCCCTGTATCGACATTATGATCTTGACATCGTCGCTCAGTTTGGCTCTGCCTTTGATGGCTGATTCAAATGGGAGACACTGCTCCTCGAGGAACTCGAGCCTGTCCAGCATCGACTTGATTACGAGGTCTCTTTCATCCCCAAAGGATAAGGATCGCATCAGATTCCTTCTCGTCACTGAGAAGTTGTCACTCATTTTAGGGAGCTTCTCGTTCACGCCTTCACGCTTGAGATAGCTCAAGATCCGAAGCTTGACTTTTCGTGCGTCCTCTCCGAGCCTGACTCTCTGTATCAGAAGATCCCTCGTTAGCTGCTCCTCTCTTGTCAGCAAATGGGCCTCTGGCAGCATATTCCCACCTGATGCAGCTTTGCTAGCTTCAGGCTATCAATCTTATCGGATTTCTTCTTTGACTTTACAATCCAGGCTAGGACCTTCGGATTTGCTACTGTGACATCAAAGCCATATTGTTCGTGCATTGCTCTAAAGAAGGGATAGGTCGTTCCCATGGCTTCGCAAGCAATCCTTGTTCCTTCTGGCAGTCTGTCAGCGAGCAGTCGGTATCCTTCGCTGGTCATTTTGAAAGTGATTCTGTCTATTGTGTCTCCGCTTGGAGACAGGACAGCTGCAAGGCTCGAGCTGTCCCCAAGGTCTACACCGGCAACTGTAGGATTTGTCATGCCAATGACGTGACCAATCTCAGGCCTTAAGCTGGCGACTCCATTCTTCTGGTTCTTCTGCTTTCTTCTATTCATATTTCTTCTCACTCATGTTTTTGCACTTTGATCAGGACAGTCTGTCTATCTACACTCAAAGACAGAGGCGGCTCCCAAATTCTGAAAAGGGAGCCGCCCCGAAGAGGACCAACCGCAGAAGAACGAATTACGAGTCAGTCACAAGAGATTAGAAGGCTGCGGGGATCCATGACCACAACTCCAGCTGATTCTTGCTGGAGGGGATGGGCTAATCTAAGATTTTCACGCCCGCTGGGTATAGGGGTGTGCAGAATTAAGAAACATTTGATTTCTATCTCCTATCTCTACTATCCTGCCTTTGTACATTGAGGCGACTCGGTCGCTCATCATCCTAATGACTGAGAGATTGTGCGATATGAATAGATACGTCAGATTGAATTTGAGCTGCAGTTCTTTGAGGAGAATCAAAATCTGCGCTTGAATAGATACGTCCAAGGAGGAAGTGGGTTCGTCCAGTATCAGGAGCTTCGGGTTAAGGATCAAAGATCTAGCAACACATATGCGTTGACGCTGTCCACCAGAGAACTGATGTGGGAAAAGCGAAAATTGATCGTCTCGCATCCCTACATATCGCAACATTTCCTTTCCATGCTGAATAGATTCCTGTTTTGAACGGCCGTGCGCAACCAGAGGTTCCACAACCGCGTCTATGATTCTCTGTCGTGGATCAAGTGACGCGTATGGATCCTGAAACACAATTTGGACATCTCTTCTGTGCTTCAGTAGATCCTTTCCTTTAAGAGCCGAAACATCAAGCCCATTATTGCAAGAGTGGTTACTGACTTTCAAGTCCTGTCAAGGGAGGCCGAGCGAATAAATCGGCTAAGCAATGTCTCTTGCGCTAAAATAGATTGAGCATCTCCTTCATTTGTCACTTTGCCTGAATCTATCACGTATACGTAATCAGCCAGCCCTATCGCTGCCTTGACGTTCTGCTCGACTATCAGAATTGTAAGTCCTGTGGCATTCAATTTCTTGAGCTTCTCAAACACAGCGTTTTGCTTCCCTGCGTCTAACCCTGTCGAAGGCTCGTCCAGCATCAGAAGCTTTGGATTCGCCATCAACGCTCTTGCGATAAGAAGCATCTGCCTTTCTCCACCGCTGAGCGTGCCCGCCATCTGTTGCGCCCTCTCTTTTAGTATAGGGAAAAGCTGGAAGACTTCTTCTGACTTTTTGCCTATAGTCTTCTTATCTGGCATAACATAGGCGCCGAGCCTGATATTGTCTCGCACGGATAGATTGGGAAAAGCCCCCGTTGCTTGAGGAACGTATCCAATACCAAGTTGAATCATTGATGAAGTTGAAACTACTGTAACGTCCTTGTCTTCAAAGAATATCTGACCTTCTTGGCTCGGAAGTATCTTGATTATTGTCTTGAGCAGAGTTGTCTTTCCAGCTCCATTAGGTCCGATAATCAGCGTAATTTTGCCTTGTTCCGCCTTGAGACTTACTCCATGCAACACTTCTGAAGTATCGTAACCTGATTTCAGTGCGCGAACTTCGAGCAATTTTTTCTTCCTAGCGCCTACGAATTAGAACTAAGAACAACTATCCGAAGTATGCTTCGACTGTGCGTTCGTCTGAGCCGAAATTTGAAGATTGACCCTCGAATATTTTCTCGCCGTGGTGAAGTACAAAGATATAGTCAGATATCAACATGAGCTCCTGTAAATTATGCTCGATAATAAGCAGAGTCTTCGCCAGCTTCTTGTTTGCATCTGTAATGAAATGGACGAATCTTTGAATGTTTCCCAAATCGATTCCTGCAATCGGTTCATCCATAATCACCAGTGAACAGTCTCGGATTGTTGCTCTCAAGAGCTCTGTCATCTTCTTCTCACTGTAGCTTAAGTTGGACATCTTGGCGTGTCTCAATTTCTCGAGACCTGTTGAATCAAGTAGTTCTTCAAGTAGTGAGTTGAAGTCAGGCAATGCCTTTCGCCGCGGTGATATTCCTACCAGTATGTTCTCTTCCAGACTCAGATCTGGAAACGATCTTGGCGTTTGAAATGTCCTGCTTATTCCGCGGTTAGCAATATAATGTGGGGATCTTGCCGTAATATCTTTGCCCTCGAAGATGACTCTTCCCCCATTGGGCCTTATAAAACCGGTAATTAGGTTTACCAGAGTACTTTTACCAGAACCGTTGGGGCCAATTAGTCCGTAAATTTTGCCTTCTTCGAGTGAAAGAGAAACATCCCTAATTGCATACAAGCCACCAAAGTGTTTTGTGAGATTGGTAACTTGTAGAAATGACTTGGAAGAAGATGACAAACTGTTGTTCTTCTGCTCCAAATCTTGATAGCTTGGATTGGATTGGAAAGGCAGATCTGTCTTGTTCATCATGTTCACGAGTCTCTTCTAGGGTCATCATTTCTTAGGAATCAATTTTTTCTGAATGAAACTCAGGGCAGTCCCAGCTACTCCGCGCGGAATAACTCTCAGCACAATTATAACAAGAGCTCCATAAATCAGGGCGACAATAGCACTATTCGAAAACCAAATGGGAAAGACTGTTTGGACAACGATAACTATCAATGCGCCGATGATAACCCCTCCAATATTTCCAATCCCTCCTATGACAACTATTGCGATTACGACAAACGAGTTCGCAACAGAAAAAACATTTGCGCCCACATGCTCGTAAACGAAGGAATAATACGCTCCACTTACTCCAGCCATCAGAGAGCTTATTGTCATAACAATAATCTTGTACTTGTTAACATTAATACCCATTGACTCAGCAGCCAGCGGATCGCCCTTCACTGCCTTGAACTTTATCCGCCATCGAGATGTTTCTAGGAAATAGAGGGAAAGCATCGAGGGGATAAATATGGCGATGCCAACATAGTATAGGAAGTCATGATTAGCAACGTAATTAGAAAAAAAGGACAGCCCTTCTTCACCATACAATTTTGTGGTTAGATAAAACAAAACCTCGGAGAGTAAGAGGAGCGCCGTACCCTGATACACCGGAGACAGCCTTAGGGTTGTGAATCCGAAAATTGCACCAAGAGCACATGAACCCAACGCTCCAAGAATGATAGCTGGGATAATGGGAATCCTGTTCTGGAAGGCCAATATTGCAAACAAGAAAGCGCCCAGTCCGTATTGTAGTGCATGGCCCAAAGTTAGCTGGCCGGAGTAGCTAAATAAAAGATCCCAGCTGGCCGCGAAGATGATGAAACCCATCGCAGTCATGAAAACATACTCAAGATAACTGTAGGACGTAAGTGGAATTATTGCGAATACTAGCGAAGCCACGAGCAAAAGAGAAAGATTCACGTCCTTTGCCCTAGAGAATATTTCTCTAGTTCGACCCCGCAGTTTAAATTTATGAGCCCTAGGTCGTGGGCTGTTGTTTTTCTCCCTTTTCGCGTTACACACGACTGGCCACCTTTCCAAAAAGACCGGAAGGTCTGATAATGATTACAATGTAGATTAGCAAAAACAATACTATGAAAGTATATTGTGAATAGAAGAATTGAAGAGCTTCATAAGTCACGCCATAAATCAAACCCCCTACAATGCTACCTAGAATGCTTCCAACGCCACCGAGCATTACAATTATAAAAGCAATCAATAGCTCTGTGAGCCCAGTGGTGGGATCAACTGCGTAAATGGAAGAAAGAAGAGAACCGGAAACCGCCGCAAGTGCTCCCCCAATTCCGAAGACTAACATTGTGGTTCGTTGGCCATTGATTCCAATTGCTTCGGCTGATTCTTTGTCTTGTGAATATGCTCTGATAGCTTTACCCCAGTGCGTATATCCTAAAAAGAGGCCCAGGATAAGATATGAAGCGAGGGCAAAAATAATGGAGACAAGCAACTGTCCGTCGAGGTACAGCCTGCCAGGAAGCTGAATAAAGACAGTGGTGACGGGAGGGGTATTGATAGGAGTTCCACCGAACATAAAGAAAACGACTTGTGAAGCAACTGTTGTAAACGCTAGCAGAAGGATCATTACGAGAGCTTGTTCATTTGGAATCGAAGTCACCCACATCTTTTTGGGTACGAAACCAACAAGCGTCCCTAAGGAGATGAGAAAGACGATCGCAATTGAAGCTGCTATCGATAGGATTGGGCTTACACCAAAGTATGATGATATAACGTAAGTCGCGAAAGCACCGAACATGTAGAAGGTACCGTGAGCCATGTTCAGGTTGCCCATCACGCCAAAAACCAACGAAAAGCCCGCTGCAAGAAGGCTCACTACGAGCCCATACGACAAGCCAGTAACGATGGAGGTATAAATTCCGTATGCGTAATCCATTGGCGTCACTCCATTTTTTCCTGATCCTGTAATCGCTCCAACTTTAGAGCAGTTTCAGAGCTCTCTTCCTTCAATCAAGTGAAACAGATCTGAGACAGTATCTCTTGGGAACTTTGGTTTGGCTAACTGAATGGTTCCCCAGTGGCGGGATCTATCGCAGATGAGTTGGCGGCAGAAGTTGGCCAGACATACTCATAATCGAAGACATTGTTCGAGCGATAGATAATTTGTGCAATGCTTCCGGTATAGTAGTTTGCTCCTATCGTCGGCCCGTGCACAGGAGTGAAGACCAAATGTCCTCCAGGGCCGACAAGATTGGTCTGTTCAAGAGCGCTCGCAACTAGAGTCGTATTTGTGGTACCTGCTTTCGTGATAGCCGTTGCTAGTGCTTCCACTGCGTCATAGGCATCATAGGCGTAGGGTGTTGCTGATATGCTATAGTTTCCCTGAAAGTACGCATTGAAGGCCTGTGTCTTGTTGGTTATAGTACTCGTAAAGCCTACGAAAGTCATGTTGGAGCTTGGTCCGATACTCTGAACATACGAGGATCCCGTCAAGATGCTCCAGATGAAAAGGATGGGAATTTTCGCCGTAGATGGATTTATCGAGTATTGTTTGTCGAAGGTAATCGCATTACTACCAGACATATCCACAACTATTGCGCTAGGATTGTCACCAATGATCTTCGATATGGTAGAACTATAGTCGGTAGCACTTCCAGGGACAAAAATCGGCGAGCCAGCAGCAGTAATGCCTGTTCCACTAAGAAGTTTCACTGTTTGGTTGCCAACTTCGTGAGCATAAATGTAGTCTTCTGCGACGTAGACGTAACTCTTTGCATGAATCATTTGCAACCACTGTGCAGCTTGAAACGCCGAGCCATTGTCGTCCAAGTTCACCATGAACAGATAGCTATTTTGCGGAGGTCTCAAAAGGGTGTCGAGACTAGCACTAATTAACAATTCCACAACCTTACTCGAATAAGTGGTAGGTAAGACTGACTCGACCTCGCCACTGTAGAATGGACCCAACAAAAACTGAACGTGATCTTGTTGTACGAGAATGTTGACCGCTCCAGTTGCTCCCTGAGAACCTGCTTCATCTTGGGTGATGAGTTTCAGTTGCTTTCCAAGAACTCCCCCGCCGGCGTTAATTTCGTTGATCGCCAATTGTGCGCCATCAATTTCTTGAGTTCCAAGAGCCACATTGCTACCACTCTCAAACGTTGATAGGCCGATGTCGATTGTCCCCGTGCTTGAATTCGTTGATGTAGCAGTAGAACTGGTTGAGGATGAACTGGTAGATGAGGATGACCTAGTTGTGCTTTGGGAGGTTGTAGTTGTAAAGGATGTTTTGGATAGTGTCAGTGCTGCATATCCGGAAACAGCAATAAGTACGATCACGATCACAACTACAGCAATCGTGGTTGTCCTGCCAATCGCATACTTCAGCCTAGAAGCCCGGGTGGAAAACATATTCGCCTTCATTGCAAACTGTGGTGCTATATATAAAGATCAAATCTTAGGGCAGAGCACCTAAGCAAGCGAGAAGCAAGAGAACCCGAAAGCGATTAGCGAGAAAATTCAGCTCGGTTAACTCGAAGAATTATCGTAACGGATCTTAGAAACACAGTTCAGATTTAAATATGATTGGTCGGAGCTTCGAATGAAGTTTGATGCTAACCGCTGAAAAGTATGAAGCCCTGAAGTATGTCGGGTCGCCCATTAAGAGAGTTGAAGATCCACGCCTCGTCACTGGAAAGGGAACCTTTCTCGCTGATATAACGTTCCCTAACATGTTGTATGCCAAGATTCTTAGGAGCACATACGCGCATGCAAGAATCAAGAAAGTTGATACCGCTAAGGCAATAAAGCTGGAAGGCGTTAGCGTCGCTCTTTCAGGAAGAGACATACTCAAGTATTGTGTTCCATGGTCCAACCATCTGGCTCTGGGCATAAATGAGGTCTATTATCCCCTCGCTGTTGACAAGGCGTTTTACGCTGGTCAAGAGATTGCAATCGTTGCGGCCTCTTCTGAGGCCATAGCTGAAGACGCGATAGAGCTTATTGACGTTGAATACGAGCCGATCACCCCTGTGATCAATCCCGAGGACTCAGTGAAGGACGACGCTCCTCTGATCAGAGATGACATTGAAGGCATTGGTAGCAACGTAAGCTTTCGACATAAAATAGTCTGCGGAGACATTGACAAAGCTTTCGAAGAAGCAGATGCCCTGATAGACGGAAGGTTTGTTACCAGAGAGAATCATGTTGCTCCGATGGAGCCAAGTGCTGCCCTAGCTAGCTATGACGAATCAACAGACCGAATGACTGTGTGGGCTACACATCAGACGCCATCCACGCTGTTAAAGAGCATCTCCGAAGCACTTCGGATGCCAGAAAACCACATAAGGATCATAGTCCCCGACATGGGTGGAGGATTTGGCGCTCGAGTTCCTCCGAATCCTCAGTACATTTTGCCAGCTATACTTTCAAAAATCACGAAGAGACCTGTCAGACTAGTACTTGATAGAAGAGAAGATCTCTTAGCTTCTCCTCACCGCAATTCTTCAGTAGCATACATGAGCATGGCCGTAAGAAAGGATGGGCGGATTTTGGGGCTCAGGACAAAGATACTGTGGGACACTGGCGCCACTCACGGCTTTGGCTCCAGCAATCTCGTCAAAGGTATGGTTCAGGTACCTGGTCCATATAAAATAGAGAATATTCTTTTTGAGGGAATGTGCGTCTATACCAACAAATCTGTTACGGGGCCCAGCAGGGGATTCGGTCAGCCGCAGTTAGTCTTCGCCCGGGAGAGACTTATTGACAAGGCTGCTCGGAAGCTCCATCTAGACCCCTTGGAATTCAGGCTGCGTAATGTGATTGAACCCAAAGACATCCCATATCATTCTAGCGCAGGCCCCATATTCGACTCTGCTAACTTTGGAGCTTCCCTTAGAGAGGCGGCAAAGGCAATCGGCTGGGATGCGATCAGGAAGAACAAGCGCCCTAACGTTGGTATTGGTATCGCATTGTACCAGAAGAACAATGGAGGGCTCCACTTCAATAATATAGCGGATTATGAATCAATTAGAATAGAGATCTCAAGAGATGGTTCGGTAAAGGTTTTCACAAGCGCCCTCCCGCACGGACAAGGACACGAGACATTCATATCACAGATAGCCGCAGACTTACTAACAGTTCAGTTGAGCGACATAAGGGTAATCCATGGAGACACAGATATGTGTCCGCCGGGTTTGGGGACATGGGGTAGCAGGACGGCTGTGATCACCGGTGGCGCACTGCATAAGGCTTGTAGCAGGATAGTCGAAAAGATGAAGGCAATAGCCGCATACAGGCTGGAGTTAGACATTCAGGATCTGGAATTTGCTGAAGGCCTCTTCCGCTCGAAACATGCCCCCGCCAGAAAGATGACTTTCATGGATGTAGTGAAACTAGCCTACACGAGGCCAGACAAGCTGCCTCCAGGCATGGAGCCGACTCTCTATTCCGTTGCGACTTACGATCCGCCAGGAAAAACTGATTTCGACGATAAAGGCAGGTCAAATGTAGCAAGCACTTACGATGTCGGCGCTTATGCCGTAGCGGTTAAAGTCGACCCAGAGACAGGAGAGTTTAGCATACTTGACCAAGCACTCGCGTACGACTGTGGCAAGGTCATCAATCCAATGCTCGTTGAAGGACAGCACCATGGTGGCCTGGTTCAAGGATTTGGAATGGCCATGTACGAAAATCTGTGTTGGGATGACCAAGGACAACCTCTCAATCCTAGCTTCATGGATTTTCTCTGCGTATCATCAAGTCAAACTGGGCCAAAGACTAGAATGATCAGACTGGAATCCTTGCCATTCTACATCGAGACTGGATACAGAGGGATAGGTGAAAGCGCAACTATACCCGTGCCTGCAGCGCTGGCTAATGCTCTTTCGGATGCCATAGGAAAAGAAATCAATGAACTTCCCTTGGCTCCAGAGCAGGTGCTTAGAGACCTCAATGAAAGACGAGAGTAGCACGATAACAAGACGCATAGTCAGGCCTTTCTAAAGCAAAGCCATATGACTTGGCTAAGCTCACTTCTATGTGTAGAAGCAAATTGGGTCTGAGAATCAAACTGTTTTGTCCGCTCGCTCAGCTTTCTTCTCAGCCGTTATGGTCATAACCCGAGAGCGTATCATTCGCCCAGAAAAGCTGTTTCGTGTTCGCCATAGTGATGTCTCACTGTAATCGAGTCTCTTCAAAGAAATAATCTCGTATTCTGTCGAGCACCAACTCTCATCATTGTGCTCATGGCAGATGGCTGTATTCTACCCTACCACGATTTGGCACGATGGTATTCCACGTGGAATGGTATGGAATTTGTGGGCGCGTCTATCTGATGCTTGTCCTTGAGCTCTGCCATCGCCGTAGATTGCGTCGTTCTTGTAGTGAGTATTGGAAGCTAGAGGGAGATTGACGCTTTTGTCAAGGAGATCTTGATCGACTGGGATGAGCTCAATTTTATCATATTCAAACCGACTCTCTTGCTCTCTTCAAAATAGCTGATCTGTCGATTTTCTCGACGTTCGTTTTCTGGAGTGACTGAACAAAGACGTATTTCCGGGGAATCTTATACTTGCTAAGCTTGCGCTCTAAACGCTTTGTGATCTCAGATTCGAGTTGCAATTCGTTACCGCCTTTCTCCTTTGGAACCAAGTAAGCTATTGGTATCGAGATTCCATCCAGCCCTTCGATTGAAACCACACAGCACTCACTCACTAATCGTGTGTCGATGATTGCATTCTCAATCTCTATCGGAGACACCCAGAGACCGTGAATCTTGAAAGAAAAGTCAGCCCTACCACAAAAGTGGAAGTAGGATTCGTCGTCCCTGTAAAAAAGGTCACCCGTGTTTATCCATTCGCCGATGATTGTCTTTTTCGTTGCTTCATGCATGTGCCAATAGCAGACAAAGGTACTCTCTCCCTTGACGAGCAGCTTGCCTATTTGATTCGGCCCTAATTCCTTGCCTTCATCATCAACAATCTTTGCTTCGTAACCTTCCATCAACCTGCCGCATGTGTTAGGTCGTGCTTTGCCTAGAGTGTTGGAGATGTAGTGATGACCCACTTCAGCAGAGCCGACAGCCTCTGTAATTTCTAATCCAGTCTGAGCCTTCCAATCTTCGAAAATGCGCGGAGACAGAGATTCTCCTCCCGTTGCAAACACTCTAACACTTGAAAGATCCGCCGATGTGAACTCTGGCAGTTGGCTAATTTGAGCGTACAAGGTTGGAACTGCCAAGAAGGCAGTCGGTTTTGCGTTTTGCAGTATGCTTAGCATCGTACTTGCAGAAGGCCTCCCAGGGTAGAGAATCGTAGAAGCGCCCATAATGAGCGGCCCATACAAGCCAAAACCAAGGCCAGCGGAAAAGAAGAGTTTAGCTCCTGAGAGGAACCTGTCTTCCTGATTTGCATGAAGCACATCGTCATAATAGGTCAGACCAGCGTAATATAGGTCATGGTGTAGGTGGATCACACCTTTAGGAATGCCTGTAGACCCGGAAGTGAAAAACCAAAAGGCAATATCGTCTTTCGAGGTATTTGTGATGTCAAGCTTGTCCGAGAATCCTCTCAAAAATTCATCATAAGAAACTGTGTCTTCTGTTTTCTTCTCAGAGATGAAGTGTTCAGTGAATTCAAGTTTTGGTTTGACGTGATGCAACTTGTCAACAATATCTGTTCCTATGAACAAGGCTTTGGCTCGCGAGTCGTTCAGCAGGAACAGAAGGTGTTCCTCATTAAAGTGAGTGCTGAACAGTATTGGAACCGCACCAATCTTCATAGAAGCAAGAAACGTTGAAACTAATTCAAGACCGTCGTTTAGCATGACTGCGACACGTTGCTCTCTTTCCACGCCATTCTTGGCAAGTGCGTTTCCAATCAGGTTTACATGCCTCTCGAGGTTATCGTATGTTATCGCCTGCTCAACTTGGAGGGTTTCTGGGGAAATCAAATAAAGCGCCATATTATTAGGCGAAGATCGGACGTTTTTCTCCAGAAGCTCTTCAACTATGTTAAACTGTGCATTCAGGTTGAGTTGAGACCTTCTTTCTGGCATTTGGGCGGGTCACTCTATGCTATGAAGTCAGTTACTTCAATTATTCGGATGC
This sequence comes from archaeon, assembly GCA_021806865.1. The sequence goes on from JAKAPU010000022.1 coordinate 22,243, forward strand.
TCGAAACATTTGTTCTAATCTCAATTCACTGCCCCTTGAGAAAATACAAGCAAACGTGAGCAAGTCTAATCGGCATTTTGTATATCGAAACGCCCACGGCATTTCGAATTGCGTTTCTTGTAGCGGCCGACATGGACACATAGAGAACGCAAATCTCGTCGACCGTAAGGTTCTGACTCCAGCGAACATATCTAAGATAGAGACTGTAATTCTCCAGTATGATCTCTTCTAATATCACGCTACCAACATCCATTGCGACGGAATCTGCGATTTGCCTGCCGGTTGGGAAATTTCAGCCGAGAATCCAGTTGTTGATCAAGCTGTTTCTCCATTCAGCAGCTGCTTTCCCTAGTAAAGATAAAAGCGTTGAATCTTGAGAAGAGCAACACCTCTACGAATTTCAGTAAAGCGACTGGCCTCGTGCTTCCTCACGCGGGAGCAAAATCCGCTCAGCCTCCCCAACTTTATCTCCTCACGGTGCTCCTACGAAAAATTCTGGACGGCTACAACAGGAACATGAGCATAGACACATAAGCATTACAGCAAACTACACGAACGATCTGCAGCAACGAAATGAATCCTCGTTCCACAGCATCCGCTAGGAGCACCATCATGCGGATTGATGCTCTATAGAGTATGAGATTATCTTGTCAGTTCAACTGACTCTTTGTGGGTGCGTGAGATTGATTGAAAGCGAGCCGACGAAAATAGACCGACAGAGAAGCGAATCAGAGTTGTTGAAGCAACTGCTTGACTTGAGCGCTTGCTTCTGGGTTCATCTTTGGAAGATTCAGTAGCAATTTGATCATTGGTGGATTACAGTCGTCATCATCGCTTAGGGCATTCTTGTCGAATCTCTTTGCTCTGTTCTTGAGCCTGTTCTGCTTGCGTGCAGTCAGCTTCTGTGGTATGTCTGTGAAGTCAGTCTTGTTCGAGAGCATTGACCAAATCAATCGAGCTAGCTTCCTTGCTGTTGAGACTGTTCCAACGACGTGTCCCGCCTTCTTCTCATACCTTGCCTTAACAGCCTGGTAGTGCCACTGGAAATTTAGAGGACCGGAGAAATCCATGACCTCCGCGGCTTGATAGAGTGCTCTCCGAAGATGTGGCGGACCGAACTTCTCGAGGTGACCGTACTTCTTGACGGATCCGCTCTGAATCACTTCGGAGTTGATGCCCGAGTACCTGACGAAGGAATCAGATGACTTGAACCTGTCTATGTCAGCTACTTCGGCAGCAATAGCTTGGGCTATATCGAGACCAACTCCTTTTATTGTGAGCAGACGGTTGACGTACTCCTTTACCTTTTGAATGAGATCCACCGCCTTTGCGATCGCGTCGTCGAGCTCTGTTATCCATGATTCTATCTCCAAGATCATCTCCGATGACTTCTGGATCAGCCAGGGGTCAAGACTTGGTTCGAAGGCTTTCGATGCTGCCTGCAATATCTTCTTCCTCTTATCATCTGTCAGTTTCAACTTGTCGAGCTCCTGAGCGAGCTCTTCCTGATTCTTTGCTTCTACGAGCGTATTCAGGAACCTCCTTCCGGCCTTTCCAAACACGTCACTGAAGATCGCTGTCATTCATGACCAGTACGTGCTTATTGACGAAGTCGTTCGGTTCTTGATGGCTGTCAAGTCTACGAGATATGCCCTAAACCTAGTGAGCCTTCTGAACCTCCTTTATGTCCTTGCCAGGTACATAGCTTGCGCTGTCTTTGAGCTGGTTCAATAGGTGGAGAGTCGCAAGCCGTGTGGAGTCCAACTTGTCACTCTTGTTTGCAACAAGATGAGATTTTGCTTTGGAAGGGTTGACGACAATGACATGGATTTGTTCTGCTGTTAGATAATCGTAGATACCGTACCAGTAGGGACCGGTTGATTCCATCGCAACTTCAGCGCAGTTGTGCTCTAAGAGAAGCTCCAGACACAGCTTTGCTCCCTCGATGTCGTTCGAGAACTCTTCGTAGGCCACGGTTCCATTGAAGTTCGTTATTGCTATGTCGAGTTCTGCCTTTGAAATGTCAATTCCTGATGCTATCTGTTTGAATTTTGTGTCCATTCCGTATTACCTCCTATAGTTTCGTGGATTTCTTTTCGTATGCTATCTGGCGATCTGTTGTTGCATTGGCAATCAGTAGTTTAGTTAGAGCACAATGCACTCCAGTGCTGATGGATGGCTCACCAGTGTCATCCATCAGGCCGCCGTGTAGAATTTTTTATTCCTTGTAGTACCATCTCCGTTACGACGTGATAAAGTCGGGGAGAGACAAGTGGAGATCGCTCCTACTGGTGGTCGATGCCACACTTAGGATATGGACGAAGACGGATCTGGACCAGACTACATCAGTACTTACAGAAGAGGGTGTGTGAGAATTCGATCTGGCGCGTGGTATAAACATGGGGAGGGTTACTCCCGCAGATTCACTCGTTCAAGGACGCGTGAGCTGAGCGTAGGTCTTTCTCACAATTACCT
>JAKAPU010000183.1 GCA_021806865.1 archaeon
GTCGTCATCGTTCTGCTTCTCTTTGCAGCTTATGTTAGTTTCGAGCTTGGTCCTAACACCACCACATCCCAGACATCAACTTACACGATAAAAGGTGTCGTGACGGGTTACGTGACCGTGGGACCATCCAAGCCGGTTTGTTCCGCAAACGAAAGTTGTAACGTAGATCTTACCGGTTATAGTCTTGAATTCTCATCCACATGCTCTGGTGCAGCTTCGTGTCAGACCCAGACGAGCCTTGCGCCGATTTCGCCGAGCGGATACTACTCGATACTCCTCGATCCTGGAAAGTACTTGGTTACTGGACTTGCTCCTTCATGTACTTGGTTGGGATGCTCATCCGCGTTCCCTCAGACTGTCATTGTTGAGGGTGGAATGCAACTTGTGTTCAACGTGAATATTGACACGGGAATCAGATGATCTAGCCAAATCTATTCCCGCCAAAACCGATTGGAAAGGAGATGCGTTTAAAGTAGCATTTCCTTGTAGTGAGACAGTAGGGTAACTTGCATTGACAAAGGTGCAGGCTGTTACAAAGGAAAAGGTCACAGGAAAACCTGTTCCATCCCTGACTATACTTCCTGTTGGAGGTTTCCTCCTCAGGAACCTACTAATATTCACAAGAAATTCCCTGATATTGCTCACCTAAAATTAGGCGTGACCAGCTTTTATCTGGTGACAAGTCCTGAGCTTGTTCAGGAAGTTCTTGTCACAAAGCAACGCGATTTCATAAGGGGCAAGTATCTCCAGCGGACGAAAAAGGTGTTCGGCGAGGGGCTTCTCACTAGTGAAGGAGATTTCCACCACCACCAGCGAAGGCTCGTGCAGCCCGCCTTCCACCACGATAGGATCAACACCTATGCAAAGACGATGACGGAGTACACTTCTCGAGTGATGTTAGGCTGGAGAGATAAGCAGGTTCTGGACATCCACGCGGAGATGATGAGGCTCACAATGTCGATCGTGGCAAAGTGCCCATTGTATCGACAAAAAACGAACTAGACTGAGCACGGATTCTTATACGATGATGATTTGCTTGCAGTAGCTGACTAAGAGACACTAACACAGCTCACCTATTTCTAGCTAGCGGAAAATCGACAACCAGCGAATCACCCTAAACAAAATACAGTGTTATTAATTCCAAGAGTGATTATTAATATCGACAGCCGTTGAATCGCATAATTTCTGAGAGTCATTCTTGCAACACCAGAATCGATTCGACAACCAACGAGCACAAACGTTCAAGAACTTTCAAAAGATATTGACTCTAGCATGACAGAATCACCGAGCTTTCTGTTCAACGAGAAGAATCTAGAGAAAGCAAAAGACCTAGCCTCTAGCATGTTTGTCACAACTGAAAGAGCCTTCGTTGAAATCGAAGCGATGTATCAGGCTGCCAATCGAAGATATCCGCTCACTCGAAAGCATCACTCGATCCCCAACGTCGAACAGCTAGCGAATCCGAAGAGGAAGCGTACTCACACTCAGAAAAAGTATCGTCTGAAGACTCTGAGCGTTTCACCAAATTCCCAGAATGAAATGCGTTCAAGCGTTGATCCCCATAGTTGTTTGTTGCCACCTGCGAATTTCGGCAGATCGGCTCGGTTCGGCTGACAATCTTTCCACGGTTCGAAGACTGTAGGGAGTAGCACTTCTCACTCTCTATCTGGGATAGCTTCTAGATTTTAGAATTCTTTTTTGAAAACAAAGTAGCTCTGGAAGCATTTTTGAGGTTTCAGGTGTCACGCTTCCAAGATTCTTGAATTAGTTTCCATATTGGTACGCTCGAGAAAGAGCCTTTGCTCCAAAACCTGATTCGAATAGCTAATATCACTAATCAATACTTTCTAAAACAACCAGCATGAAGAATCTGTTCGATAGGACTGACAAGAGAGGATTTTATATCTGTGGAATAATTCTCCTTTACCCCACCGCTTCGATTCTGATTATTGGCACAAGTCTCATGGTGCTTGGATGGGTTTACTATCTGATTGGTTTCTTAATTTCAGAAATATCACTCGCAATAGTCATGGTGTTCCTTGTGATTCAGCGAAGTGTACTTTCAAAGAATCCAGAACCTCGCAAGCCAACGGGAACAGTAGAACCTTCTTGGATTAGAATTAGGGATATTCAAGCCATCCTCATGTTGCTCGACCTAGTCGTTATCGCTCTATTCTTGGACATTGTGAGGTACTCGGAGTACGGTCAATCAATCGCTCTAAATCTGATGCTGCTATTCCTGCCTATGACATATCTCGGTTCGTCAATGTTCAGAGGCGCCTTTATTGCACTAGTTGATAGGAAGTTCTCATTCCCTTTGAGCAATCCTGCAACTATACTGTGGGTAACATCTTCGCTTGCGAAGACACTTTTAGAACTCCATAATGAAAGGGGTGTCATGTACTTGAGAAAGTCCCTTGTCGCAACGAGAAGAATTTTGCAGCAGGCGGGTCGCTCGTCAGATTCCTTAGATGAAGCAATTGGCCTACTCAACTTTTTGTGGGTAACTGGTGTACAAGTTGATTACGATAAACTACTTTCATTTGCGAAGAGCGTGTTTGGGGGAGATGCTTCTAAGCTTGAATTGTTGCCAGATAAGTGCAAAGACTTCATCAATGAGTTTGATTGGTTTTCTAAAACAAAACCTCTGAACCCAGAAAAGCAGGCTAACAGCATGTTTGGAGGATTGACGAATTTGATCAGAGCCTTGGGAGGAGCGGGAATACTCGGCTTCGTTGTAGCTATCGTACAGTCTGCTGGCAAGCCGCTAGAATCAATAGGCTCAGCGTTGCAGCCAGAACTGATAACAGTTCTTATAATTGCGGTTGGCCTATTCACGCTCTTAATTCCGCTCTCGAATTTGACGGCATTATTGAACTTCTTCGTCAGACTATCTGATCTGGAAATCTATGAAAAGAAATACCTTCATCCTAACTCTTCCGAAACTACGGGTATCTAGACGGGATCAGATTGGACGTTCTTGACTACTTTCTAGACCATTCTAAAAGCTTCTACTGGGTCGTTTAGGACAGCATTAATGATTTCCCTTATTTGGAAGAGATAGAACCTTGCTCGGTTTGTCTTACAGGTTCAGGGATTTATTCGAAAACTTGCACGTTTGAGGGAAATTCAACACTGGCGACTTTCGACAGGTCTACCAAACTCGCACCAGCTTTTGCACTCAATATAATCTACGATACCAAAGTGACGACACTGAACAGAGAGGTCGAGTACAATTTTGTAGCCTAGTTCTTTCGCTTTTGCACAGAAATAACTATCTTCGTTTCCCAAATCGTCTTGAAATTTGAAGTACGGTGCTTCCATTCTTTCACAGACTTCACGTCGAATCGACAGACAGCCACATCCTATTTTTTCGACTTCGATGCTCTGCGTATTTGTTGCATTGCGTAGTGCTTCACCGTTCAATAGTAGATTGGGCCTAATTTCCGTAAAAACATCTTCTTGGAATGGATATCTTCGACCACAGTAGTTACCTGACACGATAGGCTTGTCATGTTGGAGCATTCTTTGAATCGCGTTCGACGGTGGTATTGTGTCTGAGTCTAGGAAAAACAAGTGCTTTGCGTTCGACTCTAGAAATATTTCAACGCACTTGTTGCGAGCTACATCAAGAGCATACTTCGATACCATAACTACGCTAGTTTTCACGGGTAAGTATGCTCTCATTGAAGAAAACGCGAGTGCCCATTCAACAGTTGTGAAACTCTGAGACGGTGCGACTACCGCAATCAATAGATCGCAGTCGAGGCGCTTTTTCTCGTTAGTGCTTGAAACGTGGTGAATCTGACCAATGTTTCTTTCTTCAATTATTTCTTCTCGGCCTCCCGATTTTTTTCTTGGGTCGAACGCAAACTTCTTCCTGCTCCTGCCAAACATCGCAAATCTTGCAACGAGCTTAAATCTGGTTATATTGCGCTTGTGGATTTTGGTTTCGTACTTCTGTTTTAGTGGCTCTGTGTGATTCGAGCTGTGCTCTGAATTTGTTTTGACAGACGAGTCCAGGATCGAAATTGTTGGGCTAGAATCGGGATGGTTTACTGAAGTTGTGATACCAGGAAAGCTACTCGTTAAGATCGGCCAGATCTTCATATTGCTGAAATACCACTTTCTGTCATGAGCAACGAGACCGTGTTATGGCGTCGCAAAATGATGTACGTATATTCGAGTACACGCTTGCTGTCATAGCAGTCTTTAGCGCCTACGTCATCTATAGTGACGATCCGTCGGGGTTTGGTCCCTTCTTCGTAAAGGGGATTGCCTACTTTGCGAGCCTTGCGCTGATATTTTCTGGACTCGGCCTTGCCAAGGGACGTGGACGCTGGACTTACCTGATGCTGCTTGTTGCATGCACAACTTCTGTCATGCTCTGGGCTTACCTTTCAACTGCTGGGAATGGCACGCCGATACAGGGTAGTCAAATAAGTTACACTTGCTCTAACGTGCAGATTCCAAATGCAACCTCACCTACAGGATATACGAATGGCACTAAATGCATTGGCAACTCTTACTACGATGCCACTAGCATTGTGTACAACATTGCTTTCTGGTCACCTCTGATGGGAGCGATACTCTACGCCATGCCAATATGGATCGAACCTGAGAAGAGAAATCCTGTTACAGTTTGCATGCGCAATCTGATCGGGTCAGTTCCCGCGGGTGTGACTCTTCTCCTGACCTATGGACTGTACAATCTCAACTTGGGCTTTCCAGAATTGTTCAACGGTCATTCTCCACTTAATCCATTCGTTTCTTACAACTATAGCTGCAGTAGTGTTGACTTTGGAATGGTGAGGTGCGTCCAAGTGAATGTGCTGTACTACTTCATAGACTACTTATTCTGGATCGCTGTTGTCTCGGTGATTGCACTTGCTGCTGGCGGGCTGGCTTCTATATTGATGGCTAGGTTCGGGAGAAAGAATGTTAGTGTCGTGAAAGCAGAAGAGCTCTCTCCATAGGTGCAATCTTACAATCTAGCGTAGGAAGTATTGTGTCAAATCTTGGTTAGATTCAGAAGTAATTCACGGATTGGCTTCCAATTCTTTCATAATCTGCTCGGCATCGGTGATAAAGCCTTCAGCGTCGCTAGCCGTCAGAGTGCCGTATAACTTCAGTACGGCTGCTCTGTTCTTGATTGCGACAACTGCATCGCGAATTATGCTTGTCTTCAAAGCCAAATGTCGAAGGAAGCGATTTTTGAGTACTGCTTTTCAATGTTCGTTTTTTCTTCGACTATCGTTGAATCAAGTTCGATGATCAACGTTCTTGCTCTCGGTGCTTTGGCCGAAATACGACCAAAAAATTCGAATGAATAGGATTGATATGAAGAACCTGATTTACAGTTTAGTATGACTTCACCAAAGTAAGTTAGGGCGTTTCCACTTCTTGATATTTCTTTCAAAATAGACTATA
>JAKAPU010000184.1 GCA_021806865.1 archaeon
CCAGATCCGAAGAAGGGATCTGCCGAAGTCCAGACAGAGCTCTAGCGAATCGGAACAACTAAACCAGTCTTCGACCTTGTGGAGATAACTCCTCTACGAGGGAGTCCACCTTCGATTTCTTCTTCAGCTTGGTTAGATGCCAGGTCATAGTAAGCTTCAGTTCAGATATTCTCGATTGGCGTTTCATTCGACAATCGTCGAGAATCCAAAGTGCCCTCTTAGAGGTCGTTGATCTAGAGAAATACTAGTTACCAAGTAGTAACTGAATTTTCTGCTTTTCAATTAATCTAACGTACTCCACAGTTACCATTCTGTAACTATTCCATATTGGCGTCTTGGACGACGTAGCCCTACTAGCAGTCTTAGACGTGTCCAGAAACAAGGAAGATCCAATGATCTACTTAACCAACGATCACTAACAAACGCTTTGCTAGAAAGACCTGAATGAATCAAGTCTACAGTCCTGCTTCGCGCGCAGTCGATTAGGGCGATTGAGCTCCACAAGACAGTCTCGTGGAGCTCTGCCTTTACTACGAGTACTCGATAGTTGGAGCCTTTAGTGGCTTTCTTCCAGCTGGATCCCACTCTTCTGTTGGAGGATGGAGAGTTGGAGAGATGTACTCGCCATAGCCTGGCTTGCCGACGACGTTTCCAAAGTTTTCAGAAACCACAGTGCCTCTGACCAGAGTGATCTCTGGCACACCGCGAACTTTTCTTCCGGAGTACGGGTTCCAGCCGCACTTTGTGTACATCTTGTCTGCGCTAAGCACCTGCTCCTTCTTCATGTCCACGATCACGAGGTCCGCGTCGGAGCCGACCTGCACGGCTCCCTTCCTCGGATAGATCTGGAATATCTTTGCAGGGTTTTCAGAGCAAAGCTGGATTACTCTCTCAAACCCGATCCTGCCCTTGTTCACCTCGTTCAGGAACATTGAAAGATACCACTCGAGCGCTGGTGTTCCTCCTGGAGCCTTCCACATGTTTTCCCAGCCAACTTCCTTCTCGTTCTTTGTGTGCGGCGCATGGTCCGTACCTATCAGGTCTGCAGTACCATCGACCAGAGCTTCCCAGGTCGCGTCTCCTTCGTGCTCTGGGATTTCCCAGCCGATTGAGTAAGGTCCTTGTTTAACTATGCGCTCCCACTTGTTTGCAAGAAACACATCGTGGGGGTTCACTTCCGTGGTGATAGTCTGCGCGTGCAAGCGAGCCTCCTTGATGTTGTCAAAAGATCGTTTCGAGCTCATGTGAAGTATGTGCAGCTTCACACCGGTGACCCTTTGCAGATTGATCAGAACTGAAATCGCGTTGTCAAATATGATCGAATCGTATTCCCTAACCCCGTGAGCGTACTCCTTCCAGTCGGTCTTCCCGGCCTTGATCGCCTTGTTCGAGATCTTTGTCCAGATCTCCTGGTCCCATGGATGCACGAGACACACGATCCCTGTTTTTCTAATCTCCTGAAACAGTTCGAGCAGTTCCCCGTGATCTGCGACTCCGATTCCGGGCATGTGAGGATAATCGCGGCCTACGTCTGTCATCATGAAGATCTTGTAGCCGAGCGGCGGGCCCGCCTTTGCGATCTTCTGGATCTCGCTGAGTACAGTGCCAGCTGCGTTGTGCGAGAAATCGACCACTGCTTTTGACTTTGCATTCTCCCTGTGTTTTGTGAAGCGCTCTGCCGTGTTTGGCGGCGGCTCGACGTTTGGCATGTCGACTGCAAGAGTGATTCCTCCGGCAGCGGCGGCCATTGTTCCGGTTGTGTAATCCTCCTTGTGCGTGAATCCAGGATCCCTAAAGTGAGCGTGAGTATCGATTAGACCGGGAATGACGTACTTCCCCGTGGCGACGATGGTCCTCGATCCCTTGGGGATGCTTGACTCGCTGCCCATGGCCACGATCTTTCCCTGATCGATGGCGATGTTTGTTTTCACGAATCCGTCCGGAATGTAGACCGTTGCATCACTAATTACTAGATCAACTGTGGAAGGTTTGGTTGTAGACAACGAAGAATGCACACTTGAGACCGAAACCTTTGTGAGAATATTTAAGCACTCTAGCCCGTGAAAAAGTCAAACACTCTAAGTGGAAACCAATTTGGCAAAGCGATCAAGGTACGGAGTAATCTTACTTCCATACTCCGTTTCATTCGAAAGGCTAATCGAGGCGACTACGCACGCAGAGGAGCTCGGCTTTGATTCTGTGTGGATTTCAGATCACCTTCAAAGAGACACAATCCCGACCCACGAATGCTGGACGACTATCTCTGCACTGAGCGCACGGACAAGCAAGATCTCAATCGGGAGCCTTGCGACGTGCAACTCTTTTCGAAACCCTGCTCTCCTTGCAAAGATGGTCGCAACGGTTTCCCAGATCTCTCGCGGGCGAACCGAACTCGCCATAGGCCTTGGTTACGACAGGAGCGAGCATGAAGCCTATGGGTACCCCTTCCCCAAATTTGAGGAGCGAGTTGAGAGACTCTCTGAGTCTCTGGATATACTTCGCTTACTACTTTCAAAGAAGAAGACGAATTTCGCTGGCAAGTACTGGAAGCTGCACGACACGGTGTGCGAACCCAAGCCAGTCGGCCGAATGCCCAGGATCTGGGTAGCCGGAAGAAATCCCTCCGTGTTCAAGGCAGCATCCGGCCGCGCATATGGAATAAACATACTTCCATACTCTGGAGTAATGGAAAAGAGGCACATTTCGTCCTTCGATGAGCTCGAAATTATCTCAAAACAGATCAATAGTTTCAAACTCAAGCGATCGATGTACTGCGGAGATGGAGGACTGGTTATCGGAAAAAATCAAGGCGATTACGAAGCAAGATTGCAAAAGTTGTCATCCAACCAAAATATCTCTGTCTCATCTCTAAAGCAGAAAATAGAAAACCTGAGCATTTTGCACGGGACGACCAAAGAGTGCGAGGCAACCCTTGACCGCCTGGCTTCTCTGGGTTTTGAAGAGTTGATGATGATCTTCCCCGGCTGGCAGAACGAGGATTATTCCAATATGGACCTTTTTGCGCGCGAGTTCATCGGGAGTTAGGGAGACCTGCCGATCGTCTCCCATGCCGCCCTGACCTTTTCTACGATCTTGTCAGCGGCGAGATCCGTCCAGCGCTGTCCCATCTCCTCAGTCGCAGGCCTTGGATCGCCATAGCTTCCCTTCGGAGTCACCTCATCTATTCTTGCAGGCAAACTCACTATCGAGTTTGAAAACGCCTCCCGGCGCTCTGAGCCATAGGTAGTCGCAAGATCGAGCCTCACGATGTCTTTCTTGTACGCCATCGTGCCTACTGTCTCAAGCAGACCGCCGTGAGCCATGAAGTATGGCCACTTCCAATTTTCAATCTCCGTTCCTTTGACTCCTGGCAGCTGCTTCCACACTTCCTGGACGGCAGCATACCAGTTGGACACAGTGATCAGTGCGCCCGTTTCCTCTCTCAGCGACCTTGCAACCATGAGGAAAGGGTAGAAGTTTGGTTCGTTCCCGTTGATGACAACGATCTTCTTGAAACCGTGATGTATCAGGCTCGACATCACGTCTTTTGCAAAGAGAGTCATCGTCTCCTGCGAGATGCTGATCGTCCCCTTGAAATTCATGTGCGAGCTGGAAAGCCCGTAGGGCATAAGAGGAGCCTGAAGGGCGTTGAGCCTTTTTGCAACCTTATCTGAAACAACCTGGGCGCAAAACGAGTCGGTTCCAAACACTCCGTGGGGGCCGTGTTGCTCGATAGCTCCGACAGGGAAAACTACTGTATCGATCCCAGAATCGAGTGCCTCTTTCACTTCAACCCATGTCATCTCGCCGATGTTGAATTTCTTTTTAGCTTGGGTCAAGTCTCTGTCTTTCTCCAACTCTGTAAATCTGGCATTAAACACTTATCAATGCAAATGAGATTCTCGAAAAATTACAAGAATAGCGCACTCTTGCTCCTCCTGAATCCAGTCGTCTTGTGACGAAGAAGGGAAATGAAGCATGAACAAAATCTTGCCACTTTCGGAAGCAGTCGCCAAGTACGTGAAGAGCGGAGCCTCCTTAGGCTTTGCCGGCTCCGGCGGAAGACTGTCGATAGCCTTCGCGTACGAAGTAATCAAGCAAGAGAAGGGAGATCTCTCTTTTGTTTCCGCAGGCACGGGTGCGCCTTGCCTTGACCTCCTTGTCGGAGCAAAGCTCGTGAAGAGAGCCGAGATCTCGTTCACGATGGTGACGTGCCTAAACATCAAGCGAGCTGTAGAGGGCAAGAAGTCAAGGAAAGATTACAGGCTCCTTATTGAGGACTATTCTAACTTGGCAATGTCGCTGCGTTTCTTTGCTGGCGCAACCAAGATTCCCTTCATACCCATACGCTCCCTTGCAGGTAGCGACCTTGAGAAGATCAGGACTTTCATGGGAAAGGAAAAGATGGCAACTATGAGATCGCCGTTCAAAGACGGAACGAAGGTCACGGTCCTCCCGCCTTCTATTCCAGACGTTGCCGTGATGCATGCCCAGTGCGCTGACGAGGAAGGAAACATACTTGCACTAGGTCCCGCGGGTTCCGACGGCTGGCTTCTACGCGCAGCGAAAAAGCGCATAGTTACGGTGGAGAAGATAGTATCAAAGCAGTATGTGAAGGAACACAACGTGTACACTTTCCTCCCGGGTTTTATGACAGACGCCGTTTGCGAGGTGCCCTACGGAGCTCATCCTTACGGTCTCGTGGATTGTTACGATCTCGACGCACCATTTCAAAAAGAGTTCAATACGAAATCAAAGACGCAGGAGGGTTTCGATGAGTGGGCAAAGGAATGGGTCTTTGGAATCTACTCGCGTAGCGATTACTTGGAAAAAGTAGGTAAGGAAACAATTGCAAGAATCACAAACCCAAAGTTTGCAGAAGACAGACTCTTCGAATGATTACACGAGGCGCGAGGCCACAATCATAGCGGCCTCCAGGCTCGTTGGCGACGGCGACGCCGTCTTCGTCGGTCAGGGCCTGCCTGTGATAGTCGCACTTTACGCGAAAAGACACCATGCCCCAAATTGCGTGATCATGCATGAGTACGGGGTTGTGGACACAGACCCTCCGGTCGCTGTCGAGCTCGCTCATCCTCTCTTTGCAGAGAAGGCGACATACCTCTGCGACATGATCGACGCTCTTGCCTGCCTTCTACACCACGTTGACATTGCGCTTCTGGGCGCGGCTCAGATCGACAGGTATGCAAACGTTAACACGACAACGATTGGGAACTACTTTTCCCCAAAGGTGAGGATCTCCGGCAGCGGTGGAGCAAACGACATTGGCTCGATCGCCCCAAGAGTTGCGCTGGTGATGGATCGGCAGAGCTCTGACAAGTTTCCTCCCCGAGTTGACTATCTGACGACTCCGGGCAATTTCTGCGGCTCGAAAACTCGGAGAGACCT
>JAKAPU010000185.1 GCA_021806865.1 archaeon
TGGCATAAAGGATCTGGCGAACGCAAGATCTCTGCTTCAGCGTGGAGCAAGACGCATCGTAATAGGTTCGATCGCTTACTCAAACCTCGGAGAAGCACTCTCCATTCTCAAGAGCCTTGGTTCGGAAAAGACAGTACTGGCTCTGGACTATGACTCAAATGGCAGGGTAAGGACGAAGGGGTGGAAAAGAGCCGAATCAGAAGTTGTTGACTCTGCAGTGCTTCGCTTCAGCGACCTTGGCTACTCGATCTTTCTGATGACTGCAATCCAGAAGGACGGAATGCTTGCTGGTCCAGACGTTGAAACACTCTCAAGGATAAGGAAGCTCAAGACAAGCAACCCCTTCAAGATGATCGCTAGCGGTGGAGTCTCGACCGATGATGATCTGGCAAGGTTAGCGAAGATCGGAATGGATGAAGCCATAGTCGGAAAGGCAATCTACGAAGGCAAGATTAGCTCGTTGAAATTGAGAGGGAATTAGGAATTGACTCTAGCAAAGAGGATCATACCATGCCTTGATGTGAAGGATGGCAAGGTTGTCAAGGGTATCCACTTTGAATCGCTGCGTCACGCGGGAGACCCGGTAGAACTTGCTGAGAAGTACTGTGATGAGGGGGCTGATGAGCTACTGTTTTTGGACATTTCAGCTTCCAAGGAAAAGAGAAAGACGACAGTGAATCTTGCCAGAAAGGTGGCTAGCAAGCTAGACATTCCATTCACAATCGGAGGCGGAATCTCCTCCGTGGAGGATGCGAGAAACGTGCTCTCAAACGGTGCGGACAAGGTCAGCGTCAATACAAGCGCTGTGAAGAATCCGAATCTGGTTAGCGAGCTTGCGGATGTTTTTGGGCAGCAATGCGTTGTCGTAGCAATCGACGCGAAGAGAAGGAAAGGCACGGAGTCTGGGTTCACGGTATGCACTCTGGGAGGTTCGTTTGACACCGGACTTGATGCGCTGGGATGGGCCAGGGAAGTCGAGAGAAGGGGCGCGGGAGAGATATTGCTCACTTCCATCGATAGGGACGGGACAAAGCAGGGATACGATCTAGAACTCAACAAGTTGATTTCCTCCAATGTCTCTATTCCCCTGATAGCGAGCGGTGGATGCGGCGAGATCAAGCACTTTGCGGATGCACTGAAGGGAAGAAACTCGGCTGATGCCGCACTTGCAGCCTCCGTATTTCACTACGGCGAGCTCTCCATAGGGCAAGTGAAGAGGTATCTAGCAAGAAACGGAGTCAACGTAAGAATATAGCTGTGATCAGATTGTCACAAGAAAAAAGCATGGAAAAGTTCGTGGAAGAGGTTGACTTTGCGAAGGGAGACGGGCTCGTCCCGGTGATCGTCCAGGATGAGAAGACAAAGGACGTCCTCATGCTCGCATATGCAAACAGGGAAGCCTTGGAACTCTCATTCAAGACTGGGATCGCGCACTACTGGAGCAGATCTAGAGCCTCCCTTTGGAAGAAAGGGGAAACCTCGGGACACGTCCAAAAAATAAGGAAGATAGACAAGGACTGCGACTCGGACACAATTCTCTATCTTGTTGATCAGGTGGGCGTGGCGTGCCACAGGAACACTTGGTCTTGCTTTGACTACGTAACTGAGCAGAGAGCCAAGAGCTGAAGTAGTCACTCATCTATGAATCGTTTCCCAATTCTATTTGGGAAATGGAGTCTTTCAGTTGACGAGAGTCTCCAGTGCATTTGCAAGTATTGAACACTGCTTGACTCTGTTTCGTTGTAGATTCTCAAGAATGAAAATCGTGTCCTCGTTTCATATACGCGAATTACGATTTTCTTGAACTGTAGAAATTCAACATGCACGATCATCTGGAATGTACCAAGGTTGAATTTCAGAATCTGCGCGAGAGGCTCGGGGCTCAATGAAAGCTGCATATCGCTTGAGATACCTCCTGCTCGCAACAAGAGACAGCTCCAGGATCAAGAGTTCAAGGGCCTTTAAGCTAGTTCTTGCAACTACGGCGCTTGGGACATTCGACGGATTGCAGGCAAAGTACATGAACATAGGAAACATAGGCGAGGATGAGGCGATCGCTTACCAAGTAATGTTCATGCTTGCGGCCCTCGTCGTATCTTACTCGTGCCTCTATCAGGCAGGCTGGAGCCCTCAGAGAAACTTGACAAACCTCCTGATGACAATCCCGATTGCCACGCTGGCTGACAACATATCGATTGACGTTCAAGCTCTGCGACCGTACTTACTGGTCATCCCTCAGGACGGATACCTATGGCGCATAGACGTCTTCGGGCATACCTTCCTCTCTCCAGTCGCTTACTGGGTGAACGCGCAGGCATTGGCCCCGGGTGTGATCAACGGATATGTTGCCGCAATGGGAATCTTCACAGCCTATTTGTCGTTGCAATACATTTGGGTGAAATCGCAAATCGATTCGCGCCTACCAGAGTGGAATTTCGATACTGTCCTGCACCGATGGAAGAATTGACAATGTCGTTCCGAGTTTAATCTTCAAATTTCTTTGACTCGAGATTCATCACAAGATGCCATAGAGCCAAGGTATTGTGGCCGCGCCAAATTCGTTGATTCACAAGAGAAGTTGAATCTATCTGGAAGAGGTTCCTGGTTACGACTTCTTGTTTAACGCTAGATCACACTTTGGTGATTCAACTGGCTTCGTGACTCAGTTATCAACGATGATGATCATCCTCCCGCTTTAAATTCTCATGGAGCGTTCATGAGATCATTCATGAAAGTCCCATGAAACGGCCTGTATCTGGAGAAGATAGAACGATCACAATCGAACTAGTTTGGATAAGTCACTATGAAAGTGAGGTCATCTTAGGGCTGTGACCCAAGATTCAGCCGTCTTGATGAACGGCTTGACAAAGAAATTTGGCTCTTTCACAGCCGTCAACCACATATCGCTGGAAGTCAAGGAGGGGGAGATATTTGGCTTCCTCGGTCCAAATGGAGCAGGCAAGACAACCACAATACTCATGCTGGTTACTCTAATTACGCCCTCTGGTGGTAGCGCGCAGGTTGCTGGTTACGACATTGTACGCCAACCCGCGCGAGTGAGGGAGTCAATAGGATACGTCTCTCAGGACATAGCCGTTGATGAGTACCTTACTGGCCGCGAAAATCTCATGGTTGAGGGACACCTTCACCACCTCAAGGGCACGGCACTCGATCGGAGCATAGATGACGTTCTCAAGACTGTTGGCATGAGCGAATGGGCTGATAAGCTCGTAGCCAATTACTCAGGAGGGATGCGCCGAAGACTGGATATCGCCGGTGGACTGATCCATCGCCCGCGAATCCTTTTTCTCGACGAACCTACATTAGGGCTGGACCCGCAGACTAGGTCGGCAATCTGGGACTATATACGGAAGCTAAGAAGCGAACAAGGACTCGCGATCTTCCTTACGACTCATTACATGGACGAGGCGGATGCTCTCTGTGATAGGGTCGCAATAATAGACCAAGGTGAAATAAAGGCTCTCGACTCCCCGGAGAACTTGAAAAAATCCTTAGGCAAAGATCTAATCGAGATAGTGATGCCTTCCGCTCCGGTGGGAATAGTCTCTAATTTCTGCGACGGACTGCGAGGTCTTCCTACCGTCCTGCAACTACAGCAGCAGGGTCTCCGGTTGATTGTGAGCGTGACAAGCGTGGAGCATGCTATTCCCGAGATCTTCAGACTTGCCAACGAGATGAATTTGAATATCGACTCTATTTCATCAAAGCATCCTTCTCTGGACGATGTGTTCTTGGGCTTCACAGGAAGAGGACTTCGCGAAGAGCGAGGGGACACCTGGGCGGCACGACGCGCTCTAGAGCGTTCAAGGAGGGCAAGAACTTGAGCGTACTTGAGGAAATCTACTGGATTGCTTGGAGGGAGGTGAGGCACTACTTCCGATCCCGACTAGGGATGGCAAGTCGACTTTTGCAGGCAGCAACCTGGCTCGTCCTAGTGGGCTCGATTTTTTCTGGAACCAGCGAGCTCCTACGATCCGTTGGTTTTCGGGGCAGCTACTATCAGTACATCGCTCCGGGTGTTATTGTCATGATTGTAATATTTGGGAGCATTTTCGGTGGGATGACTACGATTTGGGACCGCCGGTTTGGATATTTCCAAAAGCAGCTTGCTGCGCCAATCGCTCGCTATTCCTTAGCCCTCGGAAAGGTGATGGCCATCTCTCTGATTTCAGGCATCCAGTCATTGATTATCCTTGCCATGGCTCTGTTACTAGGCGTCCGTGTTGGAACGGGGATTCTTGGCGGCATTGCAATTATCCTCATCGCAATGCTGCTTGCAATTGGGTTTGCGAGTATCTCTGTGATTATTGCCACAGTCGCTACCACCTCTGAAGCATTTTGGAGTGTCATTAATCTAATTGGGTTACCATTGGTTTTCCTTAGCAGCGCCCTTTTCCCGCCTGTCCTCGTGCCGAGCTGGCTCGCTACCATCATTAAGTACAACCCTCTGACTTATGCGGTGTATGCCATTCAAGCACTGATGAATCCCAGCTATAAAGCGGGCGCTGGAATTCCTCCATTCGGTGACATTGCGATTATTTTCATATTCGATGCGGTAATGCTTATTTTGTCAACTTACCTTTTCAGACGAGAGACTCGCCGCCTAATTGCTTGACGTGCGGCAGATTTGTTGACGGCGTATCACAACGCGTCATCTGGTCCATAATACATCAAGAAGGAAAGGAGAAGCTGATTTCAGCAAAGAGTCAACAGTCTTACTCGATTGTCTTGTTGTTCCGGTCTTTCAGACACTGTCCAGAATTGGAACAGTATCATTGGTAGGCGGAAGTAGGAACCAGTGTAAGATTCAGAATACGTAAGATTGTTACATAACATTGCATCAAAATCCGTTCTTGATTGTTTCGAACGACGCGATGTTATCAAAAATGAAGATCGTATTCGTAGCATAAATCAAAACTCGACTCATATTACGACGTGTAGATGTAAATGAAGTTCAATTCGAGTATCGTCGTTTACATTCTCGCGCTTGGATTGCTGCTGATGCTTGTTTCGTTTGCGCTTTCCACAACTGCGATTTCCATAACAATTCCTAGTTCAAGATTTGCTTGCAAGGGCACCGCGACTGGGTTTCCACTCCCGTTTTTCTACTCAATAAACCACATAAATGGAATTCCTCCGATGACTCATTCAACTGGGATATGCCCCAGCATTGCCCCAAATGTATCAGTGAATGCCGTTAATGCCTCGCTCGATTACTTGTTCTGGTTTGTGATCTCCGTCCCTATCGTCCTGGTGCTTGCTTGGCTATTCTCTAGAAGAACGCCCTCTGAAGTCAAGGGAGTGCAGGCACAGACATCTATTCAGTAGATAGGCCGTCAGCTAGTTCGAATAAAATTCAGAAACAGCAACTGACGG
>JAKAPU010000023.1 GCA_021806865.1 archaeon
AGTGAACTGTCATGTGGCGCGACTTCAAGACGCCCGAAGGCCTTCTTCTTTACAATCGTGATACGGGACTGAATATCCTGCTTGAGTCCTTCAAGTATCAGACGCTTGATAGGCCCCTTTACGCTCAGGTCAAAGTTACGAACAAGTGCAATCTTCACTGTCGTTTCTGCAGCCAGAGATCTGCCTCGACCTTTGAGCATGAATGGACATCGGAGGAGCTGTGTTCACTCTTCAAGTACCTGGATCACTGGAAATTACAGGGTATCGCGCTTGGCGGTGGAGAACCGTTTACGTTTCCTGGGCTAGCTCAGCTTGTGAAGAAGACATGGAACGAGACCGAGCTTGACATCTCCATAACGAGCAACGGCTACCTGATCAGAGACGAAGATCTCAGGACTCTCGCGGGGAACGTCGGAGAGATTAGAATCAGCTGCTGGTCTGAGCAAGACGTAAACAAGGTAAGGAGGCTGGTTGGAAAGAACGTTTCGATTGGCATCAATACGATCCTATTCAGAAACGGCACAGAGAACGTCAAGAAGATTGTTTGCGCGGCGCAGAACATGGGGATAAATGACTTCCTGATTTTACAATGCAGGCCAGAAGGAAGAGCTTCGCAAGAGCTGTGCCCGTCAGAAAGAGACTTTCAAGAACTGACTGATTTCATAGGGGATCTTGGTTTCCACGTCAAAGTCGATGTTGAGACAGGGCAAATTCTGGGAGAAGGTGGTCTTCTTCACCGACTGGGACTGCAATCCACCATGAATCCGATCATATGCATCACCGAGGACAAATGTGTCGCGCGAGACAGCTTCTCCTGGGGAAAGATTCCGATAAAGGATTTTGGTGACATCCAGCGGACGTTTGAGATGTGGCGGAGCATGGGTTACTATGGAAAGAACAACAATCTCACAGTTGTCAAAGGAGTATGCCGAAGCAGTGATTCGCTATCGGCGAAGACGGATTGAAATCGAACGCGAAATGAGTCAACTCAAAGCAGAGCTCGATTGGCTCAGGGCACCTTCATGGATCGAAATGGTAGTAAAGAAGGTTGCAAAGGAGATGCAAGAAGAGTTCCCGGATCGCCATTTCGAGATTCTGGGACCATTCGGTATGAGTAACGAAGTGAGCATTCACTTCTACAGGAATGGAGTAGCTGAAAGAGACAAATTCAAAAATGAAAACTGCCTCAGCATTACCTTTGTTCCAAAACACGACCCAGATGGTGGGTCTTTCGAGCTTGCGATTGTAGATACTGAGACAAACACGCATGAATTCCCAGAGGGCACGATAGCCGCTCTTAACGGAGCAAATCATCCGAGGATTCCAATCCTTCCCTCGCTTGAAGCTCGTCAGTTAGGTGAAATAATCAAAGACAAGAAAAGCGCAGAATCGTACAAGCTGCTTACTACTCTGAGTGAGCGAAGATGAAACACACCGGAATGCTGCTTACTGAAGAGGACAAGGTTCGACGCATCCAACACATCGAAATTGAATGGGATGAACACAAATTCAGAAGGGGAGAATATTTCGATCGGTTCCTATCCAGATTGCTTGACAAGTACGATATTGACTTGAGAGATTATTACAGGTACGTGAATCTCGCCAGAGTAAAGAACACCCTTGCAGGAGAAAAGTACGGCAATCTGAGCGGGAACAACAGGAACCAGGAGAATCCTTCGGGGGAATGTCGTCTCTGTACCGAGCGATTTGGCAAGCCAACGGAAAAAGGAGAGGAGCAGACAATGGAGGAACATGCAAAGCTGCATCTCGCTGAATTGATGTCGCAGGGAGTGGAAGAATAGTTGCAAATCTGGTATGGCAGACCATCAGGTCATTCTTCGTACTACTCAATCGTAGCAGCGTTCGCGTCGGAGGAAGAGACAAAGAAAGTAGCAAGCAAATTACGGGATGCCCTTGAAAACAAGTGCCTGTGGGAAGAATGTGACTGGGAGCCTAATTGATGCTGCCCTCACGGCGGATGGAAGGAAGGTCACTTTCTCAGTCTACACCGCGGGTTATCTTGAGGCGGTTGATGAAATTATCAGGGCATCTTCACCACAGAAGATAGAGGAATACGAGGATATGCAGGAGCTTGAAATCACCTTTTCGTTTGACTCGCCCAATGTAACACTGAATGACATCAAGCTTCTACTTCTCATCCAACACCCCGACCTAGAGTATTTGCTCAGTCATTCCGAGGGAAGAGTTGAACGCGAAGAATCTAGTGGGATAACCAAGGGCATCCTACACTACGTTGGAGACTACGCCTATGATGGCGAAAGCGAACTTTTAGGACACTCTACTTCAGAGCTTGGATGCACTGTTACGGTTCTAGATGAGTAATCCTTCAAGTCCTCAAACTCATAGTCTGTCTTCTTTTCCAAAGGTGAAAAACCAAAATGAAACTAGTGGTCACAAGGCAGCTGCAGTGGCCGGAAGGAAAACGCGTCGTCGAGGTATCCGTCGGCGGCATCTATTACGTCAATCCTGACGCCATAGTGGCAAAGTACGCAGGCGAATTTCAGGAGTACGATAATCCGATAGAGGCTGTGGAGTCCGCAATCGACATTTGCAGGAAGTGGAGAGTGGACGGATGCAAGGATGCGAAGGTGGGATTTGGCTCAACGGGCGGGTTCACCATTCCATTCGAAGTGTGCAGCTTTGAGGAGGCCAGAAAGTGGGCACGAAAGCTACTCGCAAACACAGTAGAACACTGCGAACATTGCGGCAGCAAACTGGAGTACGATACGGTTTGCAGGAAGTGGACCTGCCCAGAACTTGGAATCAGTCATGACTCTCTCGGCGATCCCATTTGAAACAAAATGAAAGGAAAAGAGAGACTCAAGGTGAGATGGCTACCACGCTCGCGAGAGAGTCCTGTAATCAGCAGTGCAATGACTTCATCATGGGCCGAGCCCAGTTTCGAGACAAATCGCTCAAAGCTTGCAGGAATAGGATCCTAGAGGAGCTCCTCGCAGAGCAACATCCGAAGAACTTTCAGAAAGAATGAACGGTCTTCCTTACCTGAAAGGTGAATTTTTCGCATTGGTAACAACAGCAACAGTAACAAACGACAGGATCTCGAAACTTGAAGATTCAAACGGCGTAATCAAAGCAAGGCTGGAAGAGGACGTGGTGAGGCAAAGACTCAGCCGGGACATCTACAGCAATGTTAGTTCTGGGTTCAGAGAATTGTATGTGAACGAAGTGCGCGCATGCAAAAGAGCACTCGCCCTAAGATCTGACGTCCAACCCAGAATAATGCTGACTATAGATTACTCAAACCGTAACCTGGTCATACATGGAATCAACAGTCTGGGAATGCCTCTAAAGCGCTTCAAGGACGTTCTGGCAGTTCTTGGAGAGACCGACAACGAATCAGGAGACGAGATTGGACAGTTCGGAATGGGTCATTTAGCATTCAGAGCTCTCTCAGACAACATTCTGTTCGAGAGCTTCAGTCTTGAGAGCGGCGAGAAGTATTCGTATCTTGGCGATGGAGAAAAATACGAAAGGCTTCCGGAACCAAGAGGACTTGCATCGACTGGTACAAGAGTAACAGTCACTCTAAAAGAAGACATAGACCTCAGAAAGCTGGAAGAATACGCGCGAACGGTTTGTGCATTTTCCAACTTAGATACCTTCTTCACCGTTCTCAACGAAGACGGAAACGAGATCAGAGAGTCAGAACAGGTCAACATCTACAAGGATCTTGGTGACGCCGTCCCTTCTTCCTATGGAATCCCAATCGAGATAGACGACGATGACTTTTATCTCAAGGGAATGCTGGTTCCGAGGAGCTCTGATTCGCGCCCTGCTCCTACTGTTCTCCTTCTAAGGGTTCCAATACATGCAAAGAACGTTGCCTCCTCACTGGATCTGTTTCATACCTGCCTTGTCGACATAAAGAACGAGCGAAAATTCAAACCCGCTGCTGACAGAGAAAGGCTAAGAGAAGACGCTCAGGAGCTGCTCTTACAGGAAATCAATAGGAAACTGAAGGAAACACTTCCCAGAGCACTCGACCTAAAGACACTAGACGATTTCAGAAACTCCCCCTGCCACGACTTTTACTATGCTTCAGGGGAGACCGAGCTTTACACTCCCACCAAAGAGACGCAGGAAATCACAAACATCGTCAGCTTCCACGTGAAGAGGAACGGCGATGGGAAGGATTCTGTCAAACTTGGAAACCTCGTCCTCCAATCAAAGCACCTCTTTCTTTCGAGAAGCGTCGTAAGAGAGTATGAACATGTCTTGAGAAAGGAGTACGAGGATGCGATTGTATTCAAGGCTGCATACAGACACTACTACGATTCTTACTCGGAGAAGCTCTTCCAAAAATACGGCATCAGGACAGATGCGGAGGAAGAATTTCAAAGGGTCAAGGCAAAACTCGGGAGAGAGTGGAGAGCCGGACTTGATTCAGAGGTGCGGACCGAGCCTGATAATGCTCCTTACTACATCACAATTCACCAATCGCACGTAATCTCGGACGAGCGCTACGGCAACACTACGCATTACCTCTCGGAGCGGGCAGAATCAGAATACAGGGCCTCATGGGTAGACGACAAGGTCATCTTCATTCCCAGTGGGCAACTTTCGAAGTACCTAGAAATTCTCAAGGAGGTAGACTCTTCTTACAAGCTGACCAAAGCAAATCCAAAGAGAATGCCGAACGCTGTGACTCTTGACGAGTTCGTTAGGAAAGTCAACACAAAGGAAGCGGAAACAACCGACGGAAGGATGACATTTAGCCAAATAGTAGACAGCAAGAAGCGAGTGGAAATCCTAGTGTACGACGCCCCAACGATCTCTAAAACATACAAGGCAGCCGAAAAGAGAAGAAGAATATTTCTGGCTCTCGACTCGGAGGAAGCGTTTGAGCTTGCCGTTCTCTGTATGTATTCAGGAGTCAGCTACGACCTAAGATCAGTAGTAGCCGAAGACACATTCTACAGTATGACCGGAAAAAGCAGGTCAGGATATTTCGGCAAATATCGTGACTGCAACGGTTCAAGCGCAGAAAGCTACGAGCCTGAAGAGATGTGTGTGGCGAACTGCGCCTTTCACGTCGCCTCTGCTGTGGCAGACAAAGGCCTTGTTGAGATGTACCTGTGTGCAATGGAAGGAGAAAAAGACGCATCAAAAGCTAGAGAGTACAGAGATTATCTGTTCTCTCTGCAATCAGGTTCTTCGACGGTTTAGAGCTGATCTTTGGAGAGTGAAGTAAGAATGACACAGCTCTTGGTTACTTCGTCATTCTTTCCAAATCAACTCTACCATGAGTTTGTAAAATACAGAGGCGAAGAGTACGGCCTGAGGGTTGAACACATAGACGACAACAACATTACGATGGCAATAGAGAGGCCAGACGGATATGTGGACTGGCCGCTGAGGTACAAAATACGCGACAGCAATCTTGAACGAATCCTATACGATGAGCCATTCGCGTTACCTCAAAAGGTCAAGAACCGAGTACATGAATTGTACGAAATCTTCTCGGACCGGTCGATCGTCTTGAAAGTGCTTAGAGAATTGGACGACAAGTATGTCGTTCTCACATCGAGCGGATCTCCAACCACCATAGGAAAGACCCCATACAACCTTCTGAAATATGGGCGCATGAAGGGAAAGCCAATCCACGTCAAATCTACCGACGGATACTCTGTAGATGAAAGCGGTGATACGGAAATCGATGATGGTGATGGATCTATAATCATCACTTCGGCCGATGGCATCAGCGTTCCCCTGCTTCTTGGCAAGTTCGAACTCGCACTAAACATACTCGGCGGAAAATCAATAGGAGAAATCTGGAAGAAAAACTACGATCTGATAATCAATAGCCTATCGTCAGAGAAGGAAGCAAAGTGAAAGAATAGGGTGAATTAACAATGTCAGCAACTAGATGTCAGTATTGTGATGAACTCGTTTCAGAAGAAGGTCTGGACAAACACGTAGCAAAATGTGGAAAACTCTTCTCCTTCTGGGTAAACGTGAGGGACGGAGAGCACGAGTACTCGCATTTTGAATTGGTTAAGGCAAAGAACCAGAGACAGGCTGACACCAAGGCCAGAAGGTACGCCAAGATGTTCCTTGGCAGCAAGATGAAAGTCTGCGAGTGGTCCCACGATAACAAAGGGAAAAAGTTTGAGCCAATTGCTTGGGAGCCAGTCGATGGAGCCGAATATCGGATAGTTGAGATGGAAGGCACCGATCCCACGACGCCTGAGAAGGTAATTTCCACTCTGCTCAGAGCTTGAGTGCGTTCTACGAATTCCTTGTTAAAAGTCCTTCACGTTCTCAGAAGAGGTGTGGCTGTGAATGGATTACGACAAAATCTCCGAGCTTGCTGAAAGAGAGCACGTAGAAGATGCCAACAAGCTTCTCAAGAAAGGGTGGTCCTTTGTAAAGGCTGCAGAAACTCTGAAGCTCGATAAGGAAGGGCATCAGTTCACGGTGATTACTTACGTTCTGGGAAAACAAAGGACCGACAGGAAGATACTAACAAAGCAGCAAAATGGTAGCGAAGAAACAAAGAAAGAGGGACCTCCACTTCCGGACATACTTTCTATGAACATAGAGTGGAGACAGAAGAACGGAGGTAACCCTAATTTCTACTATGCCTTCGTCAATACACTTGACGGAAAACCTGATCCCATTGTTGCACCTGTAGTCGAAGCAATCAAGAAGAATGATGGCGCAATAATCCAGAATGGCTGGAGGTTCGCTGTCAAAAATCAATTTTTGATGCGTAGTAAAGTCTCGGAACAACATAACAACCAATGAAATCCCATTCGTCGAAACGCCTAACTTGATTCTTTATCGTAAGGGATGATTTCCTTCCACTTTATGTGGAAGATGACGAGTCCTAAATTTGGACTCTTACTTACCCCTTGAAGATCCCGGTAGCTGAGAAGCTATTGGGTGCTCCAAACCTTTTGGTTTGGGGTTGGCTCCTAAGAGCCGAAACAGTGTCCTTTGAAGCCGTACGGCTGACTCTCTACTGAGAGGTGTCGTGCGCGTGGAGGAACTGTCGGGTTGTATTCAAGCAGGCAAGCAAAATAGGAGCTTCGATTTGTCTCGCATTTAGCGCCGTTAAGTCTTTGAATGACACTAATCTATTGGTGTCATCCTTCTGAATCTCTTTGCTTGTCCAAAGTGTCGTGCAGTCACGCACCAGAGGATACTCTATGCGAAGTTGCCTAGGCCGAAACGATGGGAACAACTCTTTACCCTGTGCGGTAGCTGCGTCGGTCTTGCTCGAAGCGATACACTTTGCCACGTATTCCGGAAAATATACTTCGTGGTAGACTACTCCAAACTCGTTCTGTTCCTGATATCTGAGAACGACATGGAATTGAGAAAAAGGATCGGAGTAATTCTCGTACGGATGTCCACTTCTTCCTCCATTCCTACTCTTGAAAGGATAGCTTTTGGCCTCCGTGCAGAGGGCATCAGGATAAGTGAGAATCAGCTTAAGCAAGAGCTTTCCCTGATGGAGGACCGTGGCGTTGTCGAGGGGATCAAGATAGATTACACGCAAGTAATGATTGAATGGCTGCTGCATCAGGTAAGAAGCGTTGGCTTAACTTGCCCCAGCTGCGAAAGACCTTCTTCGATATCTCTCTACTGCCAGTTTTCGGACGACACCAACCACGCAAAAAGACGAAACGTTCACAGAAAGGTTGGAAGCTACTGCGTGAACTGTGGCAGAATTTCGATTGATGCCATAATTGGTTCGAGGTAGTGGCGAGTGTGCCTGATTACTAGAGTAACTCCACAAACAGGTCTTGGTTCTTTAGGTGAGTTCTAGCTAGAAGAAAAGCGGCTGATGCTAGAACATCTTTTGGGCATTTTATATCAACTCTAAATGTTAGGGCAATTGCTAAGCAAAAAATTGGAACGCTCGCGCTTGACTCAGGCTGAATTTAAAACCAATCGAGTCGTCCGGATATTGCAGTATTGGAAAACATGGAAATGGTAGCAGTAGCTTTTTATTCTTCAATAAGCGAGGTTCCTGTAAGTTCAGCTCCTTGGAACGAATAGGTGAAGTGAAATGCAGGTAGCAGAGAAAAGATTCAGCATCATAGTAAACACGAGAACAAAGGAATGGAATGGGGCAAAGATCAACTACCAAGAGGTCGTGGACTTAGCGTATCCGCCTCCACACAATCCTGGCGATATATTCACGGTTTCGTACTCTAAAGGCCCGCCCCAGAACCCTTCAGGGGATCTCGTGAAAGGCCAAACTGTGTTTGTTGATAACGAGATGGTCTTCGTTGTCGACCGAACTACTAACTCATAGTGCCGACCTAAAGCAGCTTCGTGATGAAGGTTACGAAGTCCAAATATCTAGAGGGTATTTGTTGATCGGTCATGTCCCGTATGTGAATCAACAAAAAACAATAGATTTTGGAACACTCGCCTCTACATTAGATCTCAAAGACAATGTCACAACTAATAAACCACAAACGCATGTGGGATTATGGGTCGGAAGCTATCCTTGCGACTCGAATGGTTCACCGTTGACTGCACTAGTCAATAATCCTAAACATAGCGAGCAGATCGGAAAGGATCTTGTAGCCACCTTTCTTTTCTCGCAGAAACCACGACCCGAGGGATACAACGATTATTACGAAAAAATGACGACTTATATCAGAATCATCGAAGGGCATGCCCGAGCCATTGATCCTTCCGTGACAGCTAAGACCCATCTTTTAGTTCCTGTTGTAGAGGAAGAATCGGTGTTCAACTACATAGATAACGCGTCTAGCCGAGCTGGTATCACTGAAATCACCGAGAAACTTCACAAGGGCAAAATCGCAATTGTAGGCCTCGGAGGAACCGGAGCATACGTTCTTGACCTATTAGCAAAGACTCCAGTTCTAGAGATCCATTTGTTTGACGGAGACAGTTTTCTTCAGCACAATGCTTTTCGTTCTCCGGGTGCCCCTTCGAAAGATGACCTTCGCAAGACAAGAACGAAGGTCGAATGACATTCTCAGAATTACTCTAAAATGCGGAAGAACATAATCCCTCATCCGTCAAATGTCACACTAGATAACGTTGCTGACTTGAAACAAATGGATTTTGTTTTCCTCTGCATAGAAGGGACAAGCAAGAAGGCCATTGTGGATTATCTCGTCACTAACGGAATCGCATTTGTCGATGTTGGAATGGGGCTCCATGTTACCGATAACAAGAAATTAGACGGTCAGATTCGCGTTACGACTTGTACGCCAGGCTACAAAGATCATCTTGCAACAAGAATCGATTTCGCCACGCACGAAGAGAATGAATATTCCCGCAACATCCAAATCGCTGAATTGAATGCTCTAAATGCTGCATTTGCAGTAATTAAATGGAAGAAATTGTGGGGATTCTATGGTCAAGTGGACAATGAGCATCACTTGACATACGCAATTTCGCTGAGTTTGTTAACAAATGCGGAAATCTTCAAAAAAACAAATGCTATTGCGGCCTGAGTTCACCGATGTTGTTCCTGAACATATGGAACAAGGTGTCCTTTACATTTCTATTCCATATAGGGTAGCAATGCACAGTTGCGCCTGTGGTTGCGGTAATGAAGTTGTGACGCCAATCGCTCCAAATCGCTGGATTCTTACTTGGAATGGTGATAAGGTAACTCTCTACCCTTCGATTGGAAGTTTTAGCCTACCATGCAGATCACATTATTGGATCACTGAAAACAGAATTGAGTGGGTGAAGGAAAGTAAAATTTCAAGGACTTGGCGTTTCAGCAGGGCTCGGAGAGAATAAGACAATTCGAAGCAACCTTGCACAGGGTATTCTATCTCAGCGTTGAATGCATTTAGAGATCGTCTAGGAAATTCTGGGATGCTTGGCTATGCAATGCTACAAGACTCGAACCTTGGAATTCCCCAGTACTGGGCATCACAGTGAGGAATTTCTCTGGAGAAATACGGGAACAGACACACTAGAGAGAATACCGAAGCCCGATCTTGTTCATCTGAAAAGAGAGGAATAAAGATCATCATCAGAAATTCCGATTATGAATGCGGGGGCCGATTCAAACGGGTATATGCTTGCGGATGGATCTCTCCAATCAATCTATTTTTTTTGATCGATTTTTCGAGCCCCTAGTTCGTCGATTGATTGTTTCTCGATTAATTGATAGATCCATCGACTTGATTTCGATTCGATCAACCCTTCGATAGATTGCATCAACCGCCCCGATTGATATATCGATTTTTGATCCGGATGGCGAGCAAATCCATCCGCGAAGCAAGAGTAGGGGTATGGAATGCGGGCAGGAACATTCAGAGGTGAATTATCACGTCAATGCTGCACGCGTTTAACGCATAATTCACTATAGCAATCAATCCAGAAGGAGATATGCGTATTTCGAAAGCAAGAAATATCCAAACGCGTCTCTTCCAGCTACGATTCGCCGAGGGGCAAGAGCAAGAGATGCTAGCCGCAAAGCGTTCTGTTTTCTTCTACACCCTGGAGGAGGATGAGCGAAAATGCCTTGCTTCTATTGAAAGAATCGACCAGAACGTCTGGAAAAGGAAAAAGGACATCAGGGGCGAGCTGAGGACTAGCAAAGTCATCTCATCCATGCAACACTAGTGGGCATTCTGATCTTTCCAGAAAAAATTATCGTAGTAGTACTCAAATCGCTTCTTGAATTTTGGACAGGTTTCGGAGTATTTCTTTCCCTCGTCATTTTGCTTGTTCCAGTTACCTGCTTTGAAGGCATCTTCATCCAGCTGGAGAACTGTTGACGGGAATGGATGTCCACAGTTCTGGCATGTCACCATCGTTGGCAATGTTTCTGTTTTCCATCTCCGGGTCGTCTGGAAGTTTCTGGTCACGGTAGCCTGGTTTCAACAACCGCCTTCTTTTGGTGTTCCTGTTGTTGTGTATCGCGCCACAGCCGATATAAGCGCTATTTTTGGAACTAGCGAGTCACTTTGCGAAGCAGCGAGCCAACAAGAAGAGCAGCGGAAGAAGTAATCGCAAGACAAGACAGGATCCCGATATGGGCGCTGTCGTATATTTTCATCGGAATATTGGGAGCAGGATATGTCTTCATCTTCTATGATATTTTCAATATCAACGTCTCATTCATTCAAACAGCGCTGACTCTGGGCTGGATCCAGTCGCCGACGTCTCCAAGAATAGCCGAGCTTGAAGGTCCAGCCGTACTTCTGAATGTGGTCGGATACGTCATCGGTGCTTTAATCTTGAGCCCTCTTTCGGACAGATACGGAAGAAGAGAGATGCTCATCTTTACGCTTCTAATCACGGGGGCTGGCTCCATCTTGAATGCGTTCGTTTCGACATATGCATGGTTTGTGATAGCCAGAACGATAACTGGAGTAGGCGTGGGCGCCGACCTGGCTCTTGTCAACACCTACATCAATGAGGTCGCGCCCACAAACGGAAGGGCAAAGTACACTGCACTACTATTCGTTCTTGCGGGCATAGGAACCGTATCTGCCGTTTGGCTTGGGCTGATATTCACCACGCCTTCAGCTCCGTTCCCCTACGGACTGCCATTTGCTCTTGGTGGTTCGGGCTTCATGGCAGTGAACGGCTGGAGAGTGATGTACGCCCTGGGTGGGACACTTGCGTTCATTGGTGTACTTCTCAGAGTCGGCCTGCCGGAATCGCCCAGGTGGCTGATTAGCAGCGACAGGGTGAGTGAGGCAGAGGAAATAGTTCAGCAAATGGAAGAACGTTCTTTGAGACATGTGGCTCAATTACCAGAGGTTCCGCCATCTATCCAAGCAATCCAGAAAGTCAAACCCGCGTCGTATTCAGAGATTTTCAGGAATCCAACGTACAGGAACAGAACAATTCTCCTTTTCCTTGTATGGTTCTTTGGTTACGTGACGATCTACATAATCTCGGCAGCCCTTTCGCCGCTGCTTGTGGCATTGGGCTTCCCTTTTCCTGAGAATGGAATGATTGTGGCGCTCGGCGTTTTCGGGTTCGTGCTGGCTGGGCTGTTCGTAGTTTTCATTGGCGACAAGATGGAAAGGAAACTTTGGGCTCCTGTTGGAGCAGTGATCACTACTCTCGGCGCCATCTCGATCGGATTTTTTGGTCTGGGTAACTTTGGACTAGCGACTCTCGGCGCTTTCCTGATCTTTGTAGGGATCGATATCTGGGTCCCAATCACATACGCATGGTCTACGGAGAGCTTTCCAACGAGAGCCCGTGCGACTGGCTTCGCACTGGCTGATGGAGTGGGTCATCTAGGGGGCGGTATTGGGCTGATTGCAGTTACGGCAGTGATATACCTGTTACTTCCCGTGTTTGGTACAATCGGCATATTTCTTGTGGTTGCCTTGTTCCAGGCAATCTCCGCAGCGCTGGCGCAGATGGGACCGAAAACGGCAAACAAGAGATTTGATGAAGTTTCGCCCTAGCTTTTCGTCCTTTAACTTTTCTTCAGACTTCTTTACTCTTTGAGATCCCCTGAAAACTAGTGGGGTGTTGATAACACATGCGACATTGTGAATCAAGGATGTCGGTCTCTTGCAGGCGAAGAACATTCGGGAGATGAAACTGACAGTCACCAATAAGCCCGGAATCGTCCTCTGATGAAATAATTGTTTGGACATGTCAGCTTGGGATTTGTGCAATGCATTAGGCGGGACCAACTTCCCCGTAAAATCATGCATCGATAAGGTCAACCCACATGTTCTCTCGGCGACTTTTCGCAGCGACGCATGACAAGGAAAGTTGCTTGGGTATTGCCCAACTCCTCTTCCCAGGATTAGGGCGCGGCGAGTCTGAAAATACATTTCGCTGTGCGTGGACGAAGCGATATGGGTAAGTGAGAGACGATCAACTTTCCCGTTCATGATATGTCCTCGAAATGAGTTTGAGGACAAGTGCTAGATCAGCGGCTAATTGTTATCCGAGGTTGCTATGTGAGTTGATGGCTCGCTCGCTTGCTCAATCATTCCCTTGTTCCAGTTCTTACGCTGATCACCCTGCTCTTCGCCATATCCAGCCCTTCCCAGACAATTGCATAGCCCAGTGCTTCTATGATCCCAGTCGGATCGAGGCCGCAAGACTGGATGGCGTTGTTCGCTTCCAGCAAGCTGACCCCCTCTTCTTTTTCTTTTTCTGGTGCCGTTTCGGCTGCTCCTGCTGCCAATACTGGATGAGAATGTTCGTCTTCGCTATGGATCAGCGCGCCTATCTTTTGCCTCGCTTCTTCCAGCTTCCTTTCGCTGACAAGACGATCGCCAATCCTTGAATATCCGCTCACACCCAAGGAGCCAAGCGCGGCACGCATTGCCTGCGGAGAGATCCCACACCTCGAGGCAATCTCATCCAGCTGAATCACATCCTCTTTGAGTTCAAGACCTGGGAGCATTTCCAGAGCCCTATGCTTTTCTCGCTTCACGATCTCGTCGTCAATTAGTTTCAGATGCTCGAGAATCGGAGCTAGAGGAACCTTTTTCCTTGAAGAGTAGGTTACCACCTTGCGTTCGTTTAGGGCAAGTGAGAGGAGCTTCCTCCTGTCCCCACTTGAGCAGATCAGATCCTCGTCCATTGCTATCATAATGTCAACAGTTTCCTTTGGGAGCAAGGAGAGCTTCTCGAGCTTCCTCGTCAGATACTCTGGGGTCCAGAATCCAACTATCTCCAGGTAGACCTTCCTTCGTTCTCCCACCCTCTCAAAGCTGAAATCAGGGATGACTATGTGCCTAACACCAGTCTTGGGTGAAGGGTCAGTCAACAGAGGCTCGGGCTCTCTTTTGAGAGTCCATCCGGTATCGCCGAGGGAGGCAAAGCTCTGCGCAAACTTTTCCTCGACGCTGCTGTCGTACAACCGCCTCTCTCTACTTCCCTCATCGGAGGGAAAGAGCCCCCTTGTGTTTTCGCTTGATTCTTCGAAGGAAAGTATCCTGTTTTTCCTCTTGTCGACAATCTCTGCCTTTATCCTCCAGCTCTCATTTCCAATAATCTGTGGAAGGAGCTTGGCAAGAGAGGTTCCGTATCTGTCGGTCCACTTGAAGAGCGAGAGAGGGCCGTCTAGAGAAACGAGGTAACCGAGTTTGGAATCGCCGATGTTGTTTCTGTTATTATTACTACTACTTCTGTTCCCGCTGCCGGCGACGGCGTCCACTGAGTACATGAGGCCAAGCCTCTTGATCCACCAGAAGACGTTCTTCCAGTTTCCTGAAGCGGTGAACTCTAACCTTGAACACTTGAAGAGTGCTGTTTGCGCGAGAGACAGGTTGTATGATCTGATCAGGTCTTCAGCGCTCCCGGGCGGGTTGAACTTTTTCATGATGAGCTCCTCGTCGAGGTCGGCCCAGAGCGATCTTTGAAGATCCTCTTCTTTGTTCCCCAACTCGCGAGCTGCTTCGCTTATCACCTGACCAACCTCTGAAACTGAAGTCGCCCTGCTCTTGCTTGCCTTCAGGAAGACGAGCGCCCTCGCGCGCTCGGGATCGATTTCAGTCCCTCCAGGCTCAAAGACGCACCTCCTCATCAGAAGTTCCGAAAGACCCCTTGCAATCTTGTAATCGTGATTTACTACGATCGACTCTCCTTCTTTCTTCCCGAAATCATCGGTCGGGGACTCGGCTTCCTCCAGCTTTTGTAGCAGGTCTCCTCTCTTCGACCCCTGACTTTTGCTGAAAATGTCAATCAAGTTGCGTGCAAGTTCTGTCGTCGTAGTAGTAGCAGGAGAAGCATAGAGGAGCCGCATCGCGCCTCCTCTTGAAACCCTTGCCCTCAGTAGATTTGACGGAAGCGTGTTCGAATTTCAGCCTCTCTCTTGTTTGTTCAATTGATTGAGCTACCGATCAAATCAATCAGTTGCTGGAAGATGAAAATGGTGGCCGTATCCAATCCAATCCGATCAGGCTCAATCTATCAACTATTGGTGAAATGATCTGTTGGGGCTGTTGACGGAGATTTTTCAGACGGTGATGATGTACGAGCTGGCCGGCCTCTCCTTCTCCTTGAGCTCGTGTTCACTTCCGATGTCTCGCTCGAAACTATTTCGATCAACCTCGCATCTCTGTCGGTCTTTTTTCTCAAGACCCTGCCGAGCCTCTGCACAAATTCTCTCAAGCTTCCGGTCCCGCTCAGGATGATTCCAAGCGAAGCTTCAGGAACATCTATTCCCTCGTCCAGAACTTTGGACGTGACGACGGCCCAGTACTCTCCAGTGTTGAAGAGCTCCAAAACTCTGTGCCTCTCTTCCTTGTCCGTCGTGTGAGTTATGAAGGGAATGAGGAACCTCCTCGAGATCCTGTACACGAGATCGTTGTGCTGTGTGAATATTATCACCCTCTCGTTCTTATTATCTCTCAGTATTTCCTCAAGCTTGTCTATCTTGGATTCCGAGTTGAACGCGATCTTGAGCGCCTTATTCCGCGCTAGCAGTGCCCTTCTAGCTTCCGGATCGCTCGCGCTCCTCATCACAAACCTCTGGAATTGCATCGGTGTGTTCAGAGTCATCCTGTTCCTCGACAAGTAGTTTGCGAATATCGAGTGGTATTTTTCGTACTCCTGCAACTCATTTTCCTTGAGATCTACTCGGACTCTTTCTATCCGAAAGTTGGAGAGGTACCTGCCAGCCAGATCCTCGGGTTCCAACCGGAACACGACCCCTCCGACGAGTCTCGGGATTTCGTTGTGGAGCATGTCCTCCCTCTCGAACGTCGCTGTCAGCCCCAGTCTGTACGGAGAGGCAAACATCTCTGCGATCTGCCTGTATCCTTCCGAGGCGATGTGATGAACCTCGTCGGCTATTAGAAGGGAGAATTTGTTCCCGATCTCGCCCGCCCTAATATACGCGGAATCGTATGTGGAAACTGTAACCGGCTTTAGCGTTGTTTCGCCACCGCCGTAGACGCCAACCTCTATGTTGAGCTCCTTTGCGACTCTTTTCCTCCACTGCTCCAACAGATCAAGGGTAGGAACAACTATGATTGACGGCTGGTTGACGAGTTCAATTGCTTTCAGTGCTATGACTGTCTTTCCCGACCCTGTTGGAAGGACTATGGTCCCTCTCCTTCCAGACCTGTCCCATGCCGCAAGAGCCTGCTTCTGGTATCCCCTGAGCTTTATTGACGGGCATGTGAAGGTTGGGCAGGGCATCAAATCCTTCTGCACATAGTCGGAAAAGGGGAGGGTGCTTTGATTCAAGTACTGGACAATCTCGCTGTAGTGAAGAGCCTGGGCTCTGAACGACCTTGTCCTTTCGTCCCATTTGGTGTTCGGGACCCTGACATCCCCTCTCACCACTATTGTTCCCTTGTCGAAACTCAGCGTGCAGTCGTGCAATTACCTCCCCTGTCCACATTTCACTATCTTATGTCTTGAGATGGTGGGGGTGGAGTGCAAGACGCTTCAATTATAAGTGAGCCTATAACAGGCGAAGCGTGTTCTACGTTGACAAGAAAGATGCTGTCATATGCAGGGACATTGTCATTCGTAGGGGCTGTTGGCTACTTCTATTACGCTGGTACGACTACCTGTGAAGTTTCCAACGGAACAACTAATTCGCTTCCCTTTTTCTCTGTTTGCAATTATGTCTTCAGCTGGATAGTGATCCTGGGACTGGCTGGACTCGGAGTAGCATTGATTGCTCTTGATAGAGCAAGAAACTCGAAGGGGAGGCATAAGCTCGCAGAGAAAGACGCAACTTTGATAGGGGCTCATGAACATTAACGAGCTCTAAGGCTGTCATAGCGGAAAGAGATCGTCAGTTCCCAGAAAAGAGTTTGGCTCCCAACGAATGTTAAACCAATAAAAAGCTCAAGAGAGTTTCGAGCTGCAGTAAGGAAGTGAGAACAAAAAGTGGCAGTGAAAACCGAAGACCCCCTTCAGGGAGAAAAGCAGTCTTCTTCCCCGCATTTCTTGATGAAGTGCCAAACATCGGAGGAGTGGAAGACCATAGTGTCCACGCTCCAAAACCTCACAGAGGAAGCTGCATTCGACATTGATTCCAGCGGTGTGAGGTTCAGGGCCATGGATCCATCTCACGTTGCTCTGATAGATCTCGTGTGGGAAGCGGCAGGATTTGAGAAATTCGAATTTCAGGGCAAGGGAGACAGGTTTGCCGTACGCGTCGAAGATTTTGCAAAGATAATCAAGCGCGCTGACAAAAACGACAGCATCACGATCTCAAGGAATGGTTCATCCTCTTCTTCATCTTCCGCTGACAGTTTATCTGAGGCGCTTCAGATAAAGTTGGGCGAGCACCGGAACTTCGAGTTCCACCTCCTTGACAGGACATCGGTCAGCAGCACTCCACTCCCGAAGCTCAACCTTGTCTCAAAGTTCTCGATAATGAGTACAGCATTTGAAAGAGTCCTCGATGACATATCAGCCGTTTCGAATCACGTCACGATAAGCGCCGAACCTGGTGGAACACTGACATTTTCAGGAAAGGGAGATGCCGGGAACGCGAAGGTAGTATTTTTGCAGGGTGAACTTGCAAAGTTTGAATCTCCGGAGGCTAGCGATTCAGTTTACTCGGTAGAGTACATCCAGAAGGTGTTGAAACCGGCGAGCTCGAGCTCGGAGGTCGTAGAGTTCAGTTTTGCCTCAAAGATGCCCCTCGCGGCTTCCGTGAATGTCGGAGATCCGTCAAAGAGCAAACTGAAGCTCACGTTCTTCCTCGCTCCTCGGACCTCAGACTGAGTGATGTTTACTGACCGAGATGGGCTGGTGAGCCGCTTTTGATCGAGCTTGATGAGAAGGCGCTTTCTCCTTCCTCTGATGTCGAGGATCCACTTTCGAGTCTTGCTTCCTCTTTTCTGATTGCGAGCGGCTCGACAAAGCGACAACAGGTTTCGAAAGAGAAACTTCTGGATCTAATTGGAAGAGCGAAACTGGGGGATATCGAGGGACTTGCTTCTGAAGCCCAGTTATCAAACAGGGAGGCGCTGGCATTTGCGCGAAGCGCAGTTCTGATTGATCAGGTTCGTGACGAAAAGAAGACCTCTTTCCAGCGGACAACAAAAACATCTATTCGATCGCAGAAAGCAGGGGCGACGACAACAACAAGGCAACTTCTGAGAACACCTGACGCAAGAAAGCTTGCAAGGGAGCTACTTGCCATCTTTGCGAAGGAAGCTTCGTCCAAATTTGCAAGCAACAGATTTCTCTTCCTCCTTTCGCCCACTCTCGACGAGAATGTGCTACGGAGCCGCTTCGAGCTCTGCCAAAGAGGGAGGAGCATATTTGAGGAGCTGCAAAGCAAGGTAAAGCTTCCCGAGGCAAGAAAATTACTTTCTGCTCTGTCACTTTCCCAAGAGGAGAAGAAGAAAAGCGGAAGAGTAGAGGGAGGAGAGGAATCGAAGAGGAGCACGGCGTCCAAACAATCAGACGTAATACGGTACTTCACCCATAGGCGAAAAATGATAGAGATCGCAGATTCCTTCCTTACAGATTTTTCAGAGATCAAGCCGTTGATATCATTCTTGCAATCGGGGAACGGAGATCGAGAAAACCTCATCCATTCGTCAATTGCGACCTCCGAGAACCACATGAATGACACACTAACACAGATCCTAAGACACTTGAAAGAGGCAGAAGGGTTAGGCGTTCAAGATGCAGAGGGAGTTATTTCGGACACAGAGATCGCAATAAATGACGAGCTAGGAAGCAAGCGCAGGTCAAGCTCTCTTGACCGCGAGAGAGCGAAGCAAATAATCGAAAACCACGTAGTCCAGATCTCATCGACCCTTGGAATGAACCAGGAAGAAGAGGATGATCTGGTGAAAGCAGTCTTTGAGGGCTTGGTTTCGTCTTCCTCCGCTGCATCTTCGTTTGAGTTTGATAGGCGCCGTCTCCGAGGGGTGTTGGAGATGTGGAGGGAAA
The DNA here is from genome assembly GCA_021806865.1 of archaeon. The sequence goes on from JAKAPU010000023.1 coordinate 18,859, forward strand.
GGCGTGAGGAAGAGCTTGAAAGCAAGCTCAAGAAAGTGGAGAACTCGCTCAGGGGTTTTATCCAAGATACAGATAGCATACTCGAAAGACTCGTCCTCCTGGATCAAGTTCTTGCCACCGCATCCATCATGGAGAAGTACTCACTCGTGATTCCAGACATACTCGAAGGAAGAAAGGGCACTGGAATCGGTTTCAAGAAAGGTCTGAATCTTTTCCTTCTCAAGGGAGAGAAGGAGGGGGAAGGAAAAGAACAAAAGAAGGTGAAAGATGAGGAGGTGAAGGACGCAGCAGCGCAAAAAACCTCCGCAGTGCAACCAGTTAGCTACCTCATCGGGACGACTGCCGTATCAAATGGAGCAGCTGGAACAGAGGCGGAAGATGTAGCTGCCATTCTTTCTCGGAATGTTGTGATGCTCACAGGCGCAAACAGCGGCGGAAAGACAACCCTGCTCACAACCCTTGCTTCTATTCACATACTTTCGCTCTACGGGCTACCTGTTCCATGCGAGAGCGCCGGAGTCTCACCGATGCCGATTTATCTCTACAGGCGGAGGATGACGAAGAAGATCGGAAGCCTGGAGCAGGCGCTCCGCTCGCTCATTCCCGTTTTTGCTGACAGCAGGGAGAGGAAACTCGTACTGATAGATGAGTTTGAAGCTCTTACGGAGCCAGGCGCAGCGGGGAGGATAGTCGCAACCTTGCTGAATAGGGCTGCAATCGGAAACAACCTCGTGCTCCTTGTGACCCATCTTGCTAGAGAAACGCTTCCGCACGTGAAGCTACCAATCAGGGTCGATGGAATAGAGGCGAGCGGATTTGATCCAAAGACGGACGAATTGATTGTTGACAGGCAACCAAAGTTCAACCACATAGGTTCCAGTGCTCCACAGCACGTGGTGTTGAAACTTTCAAAACTTGGCTCTGGAAAGAGCGGTGTAAGGGAGCTTTATCAGGAAATGCTTGAGGCGCTCGAATCGGAGTCGAGCGTACCCGTCCAGACGCCTCTTTTCCTTCCATGGGTTATGAGGCCCGATGATAAGGAGAAGGTACCATCGAAACGCGGTACCAACTGAGGAAGTTCGACTTCGCAAGTGACTTTGCGCTCAGCCAATCTTTCCCTGTTCCTTCCTCAATCAGTTTTGAAGGATTTGTTTAATCTGAAGGAGTTGCGTGAACCATGTTCTCTTTTTCGTCAGTTTACACTCGGTCTGGATGGATCGAGTCTCTCTGGCCTTTCTGTTAATCGAAAGGGGTTCGTGAGGTTTCTTTTTGAAATATTGAAACATTATTGTAAAGAAGGATCTTTGAATGCTCGGTAGAATTGTTTACGATTGGTTTTTCGCGCGCGCTTTATCCATCAATATTTCTTAGATCCATCGATTGCATTAATGGATCCGCTGGATAGGTCGATTCGATCCGGAGGGCGAGCAAATCCATCCGCGAATGGTATCTGCATAATTACCTATCACATCAAGTCGAAGGAATCCGCACTGTGCGTGCTCCCGCGGTGATTGCATGTACCGCATCAGAGATATTGGCCAAACTCAGTATGTCAGCTTTGGAATCTAGGTAACTCAAGTATCTAAGTAACCAGCTCCGCAGATGAGTGGCCTCTGCCGAACCTTACGTTGTCGCAAGATTGTGGCACATTCGGAATGCCCTATGGGATTGCCCTTGAGGAAGGTTACTACTTGAGCAACAACCTGACAAAAGCAACGGCTCTAACCATTTTTACGCCATCTGCTTCTGGTTCGAACTCATCCCAAGACACAACGACGAGCTGTTCTTTCCATTTGCCAGAAGTCTCATACTATGTCTTCCATCCTTTGAGCGATTTCGCAGATAGATACTATTATCTGACAAGCACTCGAATGAACATTTCACTGGTCCTCGTGGGGTACTGGCCGAATGCTGGCGTTTTTCATCCATTCATGCCGGGTTGGTACACACTAGTCTGTGGCGACGAGTGGGGTCAATTGGTCATACTTCATCTTCACTTTGAGAATCCGTGACAATTCTCCTTTTTTTGGAAGAGACAACCGAAGACCTCTAACTTGCGCTGTTAAATGATTGAGATTTTCTAGATTATCATGTCACATGCGAAAACTCGGATCGTGAACATCAAGAAATTCAAAGAATGGGTTTCGTCAAATCTACATCGGGACAGCCCTCTCTATCAGGTAGTGCAAAGAGAGCACGACGAACTGCCGCTTGAAGAAGCGGTTGCCCAAACTGAAATGATCTGCGCGCTGATCGACGCAAGCGTTTCATCCAAGACATTGCTAAAGCGAGGATCAACGTCCTAAACGCGCGTGAGACAATAGTAGCCTACACCCACCGAGAACAATCAGCTAGCAAGCGCTTCGAAAGTAGGGAAAGCGAGCGACAAGCTAGCGTGTGCCGCTGGCCACGCAGGCATGAATTTGTGAGGCAGCGCGACGATGCCTGCCGCACCTGTCCTTCTTCTCCTAACTATTCTTGAGGCCCCCAAAGATTTTGTCGAGCCCTTTTCAATTAAACGTGCCACCGTTGGTTGTGCTTTCCTACAGGTCAGGAAGTTTCACAACGCATTGTCCTGTGGGCAGAGTTGCCTGGTACTCCCACCCTTCTTGCACCAGCTCTTTCACTTCTTCCGCGGCGACTACCTTCTGTCTCTTTCCATTTTCTGAAAGCATCCCCAGCAGTTTCTGCTTTAGAACGCCGCGCAATTCCTCACCTTCCTTGTGTACGAGGTCGAGTTTCTGGATTTCTTCTTTCGAGAAGCCGAGCGAGGAAAACCACGTTTCCTTCCCTATGACCCTTGCTTCCTCGACAGTGATGACATCATCGTTGGGTACTCTGGTCTGAATTATCTTCTGTATCCTCTTCGCCGCGTCCTTGATTCCCTGCATAACGTCGGGCGGCAGCTTGTGTTTGTTGAGCGTGTAGGTCCTCTCTATGTCGCCCTTATGTCCCATGAAGAACTGGGCATAGGCATGAGTGATGAGTTGCTCGCTCTCCACATGCATCAACCTCGTGTCGTAGTAGCTTCTCCATACGTAGGGCCTGTAAGGTATGCCAACGGCACGCATGGCCTTCCTGATGTGTTTGGAGATGTTGCTTGTCGAGAGGAAATTCTCGTTGTCCTCCATGCCTTCGAGGTTCTTCACTATCTTCCTTGCCTTAGGGCTGACCGTGATAACTGGAGAACATGGTGCAAGAATCTCGCCATTGTTGATTCTCTCGTCTAGGTAGGCTTTAATCAGCTGGCAGGCTTCTTCGCAGAGGAAGTTGAAGTATTCCATCCGCGTCTTCGATAGTCCCGCCCTGACGATGAAGCGGGCTGGGATTTGTTCGAACTCAACCTCCTTCTGTTGCTGCGTCCCGTCATCCGCTATCTTGAGGTCCAAAATGTCGCAGATTTTGAGGCCGTCGGTTCCTTTCTTGTTCCCCTGCACCTGTGGCCTCAAGCCGGCAAAAGCTATGAACGATATGCTAGCCCTCGTTCTGCTGTCCGTTGTTGGTGCGTACAGGACATTTGCAAGTTCCCCCTGTCCCGGCGCCATTTCATCCTCAAGGGTGGGCGTCCTGTAAGTATCGGCGATCTTGATCTTCTTTGTTATCTTCTTGTCGTTCCACTCAGCCCAGCTCTTGATTGCCTTCAGGTTTGATTCGATGTATTGGGGGGCATAGTGCTTTCCATCCGGTCTTAAGGTCTCTTCGAGCTTGTTTGCGTAGTCCTGAGCTATCTCCTCGATACTCTTCTGTGAAAGCTTTTGAAAGTCATCTGGAGTGGTTCTGAGCTTGACGCACAGAGCGCACAACCTACGAAAGTAGATGTCTGCCGTGTATTCGCTCCCTCGTTTCAAGTTGTTGTACCAGCGCTGGAGGTTCGGGTCAGCTTTAAGGAAGTTGATGTACTTTGAGCGCTTGATGTGTTCGTTTGCGTGTCTCTGTTTCAAGAGAGGTTGCTGATTCAATTGAGCTTCGTCATTCAGTGCAACCTGCGTCATCGGACCTTCACACCTCCACAAGTCCTCGTTTGCATAAAAGACGCTGGGAGATTAAGGGGACTCAGTCCAAGAATCGAAGCGGGCCCGGTGGGATTCGCTCAAGATATCGAAAGAAAACGAACGATAATTTAGAAGATTCACTTGAACTCAGGTTGACGCAAGGCAGGGACAATTCACGAGCAGTAATCTTAATTTCTTCAGATTTAGAGAAGCCGTTAAGAGCCTGCAGTATAACGATTCATCGGAATCGTATGTGCGGGAAACTTGTTGAGTATTTCCTTGTCTTCAGTGATGACCCTTGTTCGCATTCTTTGTGCCAGAGCAACGTAGCATGTGTCATAAACAGTCAGGTCTTGCCTGAGGCTCACTACCGAGGATTGCTCCAACAGCTTTCCTCTCGGTCTCCATATGACAAATTGGTACTTGCTTAGCGACTTGGCTGCTAAGGCAAGATCTCTTTCATTGTACAGACCACTGAAGCGCAATGCGTTCATCACCTCATAGAACAGCAAAGTTGGGGCCGCCAAATTGACTCGCCCAGTTGCAAAATCGTCTCTCAGTCTGATCGCCAACTCGGAATCCGACTCTACCAGAAACCATTTCGTTACGACAGATGAGTCTACTACGTACTCTTCCTTTTTCGCCATTGTTTGATCACTGTAAGTGCATTCCAGCCTTTAGGTGCCTGTCGCTTTACGCGTTCATTCAAAATTACTGCCTCTGCCATGTCTGCCTTACCTTCCTCTTCGACTCTCTGGCTAATCATTTCTCTGATTTCTTCGCTCCAGTTTGTCTCAATCTGGTCCATTTTCTCCTTGAGTGAAGCGGGTAGCGTTATAGTTGTTCTAACCAATAGTTCTTTGCGTTTCCGCATACTGATAATATCAGTAATACTATGATGTATTTAAGAACTTGGGACTCTACATTCATCGATCCGTATCGTGCCACTATGCACCATTATCGTACGCAGCCGAGCATTGGACCGTTTGGCAGTGTCGATTTCTGTATCCTGAATCCACGTTAGAAATGGTGTGAATTTCAGGGTGAGATGCGATGGTATTGGTTGAAAGATACTTATTTCGCGCAGTCAGTACATAACGGAGCCCACTCGGGATTAATCACTTAACAGGCTCATTACCAATATTCTCTTCGAAGCAATGATTGTTTCATAATCATCTTCTATACATATCTGTACTAGCGTTCTCTCATTTGTTTTATGAGATAGAAGCCCGCATCTTAAGATAGTTTGACCGGAGTCATAGTCCCTCTCTATTCAAGCCCTGGAGTTACCTGGGTAAGAGTGGCAAAAGCAAAGCTCGCAAATCCGAGCGTTCCTTTTATCGCAATCGTCAATCCTAGCAACGGACCGGGTTCCGCATTTGATGCAAGACACGCAAAGGGAATCAGTCAACTTCAGTCTGCAGGAATCATGGTACTAGGCTACGTTTACACGAACTATGGAAAGAGATTGCCGAGCAGAGCCCTGAGTGAAATCAATTCGTACGTGAGTTGGTACCGTGTAGACGGAATCCTCTTCGATGAGATGAGCAACGTTTCGGGATACGAAACATACTACTCGGTTCTTAGCGGAAACGCCAAGTCGCTGGGCTGCAAGTTCATCGTAG
>JAKAPU010000024.1 GCA_021806865.1 archaeon
GGGGGGAGGTCACCCGACCGCGGCTTCGATTGCCGGTGCCGCGGACCCCCAGACAATCGAAACCGAGTTGATATCGTCAATAAAATTGGCATTACAAAAAAAATGGTGATTACAATAGATTTATTATCTTTAAAAAGTCGCAATTGAGCAATGGACCAATCCGAGAACCTCGAGACCAAGTTAGCTGGTTCGAATACAAGAAGGCTCACTGGCATCGCACTTTTCGCAGCGGTTGCCGTTGTCCTCAATGTTAGCCCACTGAGATTCCCTGCTCCGTATGCACCGTTTCTAATCTACGAACTCTGGGAAATCCCAATTGTGGCCGTGTTGCTCATCTATGGGCTTTATCCAGCTTTTACCGTGTCGTTGGTCAATACTTTGATCTTACTACTTGTTTTTCCCGGTACCCTTCCCGCAGGTCCATTATACAATTTTATCGCAGTCGTGGTTACTCTCGGATCGGTTGCAGCGGGTCAGGCAATTACAAAATCCGCCAGACTCAGGCCAGCTCTCACAGTCGCTGTTGCAACTTCACTTGCGTTACCCATTCGATCTGCAGTAATGGTTGCTGTGAATTTCATTCTTCTTCCGTTCCCCGCGCCCTTGGGCTATAACATACCTGAGATGGCCACTTTGCCATACTTGCCTCTCATAGCTTTTTTTAACGCTACAGTTGTGCTTTACTCCGTGCCTTTGGGATACGCAGTAGTCAAAGCTGTATCCTCCAGATTCCATGCAAGAATGGCGTATGAGATTGGATAGGTAGCTCAACAAGTAGATCTCCGAGATCACGTTTTGATACTAAGACGTCGACCAAGAACTCTAATTACAGACGTAGCAGAATTAGGAGATGCTCCAAAATTTTGAATTTGAAGAAAGTAATCGAGATCAAAGACCTCTCGTTCAAGTACTATGGATCACAAGATTACGTGCTTCGCAATGTTAATCTTGAAATCAATTCCGGAGAAATCGTTCTGATTGCTGGTCATTCGGGTTCGGGTAAGAGTACGCTGCTTAGAGCCATCAACGGTCTCATTCCGCATCAACATGCCGGAGAATATACTGGGAAAGTTATTGTCGACGAGCTGTTGGTTCTATCGACAAGCATGAGCGAACTGGCAAAGAAAGTTGGGTACATCTTTCAAAATCCAGAAAACCAGATTTTCATGTTTGCTGTCGAGCGAGACATCGCATTTGGTCTGGAGAACTTGGGCTTTTCGAGTCGGGAGATACGTGAAAGAGTGGACTGGGCCATGGATCTTCTTCAGATTCGATCTCTCGCGTTGAAGGCCCCCCACGAGCTTTCAGATGGACAGAAACAGCGAGTTGCGATAGCGGGAGTTATCGCCATGAAACCCGATATACTCATACTTGATGAACCTACATCATTGCTTGACCCATTCACTGCAAAATCACTCGTTGATTTGGTCGAGGATTTGCGCAAGAGACTCGGAATCACGATTCTAATCGTTGAGCACAGATTGGACTTGGTCGCAAAGATCTCCGACCGTATGGTGGTTATGGATCGCGGACAAATTGTTTACTCAGGTAGTCCTCGAAACGTTCTTTCAAGCACCGATGTTTCACTATACGGAGTAACGGAACCAACCATCGTAAAACTAGCGAAGATGCTTGGTCTTGCAGGAGAGAATGTCCCCATAGACGCGCGAGAACTGGCGGTAGCCATCCGCAAGACCGGTATTGGATCATGAGGTTGCCATGATAGCCATTGCCTCCAGAAAACCCTGACGATTCCAATGCCGAGGTCGCAGTCTCCTTTGATAGAGTGGATTACAGCCACCCCAATGGCAACGTCGCTCTGAGAGGAGTCTCGCTTGAGATAAGACGAGGGGAGCTCATTGCTATTCTCGGAAGCAATGGTGCTGGGAAGACAACACTTGTGCGCCACATGAACGGCCTCCTAAAACCCACACATGGAAAAGTAACAGTATTTGGAAAAGATACCAAGACAGCGACCTCTGCTTCCCTGTCAAGAAAGGTGGGTATCGTGTTTCAAAACCCAAACAACCAACTGTTCGCGCAGAGCGTCAAGAGCGAGATCGAGTTCGCCCTAAAGAATTTCAAATTTTCCACCGAATTGCTTGACACAAGGCTCAAATGGGCGCTCGACACTTTCTCTCTGTCGCAATATGCTGACAGGCCGCCAATGGAACTGAGTGGCGGTGAAAAGAAACGATTGTGCATTGCCCTGGTTTTGGCATGGGACCCAGATTTGCTCATTTTGGACGAACCAACAGTGGGTCAGGACTCTGAGCAGAAGGAGAGAATAGCAGCTATAGTCGCCACACTACTTTCGCAAAAAAAGACAGTGGTCTTGGTCACGCACGACGTTGAATTTGTCTGGCCACTTCAACCACGTGTGTTGTTAATGTCGGACGGCCAAATACTCTCCGACGGCACCGCTCAAGAAGTGCTTTCGAATCTAAGCAAGACATCAGAAGCAAGAGTCCTTGCTCCAGAAATGGTGGAATTTTCGCACTTGATAAACTGGCTGCCTCCTCTTCCATCCACAATATTGGAAGCAAAAAACAGGTTGGAGTGCAAGTTGAAATGATGTGGATGGCTTCAGGCTTCCTATTTGTCAGAGGCAAATCCTTCATTCATAGAATGGATGCCAGAGTCAGACTACTATTTGCTCTCTCCCTGTTTTCGGTGAGCCTGGTGAGCCGAAGTATCATTGAATTATCTTCGATGATACTGCTGATAGCCTGTCTTGCGGCCCTTGCTGGGATTCTGCGCCGGTTTGGCAAATCAATGATATTCACGGCAGTTATTGCTGTCGTTGCCTTTGTGGTGAACTTGATATTTCCCCCTAGAGACTTTTCACTAGCGGTAGTGTTTGGACTCCGCTTGTTTGCGGTAATCGCGTCTACCTCGATATTCTTCCTGACTTCGACGCCAGACGAGCTAGAACAAGTCATGAAATGGCTGAGACTTCCACCGGACTTTGTTATGGTCTTTGTGATTGCCGTAAGATTTGTTCCTGTTCTCTTGTTGGATGCGATCCAGATCATGGACGCGCAGAGATCGAGAGGTCTCGAATTCGACAAAGGGAATTTGATACAAAGATTCAGAAACGCGATACCGGTGTTAGTACCTCTTATTGCTGTGGCGCTGAATCGAAGCATAGATTTGGCCGAAGCGATGGATTCGAGAGCATACGGTGCAAGAAAGAAGCCCACTTCTCTATACACTCTCACTTTGAGAAGTTCCGACTATCTTGCGCTTGCCGTCAGCATATTGGGGGCAGCATTTGGCCTCTACGTGGCCTTGTTTGTGCACCTGCTCTGAATCACGAAATAGACATTTAAGACCGCAAGAGACATTCGGCATAAAGCGGAGTTGTTCGCCAACAACGTGGCCGGAAACGAGTTCAGAACAAAGAGGATACTCGCGAAAGTATACGCATCGCAGTTTCTAGTCGATCGGGATCCGATGGAATATTTGCAATCAAGCTTGGAAGTCGACGGCGCAGGGCTGAAGATTGAGCTTAAAAGGGCACGCCACGAGGGATTAATCTCCTACGAAAGAAATCGCCCAATACTTGCGGAGAAAGCAAGGAAACTCATCGTGGTCGTCATGACAGGCGGTGGATTCGATATTATTCATCCTGGTCATGTTGAAACTCTCGAGAGAGCCAGAGCTCTTGGCGACGTGCTGGTGGTGTCGGTCGCAAGGAATGCCACCTTTGAGCGCAACAAGAAGAGAAAGCCCATTCACGATGAAACGATGCGGAGAAGAATTGTTGCTTCCATGCGCGCTGTTGACGCAGCGGTTTTGGGCAGTGAAACTGACATATTCGAGACGGTTCAGCTGATAAGGCCTGACATCATAGCGCTTGGATATGACCAAGCCCACAGCGAAAAAGGAATCAAAACCGAAGTGTCCAGACGTGGGCTTAATTTGAAAGTGGTTCGCTTACAAAGCACAGTTCCTGAGATAAAAACATCTCGAATCACTGAGACACTGAACAACTCATTGACTGACACCTGAGGTTTGAGTATGGATCGAGACCCTTACTGGGTCTCCGTCCTTGAGACGGAACTTTTGTCTGACGTTGATAGGAGAAATGATTTCCAAGACAGAATCATCGTGGCTAGTGCGTTCGATGACCAGTACAGCTCCATCTATTTGCTCGTTCAATAAGGCCTTGAAGCATTCGGCGCCGCCAAATGTCCTCTTGCCGTCCTTGAATCCATCAATGTGTATTCCCTTTGCGGTGCTCAGCTCTCGTCTTATCTTACGATCAACAGCGGATGCCAGTTTTAGGTTCAAAGTTCCGGGATAGGGCTCAAAACCCAATTTCGAAACAAACTGCTTCTTGTAGCCTTTCAGGGAAACGTAGTAAGCGCCCTCACCCAAACCTGAAAAAATTGTTCCTGTAACGTTCACCGTCTCCTCTCCTTTCCCAAAGACACGAGCAAGTTCTGAGTACAGGGATTCTCCTGCTGCTATCCCTTCATTTGTGAGCTTCACGTAAGTCTTTCCACCGCTCCTGATTCTTTCGATCAGACCTTCCTTTTCCATTTCGTCGAGGTGTTTAGAAGCAAGTTGTTGCGATTTCCCAAGTCTTCTAGCCAACTCTATTGTTGTAACTGAAATCGGTCTTTCCTTCGCCCCCTGTGCGAGAAGGTCGATCAGAGTCGGGATGTGGGATGCCTTCAATTCAAATCATCCTTAACAATTCCAAATTCTATGTTGTCAAGAGATCAGTTGAAATTACTCAGATTCATTGGTTTCAGAAGTCTCCTCATCTAATGGCTCGCTTAACTTGGTTGATTTATTTGTGACTATGCGAGTCGTTGATTCGATAGGAGTCTTGCCGAGCCTGATCGCAAGTTCGTTGACAGCGTGGACGAAATCCCTTCTCCTTGCCTCTTCCGTAACGATTGCTCGAGTGTCCTCTATTAGAATTCGAGCAACGTCGAGTTTTCTCTTGACCCCTTGAGCTATGTGATCATAGACTGCGAAAGGAGACACAATGAGGTAGAGGTTTTCCATTGCAGAGAACATCCTCTCCGCATTATCGAACTCGTCCTTCCTTATGCTGTCGTAGACTGAGCGTTTCAGTTCTCCAATTACATCAAGCATTCCGAGGACATAAGACGACGGAGTCACGCCTAGCTGTCTTCTGGAAGGCAGTGTCTTTCTGGTTGCTACTGCCAGCATAACTGAACATTCGACAAACTCCTGTTCAGGCGTCAGGAGATATCGTGTGAGATCTGATTCTGCAATCTTTCGCAGATCCTCGAGCCTCTGCTTAGCCTCATTCTTCAACTTCTTTGCTTCAATGAAATTGGAAGTGTGAACGCTAACAATTGTTCTGGCGGAAAGTGAGATTATGTCTCTCGAGTCCTTGATCAATCTCTCTCTTCTTGACACAATTGCGTCAAACAGCTTCATAGCCTCCGAAAGCGAAGATTCTACGCCAGTGTAACTCATGAACATTCGAAGGAGAAGACAATCTACTTATCTTCTGCGGTTGCCAGGAGAAGCAAGCCACTGTTGTGCCTGGTCCCTGGCCGCTATCCGCACACATATTTTCAGAAGGTTTCATTCTATCCTCTGTAGGTTGGGGAAGAGTTCTTATTGCCTTCAACAATCTTAATTACCGATCGTATTACTCACAAGTGGATCGGTTCAGCACTGGAGCAAACAATCAATGTCGACTGACTCTCTTCCAAAGTGGATTGCGGAGGAAATCCGGGAAGCAAAATTCGATCGCGAAGAGGAATGGACTGGTTCTGGCTACATTCTTGACATAAACAAAAAGGATGCAAAGATTGATGTCCAATTTTACGAGAAGCTACCAGAAGGCCGCTACATTGCGACGCTAGACCTCCCTTCAAAGTTTGACATTGATTCTCTGGAACTCGCAGTTGTTTACATGTTCAAGTTCAAGTCCTTCAAGGCTTCTTTGAGCGAAAAAGCGGTTACGTTTCTCAAGGAAAAATATGGTCTTACCATGGACGGTGTCTACAGATTTGTGCTGATCTCGCTTGAGAAGCTTGATGCAGAGGCCGACTCGCCACCTCGCAGAAGCGAAGAAGAGAGCGAGGAAGAAGAATAGCTGGAGAAAGCTGGATGACGAACTATACTCGAGGTCGAAACCGCGAGTATCAAGTGATGCACTTCCTCCGCGAACATGGCTGGGTATGCAGTCGCAGCGCGATGTCGCACGGTCCTGTAGATGTTTTCGCCGCTAAAAGGGGAAGAATACTTCTCATTCAGGTCAAAAGTGGTTCGGCAAGAATCAAGAGGCCAGAGATAAGCATTCTCAAGAAGTGGGCGGAGGAGTTCGATGCCACTGCGGAGGTGTGGAGCTATAAACAGAAAGGAGTGCTAGAACGCGAGGTTATCAGGGCCAGGAGCGATTTGCAGGGAATCACTTCTTCTTCTCCGAATCCGCCTGTTTAAGCCTGCGAACGATTTCCATTTTCTGACGGCATCTTTTGCAGACTGGCTCTTTCTTCTGGCTCGACAGTTCGAAAAAGTACGGCTCTTCGTTCTTCATTTCATCACAGAAATAGCACCTGAATTCCAAAGTTCAAAAGACACGCAATTACGTTTAAGTGAGAATACCGGACGATTTGTCAATAATATTCTTTTCGAAGTCACTGAATCGATGGAGCCAGAGAGTACTTGAGCAGAGTAACTCGCTTGATCTCCACGAGATTGTTGACATTCTTGTAGCAATCAATGGCCTTTTCGAGTTCCCGAATAGCTTTCTTCCTCTTTTCAATATTAGGAATCTCTGGACATTCCAAGACTGCCTTTCCAGCGGTTTCAAACCACTTCGCTGCCTCTATGCCTTCGTCACACTTCATGTAGCATTCTGCTATCCATTCCATGAGACTAATTTTGGAGACTGGGTTCAGTCCGTTTTGAAGGTTCTCGGACAATACCTTCGCTGCAGCCCTGTACTCACCCTGTTTAATCTGCCAAAGCGCTTCTGATATGAAACCCAATTCTGATCGCCAACTATTGAATATGCTACAATTGCTAGGAATCTATGGACTAGCCCGATACCTGTGGGCTAGGAACCATTGCGTGCCGCTGCAAGCCTCTGGGCACGTCTTTCTTTAGCCTCGGTATATCTTCGTTTCTCATCAGCAGTTTCTGGAATAATCTCGGGGACAAGCGTTGGCTTTCCGCCCTCATCGAGGGCGACGAATGTCAAGTATGAGGAGCCTGTGTGAGTCACGAATCCCGTTTTGAGGTCACGAGCCTCGATTCTCACACCGATTTCCATGGAGGTGCTTCCCACGTAATTGACGGACGCCTTCAAAATCAAAAGGTTTCCAATGAACACTGGCTCGTGAAAACTCATATGGTCGACAGAGGCGGTGACCGCCATTCTCCTACAGTGTAGAGCCGCGACAGATCCAGCTATCTCATCCATCAGTTTCATTATGGTGCCGCCGTACACGTTTCCTCTGATGTTGGCGTCTTGCGGCATCATCAAGTGAGTCGCTACCAATGCGGACTCGCTGACTTTTCGAGCCTCTCTGTGCTCCATTTGATTTCGGACCCGAGCGACACTTAACGCAATTAAATCAGTTTTGACTGATAATTCGGCAATGAAAGTTTCGGAAAGACACGGATTTCTGAGTGTGGAAGAAAGACACGCTATATCGATGGAGGAAATGTCGAAACTGGAAACCGACTTTGAAAAGCTTGGGATCTCCAGATTAATCATGATGGAGAATGCTGGCGGTTCGATTGCAAGGCTGGTGTCAGAGCTCAGTCCTGCTGGCAAGGCCCGAGTCTGTCTATTCGCTGGGACTGGAAACAACGGTGGTGACGTATTTGTAACCGCGAGACACCTTTCCTACTGGTCCGATAGATTCGAACTTGAGCTTTGTTTGGTAGGTCACGCGACTGATATTCGTTCAATAGAAGCGCGAACGAACTGGAGTGTCCTGTGCAACATAGAAACCATAAAGAAAAGAGAGATCAATTCGGTCGAGGAATTGAGCTCAATGCGGAGCTCGCTGGAGACGTGCGATTTTGTAATCATTGGAATATTTGGAACAGGCTTCCATGGAATTCCTAGGGACCCTGCTAAAAGCCTAATTCAAATGATCAATGAATGTTCAAAACCCACGAAAATAAGCGTGGATGTCCCTTCAGGGCTGGAAGCAGATTCAGGCCATTTCCAGATAGCAGTGAAGTCGGACTACACAATAACGATGCATGCTCCAAAGCGCGGCCTTCTTGCAGAGAGCGCAAAGCAGATTTGTGGGAATATTCTGATTGCGAATATAGGTCTTCCGCAGTGAAAGATGACCGAGTTTTCTTCGAGCAGATACCAGTTGGCTCCTTCAAGAATTTTGCATATCTGATTGCAGATCGGGAAACAAAGCTTGCTGTCATGGTGGATCCTGCGTGGGAGATAGAGTCTTTGTGGAACATGTTGAGAAACAACGGTTTCCAGTTGAGATACATAGTCAATACTCACTCGCACATGGATCACATTGAAGGGAATCAAAAGCTAAGGGAAAGATCAGGGGCCAAGATAGTCATGAATGAGGCGACTCTTGCGATGGCAGATCTGAAGGTGAAGGATGAAGAGTCTCTGAGAGTTGGGAATGCGCTCACACTCCGTTTCATTCACACGCCAGGCCATTCCCCAGAAAGCATGTGCATTCAGGTTAATGATTTCGCTCTGATTACTGGTGATACATTATTCATTGGGGAGTGCGGGCGGGTAGACTTGCCTGGAGGAGACGCCAACGCACTTTTCGATAGTTTTGAAAAGATAAGAAAACTTGATCCGAATCTCATTATTTATCCAGGACACGACTACGGGCCAGCGAAACATTCCTCTCTTGGCGAACAGTTGAAAACAAACTACACCCTAACACCAAGAAGTAGGGATGATTTCATAGAGTTCATGATGACGCCCTAATCGAATCGCCGCAAGAGTGGATCGGGAAGTCTAGCTTCCCGGAAAGCATTTGCTCTTAACACACAAGATGGGCAGCTCCTACATGGTTCTTTATCAGATTTGTAGCAACTCCATGTATCTTCAAATGGGACTCCAAGCTTAATTCCAAGTTGGATTACTTCACGTTTTGACAGCTTGGAAAGTGGAAGGATTATACGTCCAGTCCTTGCTCCACTGATACGACCTTTTGTCATCGTTTGATTCAAAGACTTGAAGAAATAGGTTGAGGCATCTGGAAAAGATTTCACATCGTCCTTGTTGTGCCCACCAATTATGAATCTTGAGTCAGATATCTCTGCAATAGAGGCCGCGATTCCGTAGAATATGATATTTCGTGAAGGGATGTAAGCGCTTGGCGCCCTGTCGAGGGCGTGATTCTTCCTTTGCGTTTTGAGGTCGTCTATTTCCTTCAAGAAGTCTAGCCTGATTATTCTGTTTGGACAATCTGCAGTTTTGGAGATCTTGGTACAGGCTGCGATTTCTCTCTTGCTTCTTCGAAAGTATTCGAACGACAAGGTCTCCACAGCTTGTCCGTGATCTAATGCCCAGTAGAGTGCAACCGTGGAATCGAGTCCGCCGGAGAGCAGTAGTATGCTTTTAGATTCGGCCATGGGAAATTCTGTGAACACTGAATATTCAAGACTTGCGTAAAATTGTGCATCCCTAAACCCGAAAGGCTTTATGCAAAAACGAGCAATCACATTACGAATCAATACATGTCTGCGTACTCGGCAAAGTTACTCCAAGGTAAACGGGTCGTGATCACAGGCGCAGGTAAGGGAATCGGGAGATCTGTAGCCATCACTTTAGCTCGAAATGGGGCTGATGTATGCGTCGCTTCCCGAACCAAAGAAGATGTGGATGAACTCGTACGCGAGATCAATAAGACAAGTCCTGTCCGAGTACTAGGGATTGGTGCCGATGTAACCAAGAAACAAGATGCATCGAGATTGATTGCGGATTCGCTCAACTTCCTTGGAGGAATAGATGCGGTAGTTTGTGCCGCTGGTTTTCCTTTGCTTTCGGAATTATGGGACAGACCGCTGCATGAGTTTGAAGAGGATGATTTGCTCAACGTCTTCAAGGTCGATGTAATAGGATCTTTTCTCGTAATCAAGGAGGCATTGCCAATAATGATCCGTCAAAATAGCGGTGTCATTGTAGCTTTCTCCTCCACACCAGCAGTCGCGGGCTATGAGAAGGGTGCACCTTACACTGTGGCAAAGGCGGCTAATTTGGGGCTGATAAAGGAGATTGCATCCGAATATGGAAAGCATAACATCCGAGCTTATGCCATTGCGCCTGGGAACATTAAGACAGGGCGTACATTCGAAAGACTCACATCCGAAGAAAAATCGGCGCTCGCTAACGAGGCACCTATGAAGCGATGGGGGGAGCCAAACGAAGTGGGAGAGACTGTCTCTGCGCTAGTTTCGGACAAGTTTAGCTTTGTAACCGGCCAGACCATCATTGTAGATGGTGGAACAGTGATGCTTTGATTTTGTGAGACTGAGACAAATTGGTCCAGTTCTCTGACCATGGTTTGATTGTGAGCTCTGGCGAACGTGCAAAGAGATCTCTCATGCTCAGAGCATTCAGAGCAGCCATTCAGGCTGCCCAACCGAATGCACTGATCAAGAACCGGATGAAGTTGATTAACGGGAGAATTCTGGTGATATCAGAAAGCAAAGTTCGACTAGATCTGAAAAGGTTTGACAAGCTAATCGTAGTGGGTGCGGGAAAGGCAGCGGGAGGAATGGCGGTGGCACTTGAGTCTATGCTTGGATCAACCATTGCATTTGGGGGAGCGGTCACGGTGCTCCAAGGGACAGGAAATAATTATCACACTCGAAGGGTAACTATCAATGAAGCGACTCACCCGATGCCAAGTATTGTTGGCGTTAGGGCAACTAAGGAAATCGTGAAGTTGCTGGAATCAGCTACGGCTGACAGTCTTGTAATTTGTCTTTTTTCCGGAGGAGGGTCCTCTCTCATGTGCCTGCCAGCAGACGGCGTATCAGTAGCAGAAAAGACCAAAGTCACTAATCTACTATTGAAGAGTGGGGCGAGCATTGAGAAGATAAATTGTGTCAGAAAGCATCTGTCAAAGATCAAAGGGGGTTTGTTACCGACCTACACACATGGGGCGACTATTCTGTCACTGATAATTTCAGATATTGTTGGAAATCCATTGGACTCGATAGCCTCCGGACCGACGGTCGCAGATTCCAGTTCGTTTGGAGAAGCAATTGCTGCTCTGAAGGAGTATGAAATTAATCGATTGGTTTCGCCAAACATTATGTCGCACTTAAGGCGCGGTAGCATGGGATTGATTCCGGAGACGCCAAAGCCGGGAAACCACTTGCTCGATCGAGTTCAAAATGTGGTAATTGGAGACAACACAGTGGCCTGCGAAGCTGCGGTAGAAGAACTGTACAAGAAAATACCTTCGGTCTACTATCTAGGATCAGAGTGGGAAGGCACCGCGCGCGACGTTGGCAGCAACATGGCGTCCATGTTGTGCTCCCTTCGCAACGGTAGACTTCACAGTTCGTTGGCGACCCCCAGTGCGTTTGTCTGGGGTGGAGAAACAACGGTTAAGGTCACTGGCAAGGGTCGCGGCGGCAGGAACCAAGAGGGGGCCCTGAGTGCCATTGAAAGAATAGGCGGAAAAAGGGGCGTGTGCATTGGCTTTCTAGGAACCGATGGAAGAGATGGAAACTCCGATGCAGCAGGTGCCATCGTTGACTACTCGACCTTTCAAAAAGCCCAGGCAAAGAAGATCGAACCCTTGTTATACTTGAGGAACAACGACTCATACCATTTCTTCAAAAGAATCGGGTCTAGCCTACTCCGAACGGGTGACACCGGGACAAATGTTGCTGACGTTGGAATCGCGATCGTGAGCTAGCCTGAATGTGATGCGAGTCGACACCGATCTGAAGATATAGTTGCTTGGCTGATTTTCAAATTTGGCTGGATTGGCTTTGAGAGAATTGAACCATGGATTCGTGCCGAGCGGAATCATAGTGCCAATGATCACTCCGTTCAAAGGTTCAGAGATGCGTGAGATTGACCATGCGAAGCTTCGGCGACTTACGGACTACCTGATTCAGAATGGCATCAGCGGGCTGATGGTGAACGGCACCTCAGGCGAATTCAGTTTGCAGAGTCACGAGGAGAGGAAAGCCGCTCTCAGAACCGTTTTGAACGCAGCGTCAAAAAGAATTCCGGTGATTGCAGGCGTTTGCGAATCATCTACAAAGAATTCCCTAGATCTCGCTCTCGACGCAGAGGAAGCTGGCGCTGATGCGGTAATCGCAACGGGCCCGATCTACTACCGAACAAACGAAGCAGGATTGAAGTACCACTTCCAGACCATCATCGACAAAATCCGGCTTCCGTTAATGGTATACAACATCCCGAGTTGGATTGGGTACAACATTCCTCCGTCTATAGTATTGGATTTGGTACATAACAACCCAGGAAGAGTCGCTGGTGTCAAGTTCACAACAAATGACCTTGGACTATTCCTGGAATACTTGAGACTGCTGAAGCATAGAATTTCTATAATGATAGGTTCTGATTTGTTGATATTTTCAGCTCTTGAACTCGGAGCTGCCGGCGCAGTTGTGGGTTCTGCCAATGTCCTGCCTGCCGAAACATCTCAGATCTTCAGCAACTTTGCCTCTGGCCAGAAAGATAGCGCAAATAAGATTCAGGCGAGGATTGATTCATTCGCTAATGCGATGGGATTGGGTACATATCCATCGGCTTTGAAGGCAGGTCTGGAGTATCTAGGGATGGATATGGGACAAGTTCGCCCGCCCCTGATGCCACTGACAAAGGCGGAAGTAGTCAAGGTGCAAAAAGCTCTGGCTTGGAAGAAGAAGCGGTGAACGATATCTTCCTTCGTGGTTTATCGACTCAAAATGAGCACTCCATTTTTCCCTTCAGCTCATTATTCACACTCGCAGATCTTCAGCTGTTCCTTCGATTGATAGAACAATATACGCATAATAATACAAGGGCTGACTCTTTACGTGGATCTCATGGCTCAGAAGATCGTGATAGTTTTGGGCTCCAAAAGCGATGTCGAGTTCGCCGAGAAGATCAAATCGACCGCTTTGCAGTATTCTATCGGCTGTGAAATGAGAATCGCCTCTGCTCATCGAAGTCCGGAATTTCTGCTCAGACTTCTCCGCGAATATTCGACCTCGGGAGACTCAATTGTGGTAATCGCAGTGGCAGGGCTCTCAGACGCACTTTCGGGGGTCGTGGCAGCTCAACGACTATTCCCAGTCATAGCTTGTCCGCCGGACCTCGATAAGTACCAATCCTCCAAAATATTTTCTAGCGCTTTCACTCCATCGGATGTTCCGGTGGCATTCGTGAGCGATCCAGCAAAGGCGGCTCATGTTGCTGCTCAGATATTTGCTTTGAGCAATCCGGCTCTTCTGAACATGATTCAGAACGCGGTGAAGTCAAAGATAAGTCAAATAGAAGAGGATGACTCAAAGTTGAGACGAACTTGATCTCGAAAGTGATTACATATGTCCATTCTTCTTGAATCAAACTATCCAAACAAGCGGCTCCTTAGACGCGGCAAAGTCAGAGACGTTTACGACGAAGGAGACGAACTTTTGTTTGTTGCGACGGACAGAATCTCTGCGTTTGATCGCGTCTTGTCGAGAGGAATACCGGGAAAGGGCGTGGCGCTCACAAACCTGTCAGAGTTTTGGTTTATCAAAACTCGCCACATTTTCAATAATCACTTCATCTCAAAGTATGACGAAAGATCTCTTCGAGTGAAGCGGGCAGAACGCATAGACATCGAGTGGATCACAAGAGCCTATCTATACGGGTCGGCGTGGCGCGCATACTCTAAAGGAATACACGAAATTTCAGGCATTGCGTTGCCCAGTGGACTCCAACTCGCGGAAGAACTTCCCGAGATCATTCTCACTCCAACAACCAAGAGCGACGAAGGGCACGACGAAGAACTATCCAAGGACCAAGCCATCAGCAAGGGATTGGTCGACCACGACGAATGGAAGGAACTGGAAGAGGCAACATATCGCCTATTCGAGTATTACAAGAAAGAAGCCTCGCTTAAAGGAATCATCATTCCTGACTTTAAGCTCGAATTTGGCAGGTTGGGTGACGAACTGATTCAAATTGATGAGCCTCCTACGCATGATTCTGCACGCTTCTGGTCGAAGGAAAAATACAGGATCGGAGAAAAGCAGGAAAAGCATTGTCTTGACAAGGAATTCCTTAGAGACTTTCTTATGAGGAAGGGTTTCTCGGGCGAAGGCGAGATTCCAGAACTGCCAGATCTGGTGGTTGACCAGATTTCGAAGAGATGCACAGGCGCGTATGAAGTTCTTACTGGCCGGGTCGACCTAGGCTCATTAAGACTTCTGAGCGTCGACGAAGTAATCGAAGAATTGAACAAGAAGTGAAATTGAGGTTTGTTGATTCTTGACTGGTAACAAACGCGCCAGTTTAGCGAGAGAAAGCGGTAAAGACCCATCGTTTTCTGATCTGTTTTCCCCGACAGATTTCCGATACAGCGTTGATGATCTCAAACCGTATCTCTCAGAAGAATCCTACGTCAAATACAAGGCAAGGGTGGAGGCCGCTCTTGTAAATCAACTAGCTAAGGAGGAAATCTGTTCGCAGAAAGTTGCAGACGAAGTACAGCAAGCTTGCGAAAGAGTGAGTGCAAAGGAGGTCTATGAAGAAGAGGATCGAATAAAGCACGACATTAGAGCGCTCGCAAATGTGATTAGGAGCAAAGTGTCTTCATCCTCGAAACCGTTCATTCATCTTTCTGCCACATCGTACGATATCGTGGATACTGCTAACGCAATCCGACTCAAGGACGCAGTCAACGACATAATTCTTCCAGATTTGGTCAAGCTGGAAAGAGCATTGATAGAATTGACTTTGCTCTATGCAGACACTGTTCAAATTGGAAGAACACATGGACAGCACGCTGAACCGACAACGTTCGGATATCATCTGTCGTACTATGTTAGCAGATTAGGCAAAAGAATCCTCGCTATTCGTGATTCTGCTAACAAGTTGACCGGCAAGTTTTCAGGAGCCGTTGGAGTCTATGGACCGTTGTCTCTAATAGTCAAAGATCCGGAGAAATTCGAACGCAGTCTCATGGAGTCGCTAGGGTTGCTAGCAAGCGAGGCATCCACGCAAATAGTTCAACCAGAACCGATTTCTGACTTTCTGCACGCAGTAATTTCCACTTTTGGCGTGCTAGCGAATTTTTCAAGAGATATGCGACATCTTCAACGTACAGAGATTAGCGAAGTTGCGGAGCAGTTCTCTGAACTACAGGTTGGATCATCCACCATGCCGCAAAAAAGGAATCCGATCAGTTTTGAGAATGTGGAGAGCTTGTGGAAGAGGTTTATGCCCCAAATGGTGACCGTCTATTTGGACCAAATATCTGAACATCAACGAGACCTCACAAACTCGAGTTCGCAACGCTATCTGCCCGAATTGCTTGTTGCATTCGACTATTCTATTCGCAGATTAACTCGTACAATTTGGGACTCCAAACAAAACAAGCCGAAACTAGTTGTGGATGTGTCGATGTTGAATCGCAATCTCGAGTACAGCGCTGACAAGATTTCTGCCGAACCCTTGTACGTGTTGCTCTCTATGACAGGGTATCCTGACGCGCACGAATTAGTAAGAAAAGTCGTGCAGGATAGCATAGAAAAGAAAATGAATTTTTACGAAGTGATGCGTTCGAATAGGGAACTTGGCAAGTACCTTTCCGAGTTTCCAGAAGACAAGAAGAGGATCTTGGAACATCCGAAGTTGTATGTAGGTGTCGCCCCTAAGAAAGCAAGGAAGATCGCTTCCGTCTGGAAGCAAGCAATGTCTGACGCATTTGATTGATTGGAAAAAATCGGATCCAGTATGACTTCGCATCTCGATCAGAGGAAGCTGACTTATGCTTCTGTGGGAGTGAATCGAGCGCTTCGAGACTCCTCGCGACGAAGCATCGAAACGGAACTGTCTGCAAGTTCTCGCACCTACAGATTTGGTCGAGCAATTACTCTGCCTTTTGGCTTGATCTATCCTTCCCCAACGGACAAAGAGGTGCTATACGACCTGCAAATCGAGGGCATTGGAACGAAGACACTGCTCGCAGAGATAAGCGAAGACTACTCCAGCATTGGAATTGATGCTGTTGCTATGGTTGTCAACGACGTAATCAGGTCTGGAGCGATTCCGTTTCTGTTGAGCGATGCCATTCATATTTCCAAATCTGAACCTTCTGTCACGAGTAAGTTGGTTGAAGGAGTGATCAACGGGGCAAAGCAGGCCGGATGTGTTTTGGCATCGGGAGAAACTGGCGATGTGCCCGAAATTCTGCATTCTCCACTGGGCGGTGCGCCACCGTTTGATATGATGGTAAGCGCGGTGGGCTTTGTTCCAAAGAAGAATGTCATATCTGGTGATGTGTCTTCAGGAGATGCAATAATCGGACTGGAAAGTTCGGGTATCCACTCTAATGGTGTCACTCTCGCGCGCAAGATTCTTCTTGAAAAGTGGGGTGGCCGGTACGACCCTTGGGACAAACCGGAGCATTTGGACAGACCGTTAATTGAGGAACTGCTGGAACCCACAAGGATCTACGCAAATGCCATATCAAAGACGCGCGATCAGGTCAAGATTAAAGCAGCGGTACACATAACGGGGGATGGATTTGGCAAGTTCAGAAGACTAATCGACTGGGCGCAGACAAGAAGAAAACGACCTATAGGCTTCAAATTCCGCGACTTGGGACAGACTCCGAGTATCTTCAGGCTGATATACGATACCGCGAAAGAAGTTGGAAGACCATTGTCCTCAAGAGAGATGTTTCGGACCTTCAACATGGGATTTGGATTTGCGGTTGTGGTGGATAGACAAGACGAGGAAGAAGCCCTAGATCGCTTAAATAAGCACTGCAGAGCAATCAGAATAGGCGAAGTTACGAGAGAAACTACGATCACGATCGAGGATTCTCATTTTGAACACAGACGATTGATACTAGACAAGTGAAACAACGGTAAGTAAACCCTTCATGGATGTGTGATCAAATTGAAATTCAAAGCTAGAATCGAAGTCAGAACGCAAAGGGACCAAATCGATCCCGAATCCGACACAATAAAGAAATCGTTGCAGGAGCTCAACTTCCAGATATTACGGGTGCGGACCGCGAAGGTTTACGAAACTTACTTCGAAGCCGCGTCGAAAAAGGAGGCAGAGGCCACGGCGAAATTGATGTGCGTTAGACTTTTGGTCAACCCGACGAAGGACGAATACGAACTTGAGGTAGAACCTGTTGGGAACAACGCGAAGCCTTAGCCTCGTCTCAGTGGATGAGAAAAAGGCCTTCCAACTTTGCAAAAGGCTCAAGACAGGGTTAAGCTTGGATGAGGTCGCTCATATTCGCGCCTACTTCAAGCGGCTGAAACGAGAACCAACTGAGATTGAGCTCCAGACCATAGCACAAACATGGTCAGAACACTGTTTTCACAAGGTCTTCAAGTCACCAATAAAGGTGGGAAAAGAAACGATTGATGGAATCCTCAAGTCGCTTATCCGACGTGCCACCGACGAGCTCTCTCCAAACTGGGTAGTATCAGCTTTTTCCGATAACGCGGGCATAATCAAGTTTGAAGAAACATACTCTATAGCCGCAAAAGTGGAGACTCACAATCATCCCAGCGCCGTCGATCCCTTTGGAGGTGCGGCCACGGGTGTTGGTGGCGTAATCAGAGATATTCTTGGTGTCTGGGCGGAGCCGGTGGCAAATACAGACGTACTTTTCTTTGGGGACCTCAATTTTCCTTACAACAAACTGCCCGCCGGAATCAAACATCCAAGATATCTGATGAATGGCGTTGTTGCGGGCGTTGGGATGTACGGGAACAACATGGGTATTCCCACAGTGAATGGGGGGCTTTACTTTGATGACAGTTTCAACGGCTACACGTTAGTGTTCTGCGGATGCCTCGGGCTGCTAAAAAACAGAAACTATGCAAAAACTGCCAAACCGGGAGATGTGCTTGTAGTTGCTGGCGCAAAGACGGGACGTGAAGGGGTACATGGTGTCAACTTTGCATCTGCTATGTTGAAGGGAGACACCGACGAGCTCAGATCAGCCGTTCAGATACCGGACCCGATAGTAGAAGAACGACTGAAGCGTGCAGTTCTTGAGATCGCAGATCGCCATCTGGCTTCGGCAATCACAGATTTGGGCGGCGGAGGACTTTCATCAGGGGTCTGCGAGCTTGCCAAATCATACTCGTGTGGTGCTAACGTCGATATTGCGAGTATCCCGATCAAGTCGGAGGATCTTTCGCCTTGGGAGATTTGGGTTTCTGAGACTCAGGAAAGGATGCTGCTTGCGGTGCCTGAAGCCACTCTGGCGAAGGTACTCTCCGTTTTCGAACGCGAGGAGATAGAGGCCAGCGCCTTCGGAAAACTCACATCGGATGGAGTATTGACATTAAGAAATCGTGAAGGAGAACTAGGGCAACTAGATCTGTCTTTTCTCTTTTCTCCTCCCCTGCCGAGGCTCGAGGCAAAGTATCGACTGCCTAAACAGCCTAAGGCTAGCAATCTGCAGACAGGAAAAGTGGATTTTGCTGCTGATCTGCTCGCACTTCTCAGCTCTCCAAACATTGCGAGTAAAGAGGCGATAGTTCGCACCTACGATCACGAGGTTCGAGGATGCACCGTAGTGAAACCGTTCCAATATCCTGCCTCAGGACCAAACGATGCAGCAGTTCTGAAGCCGGTCAAGAATTCTACAAGAGGTCTTGTTGTTTCCTGTGGCTATAATCCTAGATTGAGCCAACTGGATCCTTACTGGATGGCGTCTACAGCAATAGACGAAGCAATAAGAAACAATGTTGCAGCAGGTGGCAGAAGGATTGCTCTCCTAGACAATTTTGCGTGGGGAAACCCAGAAATCCCGGAAAACTTGGGATCGCTTGTAAGCGCGGCCAAAGCGTGTTACGATTTCGCAAAAGGGTTTGAAGCTCCATTTGTTTCAGGAAAGGACAGTCTCTACAATGAAACACCTCTAGGCGAGATTGCGCCCACGCTGGTCATTACTGCCATCGGCATCATTCCAGAGATCGACAGAGCCGTCACAGCTGATTTCAAAAATGAAGGTAACTCGATCTACCTTATTGGCGATACCAAATCAGAACTTGGAGGATCGGAGTATTTTGCTCTTAAGAATATCAGTGGAGGCCTAGTCCCAACAGTGGATGTTAGTAGTGCAGCGTCACTATATCGAACTATCAACCGCGTGACAGATCAACCATACGTCAGAGCATGTCATGACATCTCTCAAGGAGGACTGGCTGTCTGTCTGTCCGAAATGTGCTTTGCTAACGGTCTGGGCTCAGAGGTCACTTTGCAAGAAGATACATTGGGAGTCGCTGATCAGCTCTTTTCAGAATCAAATTCTCGTTTCGTGATGGAAGTGGAGCAAGGTGAAGAGGACAAGTTCGACAAAATGATGAAAGGCTTTCCTGCCAAGAAGATTGGAACGGTCCGTAGAGACAACTTAATTGTGAATGACAAGCTTGGGAAGAAGCTCCTTGAATTGAAGACTGCCGACTGCTACAAAGCGTGGCTTAGAACTTTTCCGGTTGGGTGATCGTCGATACAATGCTGCGTGACAAGATCAGAGTCTGCGTGGTTCGGGTTGGAGGCACGAATCGAGATGGAGACATTGCAGATTGCATCGAAGATCAAGGCGCAATCGTCGAAGTGCTTCACCTAAACGATATTCTCCGCAGGCGAAATCTGGCTTCATACAATGCACTGGTACTGCCAGGAGGGTTCGCGTACGGAGATTACGTCCGTGCAGGGGCGATATGGGGAAGACGCTTGCAGGCCTTTCTCAAGGAAGACTTGAAGACATTTGTTGAATCAAAGAAGCCGATTCTTGGAGTGTGTAATGGTTTCCAGGCCCTGATCGAAGCGGGTCTGCTTCCTTCAATCAATTTTGTTGACCCGCTTCAGTTGGCACTGGCAAGCAACCGTTCAGCAAAGTTCGAGTGTCGCTGGATTTATGTGAAGAAAAATTCCGCTTCCAACTGCATATTTACTCAAGAAATGAAAGAGGTCGCGCGATTTCCGGTTGCACACGGAGAAGGGAGATTCATAACTGCTAGCCAAGAAGTACTCCAAAAGCTCATACAGAACAACCAGATTGCGCTGCAATACTCGTACGAAGACGGTAGAATCGCTGGCGGAAAGTATCCAGAAAACCCCAATGGTTCAGCTCTAGACATTGCTGGCATTTGCAACCAGGAAGGGACTGTTTTCGGATTGATGCCTCACCCCGAAGATGCGTATCGAGGTTACCAGCTGCCGGACTGGACGAAGGAAAGAAAGATGCTCCCGCATGGAGATGGCCTTGGCATTTTCAAATCTATGATAGATTACGTTGAGAAGAATTTCTAGATCTTAAGGTTCAGACGAAGATTAACAGCGTTCACCGTATTCAGCAACAAAGTCGCGCGTGTCATTGCACCGACGCCTCCAACGTTAGGAGTGACAAACGAACATACTCCTTTGAGTGATTTGGTATCTGTGTCAAAGAGCATCTTCTTCGTAGTTGCGTCCCTTCTCACACCCACAGAAACAACGACCGAGCCAGATTTGACCATGCTACCAAACAGGCGAAACCCTTGTTCGCCATACAATTCTGGAGGCCTGCCTATCGCCGCTACGACAATGTCTGATTGCGAAATCTTCTGCAACAAACCCTTGGTCTTCGTATGGTAGCAGGAGGCGGTTCCTCCCCTATCCTGCAGGAGTTTTCTGACGGGTTCACCAACAAGAGTGCTTCTGCCTATGACGCCAATATCCGCTCCCTCTATCGTGACTCCGTAATGCTGCAAGAGAAGCACGATGCCTTTGGGCGTGCACGGTAACAATGATGTCTCCAAGTCGTATTCCCCTCGAAGAAGCTTGCCCAATCGAAACGGGGTGAGTCCATCGACATCTTTGTCGGCACTCAGAGTAGAGAAGACCAACTCGTCCGAAATCTTTCCGCTGAACGGCATTTGCGGTATTACTGCGTCTATGGCATTGTTGTCGTTAAGTTCCTTGATTTTGTCAACTATGATCTTAGGAGCTTCTGCTTTGCCGAAACCACTAAGGTCTACAACTTCTGATTCAATTCCGACTTCCAAGCAATCATTGCGTTTCAGGTCAACATAAGTGCGTGAAACTGGATCATCACCAATCAAGAGCGCCACAAGCCTAGGTGGTCGTCCTATTTGTTTCCTGATTTTGATGACCTGTGCGGATATCTTTGCCTTAAGTTGTGCGACGACAGGCTCGGCATACATTATCGTAGCCTCCATGTCTCATTCAACACCTTTGAATTTCGTCTGTCTGTCTTCCCATTGGAGGTCCCAATCATTGCTGTACATGTCTACAAAGCAACGCTTTCCAGAAGAATCTACTTGAACGCGCTCGTCCGCCAAGAGCTGAATCGCTTTGGGGTAAGCCAAGTGCTCTGCGCATAGTACTTTCTTCTCCAGTGATTCTGGTGTTTCCCCTTGCTCCACAATGACTTTTCTTTTCAGGATGACGGGTCCTTGATCGATGTCGGCTGTAACAAAATGTACAGTGCATCCTGTGTACTTCGCACGGCTTTGAATCACCATTTCATGTATTTTCATTCCAACCATATTCCTTCCACCGAATTTCTTCATATCGTATGCGGGATGAATGTTAATGATCTTCATCTTGAAGCCTTCAACGAGCTTGTTAGATACTATTTGATCAAAACCAGCAAGAATCACGTATTCAATAGACTCCTTATGTATCAAGTCGAGGCATTTTTCTTCGAACGATTCACGCGCCCGGTCTCTCTCTTCCTTTGATGCAAATTTCTTTCCAGTTACACCTTCAAATTCGTACACAGGAATGCATGCATTCCTCGCTCGCAAGACCACTGGCGCGCCTGAATGGTTGCAGACAAGTCCTCTGATCTTGACATCTTTTAGGATACCCAATTTCTGATGATCGACGATTGCTTGGAAGTCTGTTCCTCTGCCCGATGCAAGGATTAGGATTGATTTGGTCAATTCTGTAATCACCTAAGCGAAGCAGCAGGAATTCCGATGTCGTGACGATGGTGTTCGCCTTTCCACGAAATTAAATTGACTGAGGAGTATGCTCTCGCAGTTGATTCGTCGAGAGTCTCGCCTGCAGCTGTGACGCACAGAACACGACCACCGTTTGTTCGGAGTATTCCGTTCGTTCTTTTCGTACCGGAGTGAAAAATTACTGTCTGTTCAACTTTTTCGGCTCTTTCGATACCTGCAATTTCGTCGCCGGTTCTTGGATTTGAAGGATAGCCCTCAGAACACATTACGACTGCAGAGAACCAAAGCTTGCTCCATCGCAGATCAATGTCAGCGATACTCGGCCAACCAGGGTACTGAGCCACAGATAACACTGGTTCGAGCAGGTCTGTCTCTAATCTTGGAATTATCACCTGCGTCTCTGGGTCACCCAGTCTGGAATTGAACTCGATCACCTTTGGACCTGATGATGTCAGCATCAATCCGACATAAAGGAAACCACGAAAGCCCGTCAGGCGCACGATTGGTCGTACTACTCTTTGCATCACGTCTTCAATCTCTCGGTCACCAAAACGCAAAGCCGGAGAGTACGCTCCCATCCCACCAGTGTTCGGTCCCTTGTCACCGTCCAACGCTCTCTTGTGATCCGTAGCTGTTCCAAAAGGGAGAACTTTGCTTCCGTCAGAAATGGTCATCAGCGAAATTTCTCGCCCCTCGAGCTTCTCTTCCACAACTATCTCTGATCCAGATTCCCCAAAGATTCTATCCTTCAACACTGAGCGAATCGCCCGCTCTGCGTCGTCCGGTGACGAACAGACAAACACGCCCTTCCCGGCAGCGAGCCCATCGGCTTTCACAACGACCCGTCCACTCTGTCGATAGGCGTAGTCTATTGCTTTCTCTGCTTCTGAGAACACTTGAAATTGAGCTGTTGGAATGTTATTTCCGCGCATCATTTCTTTGGCATAGGACTTGCTCCATTCCAGCTTTGCTTGATCGCGAGTGGGTCCTGCGATTGGCAATTGTCTCTCAGAAA
Source organism: archaeon (assembly GCA_021806865.1). Next base: position 23,156 of record JAKAPU010000024.1, read on the forward strand.
AATAGTCGACAATTCCGCTAGACAACGGCACTTCTGGGCCTACAAGTGTCACACAGGAATTTTTCATTGCAAATTCAGATAGGCCTGCAAAGTCGTTAGCCTTGATTTCGACATTAAGTTCCTCAGTTCCACCATTGCCGGGTGCAACGAAGACCTTGCCAACTAGATCGCTTTGAGAGAGCTTCCATGCAAGCGCATGTTCACGGCCCCCAGAACCTATCACCAGCAGGTTGTAATTGGCATTGACCATTTTCGTTTGTCACTCTACTGGTTTCGCTCGTAGATTCTCTTGCCACCTTCTGAAAAACCACTAACGTATTTCTTCCTGATTTCTCTTGCAAGTCTGTGGGCTTCCTTTGTTGGGTACTTTCCTGTCACACAAGCGAGGCACAATTGGTTTTGCTTCAGGCCTATAGCCTTCACAAGGCCTTCCTCTCTTTGATAGTTAACTGAGTCAGCTCCAATCCAATTCGAAATTTCTTCAGGAGTCAGTCTCGCTCCCAAAAGCTCCCCGTAAGTTGACATGTCAACTCCATAAAGACAGGGATTGGATATCTTGGGAAAAGTCACGTAGACATCGACTCTCTTTGCGCCGGCATTCCGAAGCTTCCCTATGTTTATCCTAGTCGTGTCTCCGCGCACTATGCTGTCTTCGACAACCGCCACATTCTTTCCATCGACTTCCCTGGACACAATATTCATCTTCTTGTCGATTACGTTATTCCTGTCTCCTTTACCAGATATGAACGCACGCCTGGTGACGTACCTGTTCTTCCTCACTGCTCGCTCCCATGGAAGCCCGGTCGAAACGTGCAACGAGTAGGCAGCATCATCGGCGGTCTCTGGCATTGAGACGATGATGTCGTCGTGCTCAAGCTTTCTCTTGAAGTCTACTGCAAGCCTCTGTGCAAATGCCTCTCTGATCTTGTATGTAGGGACTGTGGTTCCGTTGAGTATCGTATCAGGTCTGGAAAAATATGCAAACTCGAAGGCACAGAGTGCCGGTTTTGGTCTTCTGATTTGCCTCCGGTGTACTTTCCCACTTGGAGAAACTGACACAAGCTCGCCTGGTTTTACGTACTCGTACTTGTCAAAACCATTGATGTCAAGTGCAGGAGTTTCAGATGCAAACGCTACTAAGCCCTCTCTAATCCCAAAACAATAGGGACGGATCCCATGTACATCTCTAAAAGCATGGAGCTGGCCATCAGAATCAAGGATCATTGCCGAATAGGCGCCCTCTACTTT
>JAKAPU010000186.1 GCA_021806865.1 archaeon
CGATCTATTAGTTCAATATACGAAACTATGATTTACGCGTTTAATGCGCTGAATCACATGTGCGTAACACCTAAAACTTTGGTCAAATAGGTGTTCCTTAAGTCCACTGCAAAAGTTCGCGGATTATCTTTAGCGATACGGTCCGCCCTCGGAAGGTAGCTTCAAACGGGCAATCGCATTGAGCGCGGGATCTAAATAGTTCTTCTGCTCTGCTAGCCATTTTGCAAGGTCTCCCGCTGTGACTAGTCCAACGAGCCGACCTTGATCGTCTGTAACAACCATTTTTCTAATCTCATACGTACACATTTTTTCAGCAACCTCTCTAATTGTAGCGGTGGCTCTTACCGTTACAAGCGGCGTGAACATGATATCTTCAAAGAAGACTTTTCCCGGATCCACGCCCTCAGCTGTAACTTTCTGGACAATGTCCCGCTCAGTTACTATTCCAACCGCGAGATTTTTGCTTATGACAATTAGGCAGCTATGCCTTCTTGATCTCATGATCTCCGCCGCAGCTTTCACCGTTGTATGCAAGTCGGCTGCGACGACCTCGCGCGCCATTATAGTCTCAACAGATTTCTCCCAGGTGCGCGCCTCTATTGTTCCCAACGGAATCCTGAGTATCTTTGTACTAATTCTTAGATAAACTGGAGATACGATTCTCAATGTTGGAGATCGAAGTCAAACTAGCTCATAGTGGTGTTCACAAAGCCAAGCGGCATTCTGACGAACGGCCGAATCAGAAATAGATACACACGATGCTCCAACAGTCAGCAGATCGGTGGGAATCCGTTTGCGTCATTGGATGTCTCTTGTCCTGCTAGCCTATCTTCAGTGTATTGAATATGACTTTGCCGTTTTACAGAGTTTCACCTATTGTCTTCGATTGCTTCTGCCAACTCACTTCTTGTTTTGCCCAGTATTAGCTACGGAATCTTGGGTGGGTCCACTGTATAATCAAAGACCGCTGGCCATTCCCTGAGTTCGTATGTTATCCAGTTTTCCTGAAAGTATGGATCTTCTTCAGCTAACTTGCGACACTCTTCAAAAGACGAAACCTTCCAGATTATCAAGGCTCCGAGTGCGTCAGCAAATCTGCCAGCCATCACTACCTTGCCCCCCGCACCAGCCTTTCTTATGTATTCAAAGTGCCTGCTTCTCACTTGGGCTGAAGGCAAGGTGTTGTATTTGGTCAGCTCAACAACAAGCATCTGAATCACATTTTCTCTTGCGAATCTGTTAACCATCAATAAATGCAATGCAGTCAATCTCAATGAGCATGTCATGACGCGCCAAACCTACAATCAATAGCGTTGAAGCGTAGGAGCGTTGTTTGAGGAGTTCTGGTGCATTAACCGCCATCCAGCCGTCTCTTGCATTGTAGAAGGCCTGTTCTTGGGATCTGTCGGCCAGGTACCAAACAAATTTCACCGCATTCTCAATCGAAGTGCCAGCCTCTTCAAGTCTCGATTTTATACGGTTTAGGGCCGTTTCTGTTTGAGCCTTTATTCCTTGTATGGTAGCGTCGTTCTCTTCACTTCTGGCTTCGGCTCCTGACAGGAAGACGAAATTTCCGGCAATTGCGCCTTTACCCCACACCATTTCCTTTCCTCCGTGGTGTACCAATCCCAATCCTCTTTTCCCGGTCATGAATTTCGAGTCGCAGAGTCAAGTAATTAAATCAAGTACTTCGGTCGCAATCTTCGAAAAGACTCTGACTCACGCTTAACTGTGAGTTGTAAGAAGGAACTCCACAACGCGGTTCTAGGAAGACAATTGGTGGTTTCTGAGTCCGATCGATCTCGCTCACTTCAGTAAAGATTATTCCGCGGTGTCTTTTGACTCATATAGCAATTGGAATTCCAAGGCGAGACCATCTTATTTGGAGCGCAATAGGAAGTGCGATCACCGCCTTCAATATATCGAGTGGAATAAATGGAACGGCCCCTAATTCGAAAGCGTATCGTATGCTTCCTCCAACATAGAATGAAAGCCAGAGAACTCCGATTGAATAGATCATGAACAACACGGTGACAGCGCAGAGGCAAAGTCTGATCATGTCGTTCTGTTTCGAAGCTCCTCTTCTACGACAGAATATTCCCCCGATGGACGGCCCTGCAACGAAGCCGAAGAGGTACCCTCCAGTGGGGCCGATGAGCACCGAAAGTCCAGAAGTTAATCCAGCAAAGACCGGCAGCCCGCACACTCCAAAAAGCACATAGACTAGACATGACAATGTTCCCGCTTTTGGACCGAGGATCATCGCAATTAGGTACACCACGAAGACTTGCAGAGTTATAGGAACCGGTCCTGGGATCGGGATACTAATCATAGATGCGATTCCTAGAACGCATGCAAAGAGTGTAGAAACTGCAAGAAGTCTGCTCTTCGGATACTTGAAGACCCCACGTTCCTGGAGCTGTTGACCTTCGCCTGTTTGTTTCTCGTTCATTCAAGTTCAGCGTGATTTTGATTTTGCTTTTGTGTTGCAATTTAAGCAAATTGAATTTTGCGATAATACTTCCGAATTGGAGGATTACCAGCAACCATACTGCAGGAGTGACTATTGTCGCATCAAGAGAATCTACTGCCCACAACAATATATGGTCGTGCAGGCCGAACCAATAGAATTGGTGAAAGCTAGGAAATGATCACCTTTTCTGAAAATCAAAGGAAATTCTTTGACGCGAAGAACTTCGCCTTCGTAGCGACTCTGAACAAAGATGGCTCCCCCCAAGTCACCCCCACATGGGTGGACACTGACGGAAAGTACATCTTGATCAATGTTACTCCTACGAGGAGGAAAGCGAGGAACATTGGAAGAGACCCTCGCGTTGCGGTGGCTGTCGCAGACCAAACAAATCCATACTCGATGATCACAGTTCAGGGCAAGGTTGTGGAGCAGATCCACGGTAAGGTGGCAGAAGAGCACATCGACAAGATGGCAAAGAAGTACCTGGGACAGGACAAATATCCGTACAGACAACCTGATGAAAAGCGGCTCTTATTGAAGATAGAACCAATTTCAATTTCAGGTTGGGGTTAGTATTCATTCGTCGTCGTTACACAAGAAAACTGCCACAGAGTAGTCTGCTTGGCAGACTATCACTTTTTCTGAAGATGATTCGAAGGCCATCAAGAAGCGACTAAACTTCATCGAACATATGCTTGTCTAGTCCATCGGAAGATTCGTTTAACACATTTACGCATTCTTTTTAGAGATCCCGACGTTTCGTGATGCAGTGGAGGATCTCTCCAGTTGAACACTACTCCTCAAATTCCGTTGACTCCGGGAGAACAAATAGTGTGGTCTCATGAAATCATGCAAGGCATAATTCACAGGCACCCTGAAAAAGTTCTGGCCATCGCTAATCTGAGGGCTGTGATTTATGACGTTCAGTCGAAAGGCATTGCAAGTGCAGACATAAGGAACGTAATCGTCACGATCATGAACTAACGACGTGAAAGCCAGGGCCTCTCTTATGGAACCTACTATTCTGGCGCTGTCCGATTTGGGCAATTCGATGGGGTAAGATATGGAGAGAGCCATTCAATCGGAGATGTCTCTTTCATTGAAAATGGAAGAGTAGTAATGAAGTGGGGAGGATTAAATGATCCCCACGGAATAGCAAGGCTAGTCGAGGGGATTCAAAAGTCTTGGAAATGAGTTGGTTCGTTTTGCATTTTCAGCTCTAAGGCTTGGCGCATATCAAGATCATTTGCCCTCGCAGATTGCAAGTAACTGAACCTTCAATCCTTCCTTTATCTCAACAAAAGAAATCTAATCTTCTCGACTTTCCAAGAAAGCTGAGGCTAACTTGTGCGTCGAGTGTGCTCTCCGATTGCTTCTGTTAATGGAGGGGATGGTATTTGTCCTCACGTAGGTTCAAAGGGTAGGTTCATTATGCATGTTTATTGTATCTACGTAGGTCTTAAATGCAGGTGTATCTCCTTTGTTCACGCATAAAAATGCGCAAAGTATCTACCACCCAAAAAGGGCAGAAATCCATCAAAATTCATGCGGAGGATTTCGACCCGTATAGCGCTTACAAGGTTGCGCTCGGCGTGCCTACAAAGTCGGCCGCGTTCCATCGACTCATCCAGCTAGTCCGACCCGAAGAGGACAATCCCATTGGCAACTTTCAAAATATTTTTGCCGATCTAGCACCTGCTGTAATTTATGGCGTACCGGGGTCGGGGAAGAGCACAACTCAGGACATTTTCCTCATAGAATGCGCGCACAGAGGGATTCCTTTCCTTTTGATTAATTCGCAAAGCGAGCACCAATGGGTTTCAAATGTGCTGAAGCCTTATGAGCTGGCTACGTTTGAGTGGTTAGCAAACCCTGCACAGTACAGAGTTGAATTGCAAAAGGAACTCAACTTTAGAAGAAGTGAAGTCAGAGATATGGCGCGCCTGCTGCTCAGACTTGAGAACGACGATCGCCTAAAACAGTGGGTTATTGCCATTGAGGAAGGCGCGGATTATGCTAAAATTGAGGCATTTCTGACTTTCCTTCGTAGGATGCGCAAATGGACAAGAAAAATAATTGTGATATCTACAGAAGCGAAACTGTTCGAAATGTGTAGGCCGTATAGACCGATGCCTTTCGATAAGAAAAAAGAAAGGCGCAGTGGTGATGTCACAAGCCGCCCAGCTGCGCTTCCAGTGACCCTGAGCCAGAGTACCAATCCGACGGAGGTGTCAAGTTAGTGAGCACAACACCTGCAATTAAAGTCTTCTTTGCGCATGCTGTCCTAGCGAGCGAGAGGCAAGAGCGCATCGAACAACTTCTCGCATATGCCCGGGAGCTTCTATTCCGGACGCAAGAACCGATAACTGAAGGATTCAGACTCAGAATCAAAGACGAGGCCGCCAGACGGTTTAGATTTTCAGAAGCTACCTGTGATAACTACGCCAACACCATTGTGGCGATCCTCAAGGAGGGGCGCGTTTAGATTGGAATCTCCTCGGTACTACGGTGACGTGCGACATATAGTAACTACAAGTGATGAAAACAAAGCAAATGAACTCTTGCAGAATTCCGCGTACGAGCTCCTGAAGATAGAAAATCTTGTCAGCCCTGATTTGCAAACTAAAGTCGCAGCGTCAAAAATTGTCTATATTTTAGGGCGCACGGCAGCAACACAGACGAATATGCATGCCACAGAGGCCCCGCCTGGAGAGCAAGCCAAATCAATCGCCATACCAGCGTGGAGTTGGAATTCCAAGGCCGGAAATGCTGGATTCTGCGGGGCCTGGGTGGGAAACAGAGACGGATCGATCTCAAAGGAGAATACTGCTTTCAG
>JAKAPU010000187.1 GCA_021806865.1 archaeon
ATCTTCTTATTAAGTGGCTGGTTGCGTGAGCGAAATAGACTTTCCCATAGCTTCGAATCTAGACTAATCCAATTGGGTTGGTCATCCTGCAACACAGTGAAGTAATCGGCAAAGTAAGGGGCCGAGTCGGAAATTCTTTGAACCGGTTATCCACTAGAGATCGGAGCGCATACCGAAGTTCGCGCGGATAGAAGTAGCACTTGAAAGTACGTCTTCCGCTTTCATCTTTCCCAATTGCCAGGATGGAAGAGTGGAGATAAGATAGGTACAGAGATCTAGATTTCAAAACTTATATTCTCGTTCTGTATTAGAGCATTCATGGACAAAAATCTCTTTTCCAAGAATAAGATTGGAGAAGAGAACTGTACTGCGGATGTAAAATCCCGGCGACCGCGCTGAACTCGAGTTCTGTTCTCTAGTTATTATGGGCGATTCTTATTGCCTTACCAAATAGATATACGGCATTATCTGAATCTTCTCTGACTGTGCTACCATATGGCGGAAGAGTTAACCATTGAACGGTTTTAGAGTTGCCCGGTAGTAGTACTTGGCCAAGTCATCTTTCTCAACGCTCAGAACCTCAAAGTATATGATTTTTGTCACATTGAAGTTCAAATATCCTTGAAAATGGCGAATGTATCATGACACAGGGCATCTGCGATGTTTGCAGGCTGACGCTTGATGATGTCTCAATAAAGGAGGTTAAATATTGCGCTCTTTGTTCGGCGTGGATTTGCAGAGAATGTGAATTCAGCTCTAGGAGGATCATCGCCTTAGCCAAGTCCAAAGGTCTAACGTTAGAGCAGTTCAGACGTTTGCAGAAAGGCAATGCCTGAGCAAAACAACAGATAACGTTCTGATCTAGTTAATGAAACCTGTATGCTGCGAAACGAATTTGTGGCGTATCTTTTTTTACCCTTCTTTGTGACAACTCGACCAAATAGAATTTTGAGCAGGAATCTAACAGTTGATGTTGCCGATCTACTTCAAAAAGTTCAGGAAATACCTCCGTAAGAACCTAATTCGCCTGCTCATACTTGCAATCTGCGTTATCGCTTACGGAACAGTCTCCGAGTATATTTTGGAGAGGAATGCATCAGGCACCGGCGTTAAGAGTCTCTTCGACAGCCTCTGGTTCGTAATGCAGACAATTACAACAGTGGGATACGGTGACACGCCGGTTGTCACTTTCTGGGGCCGTGTAAACGCGCTGGTCCTGATGATCTTCGGAATCGGGATCATAGGTTTTTTTAGCGCGGGATTTGCCTCCGCTTTGATAGACTATTCCCTTGGAGCCAGAGCTGGAGAACATAGAATCAAAATGCGCAGCCATGTATTGATCTGCAACTGGAATTCGATAGCAGACGAGCTTGTAGAGGAAATCGGGAAACAAAACCAGAACGTGATCGTCCTTGCTCAGATCGACAAGCGCCCTATCGAGGATTTAGAATTCGTAAAAGGAACATGCTTGCACCTTTCGGACTTGCAAAAGGCAAGTGTGGAGCAGGCACGTTCCATAATAGTGCTCTCGGAAACGATTGTAGATGGCGAACTGGCAAGTGCAATCGACGCGAAGACGATTCTTGGTACAATGAATGCAAGAAAACTCAATCAGGACGCCCACATAGTTGTCGAGCTTCTGAAACAAGACAGCGTTGAGAATGCCAAATCGTCTGGAGCTGATGAAGTCGTAGTTCGGGGCGAGGTATCAGCAAAACTTCTCTCAAGAGCGGCTGTCGATCCGGGTGTCGTAGAAGTCATGCAAATGCTCCTGACCGCAAAGTCAGGTGACGAAATCTTCGAAGACAGGATGGCGAACACTTTCCTCGGCAAGAGCTACGCGGAACTGGCTAGTGCCTATCTGAGAAATGGCGCAACGATTCTCGCGATCAGGAATGAGAAAGGACTCAAGGTAAATCCAATGCATGACACAAAACTTGAGGCGGGTTCAGTGATTTACGTTGCAAAGGAAAGAATCAATCTATGAGCCCAGTCTTCGACATTGTTACGTGAAGGTGCCGCTACTAAATGGATTTGAATACAAGAACACAGATAGTCTTGCTACGAAAGATCTGGCATCAAGGGATTCATGCTGCTTGTTGACACAGCTTCAATGTCTTCAAACCTTTCACAAAACCACTTCTGCCACGCTGGTTTTGGTTGCGCCCTTTGCACAAGAATGGTGGCGATCGCTTTGTTCAACGTTAGTAGGTCGACCTCTGTCTCTACCTGCTCTACAAGATGAATAGCCGTTTCCAGCTTGCCCTCCAATTCTGGCTTGGGATTGGTCATGTGTCCGTCACAAGAGCTCTTGGAATTAAACATGAGAGCCTATGTTATTTGACACAGGTGGCTGCTATTGTGCGTACGAAAAAGTTTGCTAGTCTATGTGCTATTGCTATTATTCGGCAAGACAGAGGCGATTGAGTTGTGTAGTCAATTGCAGATATCACTGACAATTTAGTTCTTCGGTCTCTTCTCTTGTGGCTGTGCGTTTCGGGGTCAGAAGATTGCTAGCGCCCGAAAGGCAGTTTCAACCCGAATTTTGACTTAGAATCTTCCTGAGGCCTGTACTGCGCTGGAAGATGCTCTGAGCAATAATAGATCCCATCAGGAGCCAGGGTTAAATGTGATTCGCAGTATGCTTGACCGCACAAATCACAAACTGCCGAAGTTTGTTTTTTCACGAGCTGAAATTTGCCGACAGAAAGATGTTCTGGACAAAGTGAGGTCTCATCTGAAACAACTCTGCTCGAAGCAGCTTAGATCGTCCTAGCGTAAGACCGGTTACCCGATTCTAGCTCAATGTTCCAAGCTGGAACATTGATTAGCATTATATTGCGAATGACTACCTCGTCAGCTTTCGTGGTAATCGTCATGATTCGAACTTCTTACGACATATCTGCAATATTATCTTGTATGACTTGAGGTCCGGAGGGAAAACATATGGTATCATTTTGGGAAGGTTTGGGTAGATCAAAGCTATGCCGGTGCCAATGACGACGGAAAATAGAAGCATTGTTGCAAACGAAGTTGCTAACCCGCCAAAAAAACAAGACCCATAATTGTGATTCCCAAGGTGACTAACCATTTGAATTGATACTTGTCTCCAAGCAATCCACCCACAATAGACAAGAAGACTAGGACAGTGACGGGCGCGACTATAACCAGTCCGGCTTTGAAGAAGCTCAAGTCTAGTTGGCCGATAATGAGATACAGCAACGGAGAAATGATAATTGTTACGAGATAAACGAAGAATATGACGAGCCATGCGCTAGCCAGAGACAGTTTCCGATCGAAAGTCATGTGATTTCCTGAATATTGAGCTGTTAGTTAAGGACTATTCAAACCGTATAGTTCTCTCACATTTTGAACGCTCGATTACCATAATTCCTAGGAATGTTCCATTCTAAAGCGGTGATGCAATACTCTACACTATGATGATATGAAACTGCTGTGGACTCTAAGAAAGTCTAATCGTTGATTACGACGTCATAAACGACGCAAGCGTTAGAAATGATCTTAGAAGTTCGCTAAGAGTGTGAAGATATTTGATGTCGAAAAACTCGATGATAATGCTGACAAGGGATTCTACAGGATTTCCGAGATAAAGGATTGTCATCCTAAGCTATCCAATGTGCTAATCTCTTCCTAATTCCTAGTTGGCTTCGGCCTCGTTCACAAGTGGGATAACCTTCTTTGCAAACAGGCGCATGCTTTCAGCGGCTCTTTCTATTGAAAGAGAACCAAAGTGGAATATCGACGTGAAGTAATTCATCCCTGTTTCTTCTTTGGCACGGAGAATCTTCCTCGCAACGGTCGTGGGATCCCCTACTATAACCAAATCATTCTTGTCCATGAACTCAAAATCTTCCCAGGGCTTAGCCTTGGTTTCGTCTTTCAGGTTTGCTCCTTCAATGCTTTGCCTATACCATTCGAGATTCGTTTCAAGACCCTTGTAATGGCGATAACTGAAGATATGCTGCCAAAAACCCAGAAGCGGTTCTACTGCTTCCCTTCGCGTCTTCTCCAGATCCTCACCGACAATTACGTGTCTATCTAAAGACAATATTGGGCTTTTAGTCACTTCGGAGGGAACCCAATACTTTTTCCACATGTCAAAAATTGATCGTGCGGACTGGTTCGAGATATAGTGAGCTGCTGTATGCATTCCGCGAGAAGCAGCCCATTTTGTAGATGTTTCGCTCTGTGTCCCAGGAAACCAAGGTTGAGGGTACGGCTTTTGGAATGGACGAGGCAGTACCACAAGATTGTCATAGTTGAAGTGCTTACCATGGAATGAGAATGGGTTATCTTTCAACGCTCTCAGAGTAACTTCGTACGACTCTTCAAAAATCTCCCTTCTCTCTGGTTCCTTCCAAGTAGCTCCAAACTGTTCATACTCCCATTCTACAGACCCTCTAGTAATGCCGTAATGCATCCTGCCACCAGATATTTGGTCTATCATTGCTATCGTCTCCGCAGTTCTAATCGGGTTGCGATAATTCAGAATAAACCCGAACGGCACGAACTGGATTTTCCTTGTAACAGCGGCTGCCGCAGAAATGAATACCTCCTGGTTCGGCAGTAAGCAGAAATCGAGGAAGTGGTGTTCAGGATTGAAGTAATGCTCGTAACCAAATTCCTCCGCCTTCCTAACAAGGTCCAGCTCTCCTTGGTAAACTTCGTTTTCCGACTTGCCTCTTGCCCAAGTTACGTAGTCAAAAACCCCGAAATGCATGATCTCCTTGCATCTTTTAGCTGAAGCATTTATCTTTTCTCGTCGGAGATATATTCTATATGCAGTGAGCATTTGCACGATTCAAAATTCAAAAGCGCGCGAATTTGATTTGCTGAATAAGAGAAGCGTCTGAACTGAATCGGTGCTATTTCGAAAGTCAAATTTTCCACAGGAATGAGTTTGATTGAATAGATCATCAGAACAAGCAAGTACGCCTAGCTCGCTCGAAATGTCTGAGGATAGCTTTGGGCAACTAATGATAAATAGATGCATATGATCCAAAATCATGAAGATTTCCTTGACCGAACAGAACGAATTTGTTACAGAACATTCAGGCTCCGAATCTCTTTCGGTCTTTCCTATTTACGAGAAGAAAAGCCACCGCGTTACTACAAATATCATTCAGAAGTTGATTATATAGATGAGATCAAGAAGATCTGGGAGAAGAAGTGGGGAGCCCAAGGCATAGGTCGCCTCAGAGAAGTCGCCGTAGTTACACCAACAGAAGAAGTGGACCCACTCTTCCAAAAGGATCCAACTTTAGATC
>JAKAPU010000188.1 GCA_021806865.1 archaeon
AACAGTAATAGCCACCAACAGTGCCGCTCGGCTCGAGGATTTCGAGAGATTTGGAGTTAGAGTGAGAGATGAGAACGGAAAAATCAGGCCCGTAAAAAAGGAAGAGAAAAAAGCCCCGTTTTGGATCGCAATAGAAGGCGAAGGTATGAAAATGAAACTGACCCGCGAAATGAGGAGAAGAGGAGTGAGAATAATAAACCATGCCGTTGTTTTCGATCTTGTTCGGGGTCCCGATGGCGTGTCAGGAGCAGTCGCATTTTCAACAAGAGACGACAAGATGACATTCTTCCAGGCAAAGGCGGTAATCATTGCGACGGGAAAGACGATTTGGATGTACAAGAATCCAGCTGGCTTGCTTTTCAACACCATGAACCCAAATCAGACCGGCGATGGCAGAGCTATTGCATTTAGGGCCGGAATCGAGCTAGTTGGAATGGAATGGAGATTCATAAGAACAGGCCCGCTACCGCTGGAACGAGGGACGAGGGGCGCGTCGTTTTTGGGTAGTAGATTCGTTAACGCCAAAGGTGAACTGCTGGAGCAAAGTATCTCTTACAACATCCCTAAGATGACGAAGGCTGTTGAAGACGGAGAAGGGCCGATTTTTCTCGATTGCAGTCAAAGCAATGACAAAGACATTGAGATGACGCGTCAGAATATGTTCAGCGAAGGAGCTAGGGCGATGGTTGACTATTGGGATGCTGAGAAGATTGATCTTCGTAAAGTCCAGTTGGAATTTGGCACGTACGAACCAACTCTTGCTCAGGGGCTTTCCGGAATAGCAATCAACGAAAAGTGCGAGACATCAATGCCCGGAGTCTTTGCAGCGGGAGAAGAGACCGGAGGAACCACCAGAAATGTTGCAATGGGCGCTGCGGTTCAGGGATGGATAGCGGGCGAGACTGCTGCCGAGTACTCAATAACGGCGTCCTCGCCGACATACGATTCTTCGATCATGGAAGAAAGGTTCAATCTTCTGCTCACTTTACTGGGAAGGCCGCGCGGTTCCTCTTGGCAAGAAACCTTGTTGGCACTCCAAAATATTATGAGTTATCATGCGGGACCCAAGACATCAGAGTCCTCACTTGCAGTGGGCCTCAGTCTTCTTTCTGAATTAAGAAAGCAGGCATTGTCCAAGCTTTCGGCAAGTAATCAACACGAGCTCATGCACTGCGTTGAAACACTCAATTTGATAGATGTTGCAGAGGCGGCATTGGTTGCGGCAAGGGAACGAAGAGAAAGCAGGCCGAAACTTGGGCACATTCGCTCTGATTATCCTGAGCCGAATGACGCAGAGTTCAGAAAGTTCTTGTTTGTCAAGAAGGAAAAAGGATCGATGGTAGTCTACTCAAGAGGTATAGACTAGCAGAGGTTGATGATTTTTGCCTCCAACAATAGACAAAGAAAAATGTGTTCCTTGTGGAAGATGCGTTGAAATTTGTCCAACAGATGTGTATTTTGGGAGTTTTGATAAGCGAAAGATACCACAAATCAAGTATCCGGACGAATGTTTTCACTGTGATTTGTGTGTTCAAGAATGCCCCCGCATCGCGATAACTCTCGAGATCCCTATACCGCTTCGTCTTTGGGCAAGGGCTCCCTGAGTATCTAACTGTAGAGTGCCAGAGATAATGTCACTAAACGACACTATTTTTCGGCCTCTTCTTGTTCCGGTATCTTTCGTCGTTGTAGATTTGAGCTGGAGTCTTCCACCCAAGTGACTGATTCTTCCTCCAGTAGTTGTGCTGCCTGTCAAACTTCTTCAGCTCCATTTTGAAGTGATCCAGAGATTTGAACTTCACTCGAGTTATGAGCCCCTGCCATAGTACCTTGTGGTATCTCTCGATCTTGCCTCTTCCTCTCGGATGGTACGGTTTACCGAAGATCAGCTTGATTCCATGGTTCCTGACCTCTTCCTTGAACTCTTTAGCGATGAACTGCTTTGCGTTGTCAAGGTAGATCTCTCTTGGAATCTGTTTATTTCGGAGAGCACGTTTCAGAGCATCAATAGCTTCTTTGGCGCTCTTGTGAAGATAAACACCGGATGACACTCTGAAACGCGATCTGTCATCTGTGAATCCTGTGACATACACCTACATCAAACAACGGGTCTGAAAATCAAGCTATTATTATTGACCGCTCCCTGAGCCCTCTTCCTAGCTGTTGGGGTCATGGATCCGGGTACCGTGCTATCTACAAGTGCATTATGCACGATTACCCTACCTTTCGCTGAACAACACCTGCGCCGAGACTGCCTTGGAAGACCTGAGAATCAACACCACATAGAGGCGCCTTCAGGCACGGAGTTTCTGTATCGAGTGAAGAAGCTGTTCGGCATCCAAAGAGTACGCGTCCAGATGGAAATCTGGGGTAAGTTAACTGCAGTCAATGACGATCTTGTTAGAATAGCATTGAACTCAGGTCTGTTCAAGAAGAAGCCAGTAATTTGCGCAGTCGATTACACGAAGATCCCTTACCATGAAATCTTCAACTCCAAAATCATATGTTGTATGGTCAAAATTTGTAGCAACATCTTTTGCCACAAGTACACTTGATTTCAAGTGTTGTTGGAGAAAGAAAAACACGGGCATTCTTTCTCGAAGACTTTCAAATTGTTCCATAAGTGTGCGTCATTAATTGCGACCAGCTACACTTTGGTAATTTGCTCGATTGTTGCCATCCCTGCGCATAATGCTGTCGAACTTATCCATAACCCTCCTTCTGATTTCCTCTGGGAACTCGTTGAAATCTGAGACTATTGGAACTTCCTCTTTGTTGAACCACGCCGGGAACCTGCAATCAATGATTATCTTGCACAGCTCGCGTCTTTGTTTTATCATCTCTGGGTTTCTCCCTTGTGGAATGAGCCCAGCAAAATCGTAAAAGTTCGGTATTATTGTTATGTCCCTGTCCGGCTTGCACCTTGTGCACATAGCCCAGATGACTTCATTTAGGTTTGTAATGTCAACATCCTTGTTGACTATGATAACCCAGTCAGCGCCTGCTCCTACCTTCGTACCCCAAAGTGCAGATGCAACATGCTTGTCGTGCCCGGGATAAGGGTTCCCGTCTGTTGCAATGACGACCAGATGGTTTGACGGAGACCATGGATGGTAAGCTACATCCACCACTGCTGGCATGCCCAGATCATCAATTAGTGCCTTCCGGCTCAGTGCGCTGTTTCCAACTGACATTATGATGTGGTCTTCCACCAAAGGTTTGCCTTCCAGTGTTCCAGTGTTAATTGGATTGTTACGGTATGTAACACAGTGAATGTCGAACACCGGCCTTTCCTGTATTCCACCTGCGTAGTAACCGACGTACTCTCCAAAAGGTCCTTCCTGTTTGAGTTTGCTTGGATCGACGTATCCTTCAAGGACAATCTCAGAGTTTGCAGGGACATCCAAGTCTAGCGTTTCGCACTTTACAATTTTGAGAGGCGCCTGGCGCAGTGCGCCGGCCATTTCAAATTCATTTACATCAAACGGGAACCTTCCGCAAGCAGCAAGAACCACTACAGGGTCAACACCGATTGCTACGGCTGTTGGCATCGGTCTGTTCAGGTTCTTGTACTTCCTGAAATGGTAGCCTATGTGCTGTGCAGGCACAATGAATATTCCCGTACTTTTTGAATCGTGTATCATCATTCGGTAGACGCCCATGTTGACCCAGTCATTTTCAGGATCTTTTGTTATTACGCAACCAAATGTTCCAATGAACCTTTCTCCATCTTTTGGATTCCACTTGGGGGTTGGAAATTTTAGGATGTCGACACTGTCTCCTTCCATTTTGTTTTCCTTACAAGATCCAGAAGAAACTATCTCTGGAGGAATTGGTTTCTTTATTCTCTCGTAATATTCGTGAATGATTTCCCTGACTGAGGTATCAGGCGGGAGATTGAGGGCGAGCGCATATCTGTGATAGGTCGAAACCATGCCAGAGAAGAAACTATACTCGGATGAGTACCCCTTTATCCTCTCGAAAAGCAGGGCAGGTCCTTGAAGATCAAAGGTACGCCTCGTTATTGCTCCTATTTCTAGATCCCAGTCTACCTCGTCCTTGATTGTTGCAAGCTCTCCGTGTTCTTCACAGGCTCTGATAAATTGCCTAAGATCTTGATAGGGCATATGTGCTTGCTAGTAGACAAGTCCACTCTGGATTAATGTTTTGTGAGACCAGTTAGAAACATCGCTGACTCGACGTTCAAAATTATCCCGTGGTTAGATCTCCATACTTTATCGAGATGCCTATAACAAGATCGTACTCTCTGTATCAAAAGCAGACAGACAACCTCTCCGCTCGACGAGTTTAAATAATGCACCGCGACGAAATTTCAGTTAGTAATGAATAACAACCACTATCGCAGTAACGATCGTTCTGCCATATCCACCATGGTTGTCGCAATAATTATTGTTGTTATAATTGTGGTTGCTGCTGCGTCAGCAAGTATTCTCTTGCTCACTCAGAGTACGACGCAGACAACAACTCATTCATCACCAACGAGTTCCGTTGTTAATCAGACAACGAATATTGTTGTTGGAATCCTCCCAACGGCAGATGCCGTGCCATTCCTAGTTGCAATCCAGAATGGCTATTTTGCGCAGCAAGGAATAAACATCACAGTAAAATACATGGCCGGAGGCGCAGTCATAGCCCCCGCTGTTGCTCAAGGTTCAGTACAGATTGGAGAATCTAGTACTGTTGGATTAATGGCTTCTGACGAGCAAGGTTTCAACTTCAAATTCATTGCGCCAATGAGCGTCACCTCATATCCAAACGGCACTCAGACCACAACATACGTTCCCGGCGTTTCGACCCACATACTGGGCGTTTTATCCTCTTCAAACATCTCCTCGTGGAAGGATCTTGTCGGCAAGACCGTGGCAGTGAACACTCTCGGAGCGATAACACAGGTTGCGCTGGAGCAGGCGCTGAAAGACAACGGCGTCAATCCATCACTGGTGCATATTGTTGCGGTTTCTCCGCCCGACTGGCTGTCTGCGCTCGAACAAAAACGTGTAGACGCGGTGGACTTTTTCGAGCCATTTGCCACCCAACTAGTTATTGCTAACGAGACTTCTCCAACAGTTGGAGCATTCAGAATAATTGGTGACGAGATGAACATTGGGACGATGATGCAATCAGGCTTCTTTTCCACAACAACGTGGATAAACGCGCACCCCGCCATCGTAAAAGGATTCGTCACTGCACTAGACATGGGAGTGAACGCAGTTGCCGCAAACAATACTCTAGCTCGTCAGGTTCTCGTTACATTTCTCCATTTCA
>JAKAPU010000189.1 GCA_021806865.1 archaeon
GCGTTCTTCTCCGCGAGATAGGAAATCGAAAAAGCGATGTGGCAAGTTGATGTTTCTCTATTGATTTGTGCTTATCCAAGTGTTAAAGGAATTGCCTGTTAGACTTTTTTGTAAATTCTCAAAGCGGTTTTTGGATATCTAGATTCAAATTATCCTTTGTACATACGCTGGTAGGCTGGAGAAATCGGGCAAAAATCCTACTCGATCAACACTGCACCGCAATTGATTATAACGCCTCGAGTTTTCCGAAAGTTACCTTTCCTTGAAAGGTCGTATAAACCATGCAAATCCCAACCATCGTAGATGTTTTCGAGGCGAGGAAGACCATTTCTCCCTACCTCAGCAAGACCCCCTTGCGCCTCAATTTTGCTCTGAGCAAACAGTTATCCACTGAAGTTTATGTAAAGTATGAAAATCATCTCCCCATCAACGCATTCAAAGTGCGTGGAGGAATCAACCTCTTATCAAAGCTGAGCCAAGATCACAATCAACAGACAGTAATTACTGCATCCACAGGCAACCATGCGCAATCAATAGCGTACGCCTCCAAATTGTTTGGAGTACGCGCTATCATCGTAATGCCAGAAAATGCCAATCCATCAAAGGTCGAAGCTACCAGAAGTTATGGCGCAGAAGTGATTTTTCACGGAAAGGACTTTGACGAAGCAAGAGAATACGTCGAGCGAACCGCACAAGAAATGGGCTACCGGTACGTACATTCAGCCAACGAGCCACTGCTCATCAGTGGAGTTGCAACGCTCACATTAGAAATCTTTGAGGATTTACCTGATGTTGATGTTATCATTACTCCGATTGGCGGCGGAAGCATGGCCTCCGGAGCCTGCATCGTCTCAAAGGCATTGAGTCCTAAAACACGCGTCATTGGAGTCCAGTCCGAGAGTGCTCCTGCAGCTTACAAGTCTTGGAAGAGCAAGACCCTGACGACAGACAAGATGGAAACATTCGTCGAAGGTCTAGCTACCAGAGTTGGTTTCGAGCTGCCTCAGGAGATTCTCAAAGAGAACCTGCATGACTTTGTACTAGTTTCTGATTCGGAGATAAGAAGAGCAATGATAACTATGATGGATGCTACTCACAACCTACCTGAAGCAGCTGGTGCTTCTTCGCTTGCAGCAGCATTTCGAATCAAAGACAGGCTTGCAGGAAAGAAGGTAGTCCTCGTCCTTAGCGGTGGGAATATTACGCTTAGTCAATTGAAGGATTTGCTGAACGGTTCCTCGTGATTACTTTCTTGATCTCATATTTTAGCGCCACAACAGCTCACAATCGAGTATGAGCTACGAAAACCAGCATAACCCCTCCATCACTGCCTACAATGAAAGTTTCGATTTCATCAGTATTAGACTATGTCTCGAAGAAAATCAACGATTCACTCAATGATGAGAAAAAAAGAATTCTATTTTTGAAGCCACGTACCCCCTTTCCTTGGACGACAAGGTGTACTCGCGCAATTTGCTTGAGATACCTTCAGTCTGCAATCCAGTTCAACAAAGCTACATTTACTATTCTATCAACTTCACTATTCGGAATGACCTAAACAGAATCAAACTCGAGATCCCGCTGTTCAACTGACGCCAGTGTTCCTATGTTTATAAACAGTGAAAAAAATCATTGAACATAGATGGTTCTTCTGATCCATCAAGAAAGAAGATCGGTTCGTGATAGTAACCAACTGATGTGATTAAGAACTTCTGTGCAAATGAATGAGGATGACCCAGTTGTCAAACGAAAAGGTTGAGAGATCACACGCTAACAAGTTAAACTCAGTGTCTAGTCCAAAATGGATCAGTCTTAACAAGACTAAGTATACGCAGGATTACAAACCAATTTCGGACTATGCACTGATAGGAGACGAGACAACCTGCGCTCTAGTAAGCTTGGCAGGCTCTATTGACTGGTTTTGTGTACCTCGATTCGATTCCCCGAGCGTATTTGGATCCCTCCTCGATAGGAAGCAGGGCGGTACTTTCGAAATTATTCCTCAAGACGAGGAATTCGAAGCACGTCAATATTATGAAGGGCTAACGAATATACTTGTCACAGAATTTAGGACAACAAGTTCTCTGACCAAAGTAATTGATTTCATGCCATGTTTTGATCTTTCTGGCCAGATCGTATCGACTGGCGAAATTCACCGGAGAATTTGCTGTATTGAAGGAACATCGAAACTTGAGATAAGAGTCGAGCCAAGACTGAACTATGGATCCATAGTGCCACAGGTTGTTAGAGTTGACAACACAGGATACTCATTTATCCCTCCGTCTGACAACGCGCAGCAGCTCACACTGATCACTGATATTCAGTTCGAAGAAATCGGAGGTTCCCTTTCCACGATTCTTTCGCTAAACAAAGGAGACCATACTGATTTCGCGTTAAGATACGGCGGGTTTACGTTACAGCACACCACACTTACTCATACCAATCTGAAACTGAAAGAAACTGGTGAATATTGGAAAAAATGGGCACGAGACTGCAAATACGATGGCAAGTGGAAGGAGCAGGTAATTCGATCCGCTCTCACACTGAAGATGTTGACATACTCTCGAACCGGAGCAATCATAGCGGCTCCAACTACTTCCCTGCCTGAGCAAATCCATGGTACTAGGAACTGGGACTACAGGTACTCTTGGATAAGGGACTCGTCTTTTGTTCTGTGGGCTTTGCATTCATTAGGTCATAAAGAAGCAGAAAAATTGTATTCAAAACTACTTACGAGCATGTTCTATCTTTCAGCTGAAAGTATGCAAGTAATGTTGGGAGTTACCGGCGAGCGCGTCTTGACCGAAAGGACTCTTGATAACCTTGAAGGCTATTGCGAGTCATTCCCGGTGAGAGTTGGGAACGGCGCGTGGAATCAGTTTCAGCTTGACGTTTATGGAGTGTTTCTGGACGCAATGTACTTTTCCCATAAACACGGGCGTACGCTCTCAAAACGAATCTACCAACACTTGATCGAACCTGTTTTGGAATCTGTCAAGGAAAACTGGAACAAGCCCGATTGCGGTATATGGGAGGTAAGAGGAGAAGAGAAGCATTTTGTGTATTCAAAAGTCTGGTGTTGGGTGGCAGTTGACAGAGGCGTTAAGATTGCCGAATCATTGAAGATACGAGAGAAGGTAGACGAGTGGAAGTCGCTCAGAGATCAAATTAAGATCGCCGTAATGGAGCGCGGATGGAGCGATAGGATGAATTCATTCGTACGAGACTTTGATTCGACTGACTTGGATTCTGCAAACCTGTTGATGCCACAAGTAGGATTCATCAGTGGCGATGATCCAAAGATGCTTTCTACCATTGAGCAGATCAGGAATAACTTGATGCGCGATGGAAAGTTCCTGTATAGATACAAGACCAATGATGGTCTACCCGGAGAAGAGGGAGCCTTCCTCATCTGTAGCTTTTGGCTTGTAAGCTGCTTAGCGCTGGCCGGGAGATTGAATGAGGCAGAGGAATTACTGGATTCACTTTTGGAGCATTCGAACCATGTCGGATTGTTTTCGGAGGAGATTGACCCCGCCAGCAAAATAATGCTTGGGAATTTCCCCCAAGCATTCACTCACATGGGATTCATTGCAGCCGCCACTACTATTGAAGAACAGAAACGTAAGCTTGCTATGCGCAGTAGCTAGCGAATCTTGCAATCAGCGTGTCTAGTACTGATCGCCTCTCGCATAATTCACCATCGACCATAGACTTCGTGCTTACGACATAAGGCGCAGGCGTTTCGATGAAACCCTGTTGCTTCAGAATAATCTGAATCAAGCTCCACTGCTTTCTCCATCCCGACCCTAACACTCGTGCCGTGGGCGAGATCCAACACATTTGGTGCTGATCCGTTACAACATTGTTCCCAGTGAATTTCTTGGCAGAACTTTCGGAAATCAGACATTTGTGGTATTCGAGTTAGAACTACTCTGGCTACAAGCATACAACGCTTGAAGCAGAGTCTTCTTTCGGCATTCCATCAGCCTCGCATCAAAATGTCCGAGTGAATGTGAATATCAGTGCGAAGCCTCTCCTAGCACATGTTCATGATAATGCTCTACTGGCATAAGAGAGCCGAAAGCTCTTTGCACAACTTCGCTGAGCGATGGATGAATGTGCATTGCCTCGTTCACAAGAGAGAAGCTTCTGTCTTGAGTGTACATCGCGTTTACGATCTCCTGTATCAGTATGGAGGCATTCGGTCCGATGATATGAGCGCCTAAGATTTCTCCATCTTGATTATTTATGATAACCTTGACAAAGAAGTCTTTGACATTCATAGCCTCGCCCTTTGCAGTATCCTCATACCTTTGAAAGCCGATTACAATCTTCTCCTTGCCATACTTCTCCACCGCCTCCCTCTCCGACATTCCTACGCTTGCAATTTCTGGATAACTGAAAACTGCGTGTGGAATCGCGTGATAATCCACTCTGACCTTTTTCTTCAGCACAGCATTGTAGTATACGACTTCGGACTCGTAATTTGCGACGCGTTTGAAGAGATACTTCCCATCGGCATCGCCGAAAGCTCAAACATTTAGCTGCGAGGTTTCAAGAAACAGATGTAATTTCTCCAATCTCGTCTATTTCGTGGGTCTAAACATCGCCAGCAGAGCTTGTTTCTGCTTTGGCCGGGTAATCTCAGAATCCTTGGAAATCTTTACTCCCATCCTTCTAGTGACTCTTCTGAAGTCATTCCACCTAGGCGGCTTTACACGTTTGGGTACTTCGAGTCCAATGAAAGCTCGGAATTTCCTCTTCCCATCAAAGGTGCGATATAATTTCTTTACAATTATATGGCCAGGGACGATTACCTCTGTTTTCTTGTCTCGTTCAGCCCAAATTTGAATGACAATATCACCTTTTGAAGCAGCTAATGGTAATTTGCCTTTCCTCATCCATCGGATTTCGTCTTCCGCGAAATTTTCCTTGTCATTTATTGAGTCTTTAGCTCTCTGACTTTGGCCCTTTAGAAGCTTCTTTTCTTGAATCGTGCAATCCTTCTGATCGTCTGGCTCCGTGTTCACTATCCACACAGAGGGACCCGCCGCGCTTGAGAGTTTGTTTCGGGTATTTCGTTCGTTTCTCGGTTTTCTATATTGCTTGATACGCTCAGACTGTGTGAAAATCAACATTTGAGATGAAATATGACGTATCTGTGGCTTGCTTTATTGGGAGTTATTTTCCTGCTACATCTAATTTGGATAGAG
>JAKAPU010000025.1 GCA_021806865.1 archaeon
GATGAATTTCTTCATCGGAAACATGCTGCTTTTGGTGATGGCCGACAACTTTCTTCAGCTATTCCTGGGCTGGGAAGGCGTGGGCTTCTGCAGCTATGCTTTGATAGGTTTCTGGCACAGTGATGAGAAGGAACACTGGGTTGGGCGCGATGGAGAAAAGACGCTGGGAGTCGAGGAAGATTACTCACCGACACACGCAGGAATGAAGGCATTTCTGATGACACGGGCAGGAGACATCGCATTCCTTGTCGGAATACTGATTATTTTTGCATACGCACACACATTCAATTTCATGCAGTTGTTCTCTAGCCTATCATCCTCGGGAAACTGGGCTACGAATCTACAGGCTGTGGGATTGTTCATCCCTAGCGCAATCTTGATCTTTGGCGGGGCGATTGGCAAGTCTGCGCAATTTCCGCTCCACGAATGGCTACCTGATGCAATGGCAGGTCCGACGTCGGTGTCTGCGCTGATTCATGCGGCTACGATGGTCAACGCAGGAGTATTCCTCATTGGAACTGTTGGACCACTTTACGTGGTTGCTGCATCTGGACTTTCGCTCACCTTCCCGTTTTTCCTCACGGTCGCGGTAATCGGCGGATTCACGGCGTTCCTCGCTGCTTCGCAAGCTATGGTTCTTGACGAACTCAAAAAAGTGCTCGCCTACTCAACTGTTTCACAGATTGGCTACATGATGCTCGGCCTTGGTGTCGCAGGTCTTTCTAGCCCATCTGCGTTTGCTTACGGATATACTGGTGCCTTCTTTCACCTGATAAGTCAGGCTCTTTTCAAGGCAGGCCTCTTCATGTGCGCAGGATGGCTGATTCACGCGACGGAGTCGAAATTCATGAAAGACATGGGAGGTCTGAGAAAGAATCTCAAAATCACATTTGTGTCAATGCTAATCGTAGCTCTTTCCTTAGCCGGCATATTTCCTCTCAGCGGCTTCTGGAGTAAAGATGCGATCCTTAGCGCCGCGACAAAAGCAGGAGACATCGGCCTTGCTCTCTATGTCTTAGGGGTCGTAACTGCCCTAATGACAGCCTTCTACAGTATAAGAATGATAGGGCTGATCTTCTATGGTGAAAAGAGTCCAAATCTCCAGAAGCTCGAAAATGAACATGATTTGCACGAAGCCCCTGCGACGATGTGGGTGCCTTATGCCATCCTCGCAGGAGTTACGCTACTAATTGGTTTGCTTGCACCATTCTACGTGCAACCTGAGCTAGGAAAGCTCTTCTCATCCTACCTCGGGAATTTTGGATTGGGGACTACATACGCCACGGACTATGCTGGCGACCTCGTCCCCCTCTCGATAAGTCTAGCTCTTGCAATCGTTGGTGCTCTGGTTGCGTACTTGGCATACATTCGAAGAAGCGTAAATCCGGCGAACATAATCGCGAGCAACGGATTGTTTGGGGCAACATACAGCTTTTTCCAGCACAGATGGTATATGAACTCGATATACTACAAGATATTCGTCTTTCCAATCAGGTCGGGAAGTGCCAGGCTCTATAATTCATTTGAAAAGAAGGTCATAGAACCGATCAACATCGGAGCCACAGACGTCGGAAGAAGCGTTTCTGATGCTTTCCAGAGACTTGAGACAGGAGTCGAGGAAGAGTATGTGCTTGCTTTCGGAATCGGTCTCGTGCTCCTGATAGTGCTGCTGGTGATATTCGGACAAATCTAGGTGAATCTGAATTTTGGTAGCAATGATGCAATTCTCAATTCAAGCTCTTCCACTCGATATTGCGGTGCTGCTTTCTGCATTCGCCCTGCTAATCGTCTTGCTTGCGGTTTCAGGAAACAAGCACAAGAACCTTGCAGGAGCCATAGCAGCCACTGGGTTCGCGATCGGCATTGTCTTGCTGGTTGCCTCTGCGCTCGGTTACTTCGGGGCGATCCCCGGCTATATCTTCCCCGAGATGCTTTCGACAGATTGGGTCTCTATTCTGTTTGGAGTCGCTGTTCTTTCTGCTTCATTGCTCATAGCCCTAACGGCTTCCGATTACTTGGGTCAGCTTCCTAATGTGGCTTCGTTTTACGCCCTTTTGGTTTTCACAACAGTGGGAGCGCTTCTGCTTGCGTTTGCATCAGATCTATTGATGATATTCGTCGCTTGGGAGCTCATGAGTATTCCGAGCTACGTGCTCACTGGATTCAAGAAAAGGGATGTGGACTCAAGCGAAGCTGCTGTCAAGTATTTCATCATGAGCGCGTTTGCATCTGCGGTCCTACTGTATGGCATTTCTCTCATCTACTTGCTTACTGGATCAACGAATCTTTACACTATAGTGGTCGCCGCGAAAGGCTACGACCCAATTGCTGTGCTCGCATTGACTTTTGTCCTGGCCGGCTTTGGGATAAAGTTAGCAGCAGTGCCATTTCATATGTGGATCCCTGACGCCTATCAGGGAGCTCCCACAATTGTGAGCGCCTTGTTATCTGCTGGGACCAAGGGGGCAGTCTTTGCACCAGCTGCAAGAATACTCTTCATAGTCTTCGCCGCGAAGACGTTCCAAGCAGATTGGAGCATCACGTTCGCCACTCTTGCGGTGCTTTCGATGACGCTGGGAAACTTTGCAGCGCTGACGCAAAAGCACGTCACGCGAATCCTCGCTTATTCAAGCATAGGACAAGCAGGCTACATACTCATCGGGTTCGCAGCAGGCGGAGTCGAAGGGCTGACCGGGTCATTTTTCCACATATTGAATTATTCAATAATGCAAACTGCAGCATTTCTTTCTGCTGCGCTCATCATAAAGCAGCTTGGTTCTGATGAACTGTCCCAGTTTGATGGGGTGGGAAAGAGACTCAGGATAGCCCCAATTGCTTTTACACTTTCGCTTCTTGCTCTCGGCGGCTTCCCGCCATTGAACGGATTTTGGAGCAAGTTCGTTCTATTCTACTCAGCGATCAATGCAAACTTAGGTTGGCTTGCTATTATCGCGATAGTGAACAGTTTTGTGTCAATTGCCTTCTACGTCAGGATCGTGAAACACATGTACGTTGACGGAGGAGAGGGACTTTCAAAACTCACGGAGACGAATGGCTTCAAGATTGCTTTGATAGCGGCATCTGTGATAATAGTTTTGATAGGCGTGTATCCTTACCCGTTCATCCAGTTTGCTAGCACTACTGCAAGCTCGTTCTTACACAGCACCACGACTGGCTTCTTGCACGGTTAGAATCTTCTTCTCACGGCAAACTCAGCTAGCTCTTCGAGTCTTTCCTTAGATTCGGAATATGCCAAGTGAGCCAGCGCATTCTTTGAAGCAAGAGCGAACTCATAGGACATTTTCTGCAAGGTTTGCTGCTCTGCACCAAGGGCTTGTTGAAGACTGGGTTTCATGTTCCAGTCCAAAAGATCGTCCTGCATCTGATAAGCTATACCCAAATTGAGACCAAAGTCAGACATCGACTCAATGGTTTGTTGTTTTGCTCCTGCTATTATGGCTCCGATTCTCGCTGAGCTTTGAAATAAAGAAGCAGTCTTGTTTGCAATGATTTCAATGTACTCGTCCGTTTTGATTTGTCTCTTTTCTGTGAGAACCTTAAGCTCGGCAAACTCGCCCTCACTCATTCTCAACACCGACTTTGAAAGCTCTCTGCCTATTCTACTGTCTGAGTACTGGGAGGCAATCTGAAGTATCATTCCGAGCACAAAGTCGGCAGAAAGAATTGAAGGGCCCAGTCCGTATCGCTTGTTGAACGATTCCTTGTCCCGACGAACATCGTCCTCGTCTATAATATCATCGTGAATAATTGACTCGGTATGCAGTAATTCGACAGCAACGGCCGCTGGCGCTGGATCGTCAGTCAGGGGGTTTCCGGTACCGACAGCATCGTAACACAGAAGCACAATTAAGGGACGTATGCGCTTTCCTCCCTGAAGGGCAAAGCTTAGCGGATCATAAAATTTTGAATTGGAGAAGCGAGCTAGAACATCAGACACGGCATGGTCTATTCGGGTATTATAGTGCGTTGTCTTCGACTTGAAATATGAGGCAAACTCTGAGTCGCTGAGCTCCAAAGACTGAGCATTCTCCAATGATAAAATATTCCCTATTTCTTTCTATTTATCCATTTGCCAACCAGATCGCATCGGACAACCGATTAAGATTTCGAAACTAAACACGCACAAAAAAGGCGAAATTGAGCTGACTGGTTTCAACAATCTATACCGATCGATTCGTTCCGAATTCTCAAATGTGAGAAACGTCCTATGAACTTAAGAGAGCCTATTCTTACTTTGAACAATTTATCACGTTAATGAAATAGGTGATCAACAACCCGGCCTGTCGTCATTTTCTATACAGAGGAGATTATGTTCTCTCTGATCGCAAAACACTCTGTTGAGACTCTTCTGTTGCTAGAACAATCCGTGTGACCAATCCACGTGTCTTTATTCCTCGATTTCCGTCGTGAGGAAATCAAAGGAATTGCATACTTCGGAGATTGCCATATCAGTAGAAAAAATAGTGCTCCGGGCGGGATTTTCAACGTCGATAAACGATTTGAACCCGCGATCACTGCCTCTCTTTGTTACTCGTTATCGGGAAACTCGAAAGGGCAGTATGCTTGACCGGACTACACCACCGGAGCTTAGCGCATGTTCTAACTGGAACCACTTTTAGACTTTTCAGTTTGGATGAGCAAAAGGCAAATAACAGCTGTTTCAAATCAACTGATGTGCGCATGCTGAAGGGCCTGTAGCTCAGCTTGGTAGACGATGTTTCAAAACAAGCGTGCCAAAAGCGACCGGCTCATAGATCTCGCTCGGGATGTGAGATACCGGTCGGTCGAGGGTTCAAATCCCTCCGGGCCCACTTTTGTTTATCCTAGACGTAATGACGATCTGAGGTTCGGACTTCCAAAGTCGGTGTGCAAAAAGTGTGAGAATCGAACACCGAATCAAAGAGGGAGATGGTCTACTCAGTGTTTGGCTACGACTTCGCTAGTCTTTTGAACAGAACGCTTTGCAGCAACAGTCATAGTGTTTCTCAGTAGCAAAGCCAAGCCTATTATCGCAACTACAATTGCGCCGACTGAACTAGCGGCGAAAGGCAAATGGAGTTTGACTCCTACGTAGAATACGAGGGGAGAGGCCGCAAGTAAAATCAACCCAACAATCTCTGGAAGTGAGCCGAGTTTCAAGTTACCAAGGAGCTCCTGATATGAAAGAAGCAGCGACGTTCCAATCAAGAAGAAGGCGTATATTATTGCGTAGCGTCCTGCGACAAAAACGGAAACCGCATTGCCAAGGTCGTAAGAACCGACACTAATCGCGCCAGCAAATGAAATAATTAAGACTACGATTGAAAGTATTTGCATTCTTCTTATATTCGACCTTACGATGTTCTCTCTGGCTGTTTTTTCGGAAGTTCTAACTTCGGCCAAGAGCGCTGCACAAATGACGACAACTGAAAAGAGAAACAGATAAGGACTCTTCGAGACAATAAGATAAGCTCTGCCAGGCATCAAGGCAGAAGAGCGAGAAACCTGCAGCCACTCGTAAGCCCCATACACTATGCTTGCAACTATGGGCGCTAGGTAAAGGAAGAATGCAAGATCCTCGCCAAGATCTTTAGATGCCAATTTCTAGATAACAACCCTCTTCGATTTGCCATATAACCCTTTCAATTCACTTTTCTTCCAGATGCCAAGTAGCAGGTGTGTCCTACCATTCTCATGGATGGCCTCGTCTTTCCTGCTCTCGCTTCCATGTGTCGAAACATGATCTCTACACACTCAACATCCACAAATCGACCCTTCATTGATTCTGCTACTGTTTCTAGCTGATTTGTAGTCGGGCAAATGCAGAAAACGAACCCAGAACCTCTTAGCGCTTTGTGAGCTACATCAAGTAGTGTCCACGGGTCTCCTGTATCGAGCAGAACAAGATCGTAGTCTGCTTCAAGCGACTCAGTCGCATTTGCCAGATTCAAGTTCTCAAATCTTACACATGAAGACAATCCTGCCTTCTCAACATTCTTCTTCGCGATCTCGAAAAAATCTGGACGCTCCTCGAAAGTGTGCACGAAACCGCTGGGCCCCACAATGCTCGCAAAGAACGACGTCAGTGCTCCGGATCCTGTACCGCATTCTAGAACACGTGAGCCAGAGCGAATACCAGATCTGGCTGCAATGTATGCAAAGTCCTTTGGGTACACAATCTGCGTATGTCTTTCGGATTTCATAATATAGTCAAGTGTCGTTGGCTGCAATATCGCAATCTCGTGCTCCAACGAAGTCACTACTTTGTCTCCATATCTTTTTCCAACAAGTGACTTCAGATCGACTATGCCCGCATGAGTATGAAAAGGCGGCGAATCCTTCCGGATTTGAACCAGCCATGTACGACGTACATCGAGGAAGAGTAGAACACGGTCGAATTCTTTGATGAGCCCCTCGTCAGACATTGAATCAACGCCTATTGGACACTCGATGAATGGACTTCGGCCAAAAATGGTGAAACAAAAATCGTGAAACGGGCAAGCGATTGCCCGGATGCTGGAGACTTATGCTGGCTTTTTCCCGATAACAATTTCGATGGTAGAAACGTTTCGGATATCTTCGCCTTCGCCAAGCTTCTCGGTATCAATCCTAATATTACGAATTTCGAATGTGTTGTTGCCAAGACGCTTAGTGACTATCTCTGCCACATCTACTGCTCTCGAAATTACCATGCCTCGTGCCTTCAGAACTATGTCTCCGCTTTGAGCCAGTTGAACCATCGCCGACATGGCGTAGCTCATAACCGGTTTCTTACCTACGAATATGTGGTTAGGCGGCGAAGTTCTAGAAGGTCTCTCCGCATGGACGTCTTCCACATTTCCTTCCGAACTCGATTGCTGTTCTGGTCTGGTTGCTGGTTTGGAATTCCTGGTTGCCATTGAAAAGCAACGACTCAATCCGTCTTGATCATATTTAAGCCTACCGAGAATCTCAGCCGAGCTCTCTGCGCTTTATCTGCGCACAATTGCCGCACAATGGCGTCATTACTCTGGTAGCTGGGTCATAATACATGTTGAAATGAATTCTACAAACTGGTCTCTTACACATTGCACATTCTGCTTTCGAAGTCTTTGAGCATACGTAGCATTTCAAATACGCAATCCCTCCGGACCTGCGGCCAGGAGATTGGTCCCGAGACTAAACTGCGAGTACATCGAGCGGGATGTCCTCATACTGCCCATCAGGCAGCGTTCTCCGAATATTTATCGGTAGTACCTTCTGATCGAGCTCTGAAACAGCAATATCTATCGGGCTGTGCATATTGGCAGTGATCTTTATGAAAGGAGGAGCTCCCAAGGCCAGTTGCAGAGATCTTGCTCCAATTATCCGTGCCTTCTCGAATCTGGTTAGTTGAGGAGGGCCAATTGTAACCTGAAAAGTCTCCCTGCTTTCCTGTTCGGGGGTCTTTGCCTTTTTCCTTCTGATTTTTTGAGGGGAAGATACCCTAGTACGCGGAATAGTAGGCAAAAAGAGAAAAAACACCGAGAATGCAAAAACTGCACATTGGAAGGCAAATAAAGCTTACTAGAGCAATGGAGCGAAAAGTTATAGGCACAACGCTCGAGGAGTCTTGCTCGAGGTCAAATGTCCTCGGATTCGGTCTCTGAGCTGGTCATGCGGGCAAATGTGCCGGGTCGGGGCGAATTGATCGGGACGCTGTACAAACATCTCTCGCCTGTTACTGTCACAAAAATACAGAGAGCAATTCCGATAACCGGCCGTGTAAACTGGTACGAGACTAACTTTGTCTACATACTTACAAGTGTGACAACCGGAGAAGAAAAGGCAAGAAAGGAGTTCAAACGAGGAGACATTGCATTTATGCCTAGCGGCTCCATGATCTGCTTTTTTCTCAAAGACACTAGAAGTTACAAACCGATGAATCTTCTCGGCACTATCTCTCAAGGGCTGGAAGTGCTCGATAGTTGCCGCCGAGGAGAGTCGATCGATATCAGAACTTTAGCTTGAAGGGCTGGTCGGAGCCACAATCGAATAAATATAATGTCCGCTGTAGCCGCCAACACGCCTAATGACATTCTTTGATTCTAGATTCCGAAGCGTCTGGGCAGCCACAGCTGCATTCAGACCCAGAGTTCTGGCGGCACCATAGACTGTGATAGCTTTCAAGGGCCCGAGCGATTTTATCAACTGCTTCTCATCCAGCTTCGGCAAAATGAGAGCCTGTTGCTTTGCTTGCTGAGCAGCTAGCTTGGCTTCTTTTGCAGTTTTCTTCTCAGGTTTCTTCGGCGCTTGCTGTCCACTTTCTGAGGCTGATTGAGATCTGTCGGCTGCAGAAATTGATTTCTTCTTGGTTCCGCCCATATTACGAGCACTAGTGATCACTCTCTGCACAAAATGGTATTAATACATTCTCACTGTAAGGCAGTCTTACCTTCGCGTCGCAAAAGTGTGGGAACAAAGTCATTGCTTTTCCAAGAACTAGCAGAAGCATACGAGGAGATGACAAAAACTTCGTCACGAACGGAGCTCACCACTATTCTTGTTGGGATCTTGAAAAAGGCGTCCGCAGACGAGATCGGGAAGGTCGTCTACCTCACCCAAGGCAAGCTTTATCCTGATTTCGTTGGAATTGAGATAGGGATGGCTGAAAAGACTGCCGCACAGGCGCTAGAGATGGCGTACGGTGCCAGCCCAAAAAAAATTGAAGAGTATTTGAAAGCAATCGGTGACCTTGGAAGCGTTGCATCGGAACTATCAAAGAAGAAGGTCCAGCAATCATTCTTCGCGGAAAGTCTCAATCTCGATAATGTTTTTGGCACTTTGGATGAAATAGCAAGAACTTCTGGTAAAGGATCTTCGAGTGCCAGGATTGGACGGCTTGTCCTATTGCTCAATTCGGCATCGACTCTTGAAGCGAAATTCTTGATCAGATTTGTTACTGGAAACTTGAGATTAGGCGTTGCGGATTTTACAGTGCTTGACGCCTTGGCTATCGCGTACACCGAAGATAAGAAAAACAGAGAGAAGCTGGAAACCGCTTACAACATCACCAGTGATCTTGGATTTGTGGGGAGTCTACTCGCGAAAGAGGGTATTAGAGCGATTGAAGGGGTAAAGGTCGAAGCCGGCAGACCAATAAGACCCATGCTAGCCGAGCGACTGTCGACCACTGCAGAAATCATTGAAAAGATGGGCTTTGATGCTTACGCCGAGTACAAGCTCGATGGGGAGAGAGTCCAAGCCCATAAGTCGAGTAACGACGAAATCACACTCTTTTCTCGAAGAATTGAGCAAATTACTTCACAATACGGAGACGTCGTGGAAGCTCTCAAGGCAATTCCGTCCAAGAATTTCATATTGGAAGGGGAAATTGTTGCAATAGATTCCGGAGGAAGGTATCTTCCATTTCAAGAGCTTATGCACCGTCGCCGAAAATACGAACTTGAAGAAGCAAGAAGGAAATACCCTGTCCTAACAAATCTGTTCGATGTTATGTTGTTCAACGGGAAATCATTAATCGACGAGCCATATGAAGCGAGGCGTAAGGCACTCGAATCTGCACTGAAATCTGCGAAGTCGGAGACAGTCAGATTAGTGCCATGCAAGAGAGTCAAGACATCTGAGGAAATTGATGCCTTTATGGAGAAATCACTTTCTGAAGGTTGTGAGGGAGTCGTCATTAAGGATGTCAATGGCAAGTATAGGGCGGGAGCTCGAGGCTTTTCGTGGATCAAGTTCAAGCCAGAGTACAGACCCGATGTCAGGGACACGATTGACCTTGTGTTAGTGGGCGCCGATCATGGAATGGGCAGGAGGGCTGGAGTTTATGGTGCATTTCTCCTTGCGGCATACGATAGGGACGAAGACGTCTTCAAGAGTACAACAAAGATTGGAACTGGTTTTTCGGATGTAGATCTGGAAAACTTCTCAAACCTCCTCGAAGAACACAAGATCTCATCCAAGAGTCCTAGGGTTGACTCAAAAGCAGATGCGCAAGTGTGGTTTGAACCCCGAATTGTAATTGAAGTGATAGCTTCCGAGATCACTTTAAGCCCGATATACACGGCAGGTTGGGAGACCGTACGCGAGAAGAGCGGATTGGCACTGCGTTTCCCAAAATTTACTGGCAAGATCCGGACAGACAAGGCCCCAGAAGATGCGACCACGGTCGAGGAATTGCTAGAACTTTACAACCGACAGAAGAAAAGCTACGCGAAGTGAAAGCCAAAGATCCACTCATAAAGACATTATGATTAGAAAAAAGGGAAGAAAGTCGCGCAGATTTGCGCGCTTTCCATTGGTTGGGACTAATTTAGATGTCGAAATACATGTAGAATTCATATGGATGAGGGCGGCGCGAGATTTCACCGTGCTCTTTTGTTCCATTCTCAATGATCGCCTCTATGATTTCTTGAGTGAATATTGGTTTCAAAAAGTCGTGATCTGATTTTAGGCATTCGATCGCCTCTCCGAGGGACCCCGGCAGTTCCTTGATTCCAAGTGCCTTTCTCCTTTCTGGTGTGAGCTTGTAGATGTCCTCGTCGACGGGGTTACCGATCTCCAGCGATTTCTTGATCCCATCCATACCTGCGGCAAGGATTGCAGAGAAACAAAGATACGGGTTGGCCGCAGTATCTGGCGTTCTGTATTCAAGCCTCTTTCTGGAGGAGTACTTGGCACCTTTCATATTGACTGGTATTCGGATATTCGCAGACCTGTTCCTTCTGCTCCAAGCAATATAGACTGGCGCTTCAAAACCAGGAACGAGTCTTCTGTACGAATTAGTTGTTGGATTCGTGATGGCCGCAAGTGCCCTTGCGTGAGCGATTAATCCCCCACCAAAATACCGACCGAGCTGGCTCAGCTCGGCGTACTCATCCTTCTCATCGAACATGAGGTTCTGTCCGTTTTTCCAAAGTGACACATGAACATGCATGCCTGAAGCGTTATCAAGGAAAATCGGTTTCGGCATCATTGTCGCGACCATGCCGTGTTTTGCAGCCACGTTCTTGACTACGTACTTGTATGTAGCCGCAGCATCGGCCATGTTGGTTAGAGTGTCATATCTCATGTCGATTTCACACTGCCCTGCCGTTGCAACTTCATGGTGATGCGCGTCACACACTACGCCAAATTCGCCGAGCGTAGTTACACACTCGCTCCTGAAATCTTGGAGAGAATCTTGGGGAGTTGCTGGAAAATAGCCTTCTTTGAATCGTATCGGAGCACCATTGCTGAGTGAGCTGGTTCCTGAATTCCAAGCAGCTTCTCGAGATTCAATCTTGTAAGATTGTCCAGCGTACGGAGTGGAAACATCCCAACTGACTTTGTCGAACACGAAAAATTCGATTTCGGGGCCCCAATATGTCGTGTCGTACCCGAGCTTCTTTGCCTCTTCCTCCGCTCGCTGAGCTATGTATCTTGGGTCTCTGAAGAATCTGCCCATTCCATAGCCCCATGAAACGTCACAAATCATTCTGCCAGTTTTGAGAGGTCCGTCACTCCACGGGAGCACGCCGTAAGTATTCGGATCTGGCATGAGAAGCATGTCTGACTCGTGAATGTCAGTAAATCCCCTTATTGAACTGCCATCTAGCTTTGGAACTCCGTCCTTGAAAGAATCCTCATCAAGCGAATCAACAGGAACAGTTACATGTTGCATTCGACCTGGCACGTCTGTAAATTGAAGGTCTACATAGCGTACTTTTTCTTGTTGCATCAATGACATGACTTCCGAGACGCCATATTTCTTCTGTTTCAGTTTTCCTCCCTCTCTAATGTAAGGCATGAGACGATTGTCCACCGAATATCTCAATCCGGATACTTATGATTATTTAAGAATAATGAGGACATGCATTTGTCCAATCAGATACAGTTATATTGGACAAATTGTCAGTCTGCGGAGATGCTTCTTGTCAACGCACACCAACGAAGTTTCCCAGACAATGATAGAAGCGCTTGATCTGCAGATTATTCGGGTGTTGCAGAAAGACGCTAGGTCAAGCTTTCGTGACGTTGCGCGAAAGCTAAACATAGCAGTTGGCACAGTTCAATCGAGAATAAGGAAACTTGAGGAATCTGGAGTAATCAAAGGCTTCTCGGTCAACTTGGACTATTCCAAGCTCGGTTACGGTCTCACTGCCCTTATTCTGTTGCAAGCGAAAGGAAAACATCTCAAAGACGTTGAAACAAAAATTGCCAAGATTAACAACGCTTGCGTTGTGTACGACATTACAGGCGATTTTGATATTGCACTAGTAGCCAAGTTTCACGCTCCCGCTGAAATGGATCACTTCATCAAGGAAATACTCGCAATCGATTTTGTTGAGCGCGCGGTTACCAGTATCGTCCTGAATAGCGTGAAAGAAAATTACAACATAGGCCTTTAGGCACGCCACCAGTCGAAACCCACGAATGACACTTCATCTCTTCTTTCATCAGGAATTGCTATGATGAACTGCTTCCTGACAGTTGTGGCCAGACGTCCTGCCAGCACTATGTCTGTTGCGGTCATCTTCGTGGACGGGACAGCTACCCTGACGAGATACGGTGCATGATCAAGCCCTGGCCCGCGTTCATAAGCTGCAAAATCTGCTCCAAATTTTATACCGGGAGTGACCACGAATCCGGAGTCGCGAAGTTTGGTATACACCTTGAGTTTGTCTTCAAATTGGAAGACCTTCTCTTTACACATTTTGAGCAGTTTTTCTTCTGATATTCTCTTGCCGCCTTTCATAATGTGTAATTTTGATTTGGAAGCAAGATAGCATCCCTCGAACAGGTCTAGGATTACTGGGACGTCAAATTCATCTTGCTTAGGTTTTGGGATTCCAATGGGTTTGCCGAAGAAGCCTGAAGAAAAAAGCTTTCTTGAATCTTCCAGATCCCAGACTACAAGTCTATTCTCGACAAGTTCTGCTTGCATGTCAGACTCACAGGCCGAGGGCAAGAATTGTGATCGAATCAGTTGCACTCAGACAGTTGTCGACGAGGTCTTCGATCCCTTGAACAATGTCCTTCAGCAAAAGCAACTCTTTGAATTGATCGACTTCATTCATTATCTTGCTGGTAAGATTACGATATTTGTCATCCACTTGCCTCTCAAGCTTCTGCACAGAGTTCGAAAGATCTATTGCATGGATTGGATTTATGGCCAACGCTCTAACAACCTCGTTCAGTCTCTGGATCGATTCTACGCTCATGTCGATGAGATCCCTCAGATCATCAGCAATTCCTGCTTTCTTGACTCCTGCGAACTTCACTTGAGAAAGTTTGAAGGCAACGCCCGCGATGTAACCAGACATTTCCTCTACGTTGTAAGCAGTCCTCAGAAAGTCCTCTCGGTTAATCATCATTGTTCCTATCTCGGCCAATTCCCGAGTAAGCATGCGCCTCAACTGCTCAGTGTCTTCTTCTGCCTTCCTGATTCTCTCTAACGAACTCTGAATTCCCGTTGTATCACTCTTGGTAAGAGCAACATAAAGTTGAACGAGTTCCCGAGAGGCATCTAGCACTCTCCTCACTTCGTCCTGGAGGACTGCGAGAGTCTTCCTCCTAGCTTGTATCTCAGCTTCGCCGCTGAACATTGCAGAACTATGACCGCGACTAATGAGACGGGGTTCAATAAGTGCTTTGTTGTGTTATCGTGATCCGTAACAATGGTCGAGCGGAAGGAAGTGGCCCGAGATCAACGAGCCAATGGTAAAGACTTTAAGGAGTATTCTGAAATGGTTGCGAAGACTGGGATTGTCGGCCAGAAGTATAATTAGCGCTTCTAATGTCTTGTTCTTGATTGCTGGGCTTTATTTTGCTGCACTCGCTGGTCTTGGCGAGAGCTCCGTCTATGGGCTAGTCGCTACAATAGTCTGCTTTGTATCAATTCCCTTAGGCATCAAGAAATCCTGGTTCTTTTCGGGACCGTGGCGCGTTGGTTCTACTGTTTTCGTACTAGTACTGACTTCGTCCCAGTTGATCAGCGTCTCGATGACTGCGACGATGTCTGCGGTCACAATCGGTTCAGGTCTGATCAATGGCGTTCTATTCGTGGTTTTTCTGGGCGTAATGCTGGCAACAGCCAAAGAGATCACAAAGACTGTTGCAAATGAGGATGAAGATGAAACAAGAAAGGAATCGAAAAAGATCACCTATGAGATTTGAATCAACTACAATGTTCGCGCAAGAAATTCTATAAGCGCAATAACCAAATCACCGTACCAGAGCATAACAAAGTATCCGATTGTGAAGAATACCAAGAGCGGAATGCCTGGCGTTACCCATGTGCCGCTTTCTGTCTCAAACTCGTCGTGCATCAACGAGAAATCAAATTTCTTTTGAGTTAGTCCATCTTCCTGTTTGACCGTCTTCTCCATTATGAATTGAAAATCTCGCGGCTTGCCGGTTTGTTTGAATCCCAGAAGGCAGGCAAGAAGCTTTCGATGAAAAGGCTCGGTAAAGCCTTCAAAGATCTCTTGGTGGCGGAGTAGTCTTGCACCGTTAAGTATGAGGATCGAAACCGGAAGCAAAATTGAGATGAGCACGCCATTCGTAAGCACCATTAGGGGCGCAATTGTGTACAGCCCAACATGAGGGTTGAACTGAGGAACAAGAATTGCCAGAACTATGAGTGCCTTGCCGTCAGCTCCTCCGTAGAATCCAAAGAAGAACAGCCCCAGACCTATAATCGTCGCAAGTGTGAGAGAGATTCCAAGAGAAAGGATATTCGTATAACCATTGAGGATCTCGTACGCCTGCAAAGCAACTCCAGTGACGCCGAAAATCAACCATATCTTGTCTTCCACTTCCCTTCTTTTCACATCAAGATAGGAAGTGAAAAGCAACATAGCTGCCGCCCCAATGATGTTGAAAATCATGAAATCCAAGAAATTGTCCTCGTGCACAGGCTCTCCGCGGGCGTATGAGTTAAGTCCTTCTGATGTGGCAGCGTGGGGCGATTCCGAATATTCATTTATATCACGTATGGAGTCGTGGAGAGCATTGCAATCCAGGCCGCCTGACAGGGTCGTGAAACTACGATTTGAGTAGCTTACGGCAAGACACGAGCAAATCCGAGGCTCCCACTTTGGAAGTCGCTTCGACTTACTTGCTAGATTTTTTTGCTACAGGAGGCAGGTCAGTGCTTATTCGCGGTGACCCGGGAACCGGCAAGACCTCACTGGTATTGCAGTTACTAGACTATCATTCAAAAAATGGCTTCAAATCTGTCTACATGTCAACGCGACTTTCCGCGAAAACTCTGAAGAGTCACCAGCCGTGGGTTGAAGTTGTCCAGGGGAAATACGGGACTGTACCACGTCTCGAAGAGCAACAGATTGGATTTCAAGATTCACGCAGAATGGACGGGGTACGAGCGATTGCAGGTCTTCGTCAATACTTGGAGCAAGTCACCAATCCTTTCGTCGTCCTTGACAGTTGGGAGGGACTGTTTTTCGAATCACACATGTTGGGCGTTGAAGAGATATCCAAGCTCGTAGAAGACTATGATGCCCGGTTCATCGTAGTCACGGAGCGTCGGGAACAAACCGATCTCGATTACTTGTTGGATGGCGTCGTTGTTTTACGAAGGAAGTTTCATGATTGGAGGATAGTTCGTGAAATCGAGCTGAAGAAACTTCGCGGAGTAAGTATCAAACAGTCAAGATTTCTCTTCACCCTCGAATCAGGTCACTTTAGGTATTTGCCACCGTTTGCGGCAGACGCTGTAGCTAATGATGGACAGGTTGGAGAACCCATACCGAACCCGAAGAATAATACATTTTCTAGCGGAAGTCGAGATCTCGACGCAATCACTGGAGGTCTAGGAACTGGAAGTTTCAATCTAATCGAACTGCAAAATGACGTGCCAGTTCCAGTTAGAGACTTGTTGCTAAGAACCATCTTTTCCAATTTTGTCAACAACGGTCAGCGCGTCTTGTACGTTCCGTTTGTGGGAGGCTCGAGCGAAGAATTGTCCAGGATGCTTCCAAATCTCTCGACACCAACCATTGAAAAGTCAGTTACTGTTTTGAGCTACGGAAGAAAGACCGAAAAAGGTGATGCGCTGAATGGCGACCTTGGTCACGACATGGAGCTTGTCGGTACAAAGATTAACGAGCTGTCGAGAGAAGCCCGAAAGTCTGTGTTGGTAGTTATGATGCAAGACGCAATGGAGGGGCTCTATGGATCCTATTCAGTGTCAAAGGATCTAGCACAGTCCGTTGCGGAAGTGAAGCGGAATGGAAATGTTCGGATTCAAATTGCAAGTCCTGGCGTGCAATTGCTTTCCGAATTGAAGGCGTTGAGCGACACGGATCTGATGGTCAGCCTCATACATGGCACACCAGTATTGCATTCCATGAAACCAATGTCAGTTCTTCATGGCATAATGAGGCAGCAAGGCGCTAATGGAAGACTCGGGCTGGTTCCAATTGTCTAGGCCATCATATGGTTTAGATGGTGCGTCGCATTCTTTCTGATCTGCGACCGCTCAACCAGCAGTTTTTCTCCGGTCTCGAAAAGCTCGATCATGTATCGCCTGGTTACTCTGCCAAGTACTTTCGCCAACTTGCCGTTTCGCGCAGGGAGATCAATTATTGTTACAACGACTCCGTCTTCCAGTTTAACTTTCGGGTGCATGTCTGTATACAAAATATAAATAATATTCCACTATAAGCCTATGTGCATATTAATTATGCCAGAATCAA
The DNA here is from genome assembly GCA_021806865.1 of archaeon. The sequence continues at coordinate 16,683 of JAKAPU010000025.1, forward strand.
TACAAGTTAGGTATACGAGCATACGCGTAGACTTAGAAGTATACAACGCCCTCCTTAGCACAAAACGCATACTTGAACAAGCATACAATAGAAAGTTCAGTCTCTCGGAGACTATTCAAGTGGTGAACAGACTGTCTTCAGACACAATACAGCAGATATCATCGGCACGTAGACAGCTCGACGAAATGCTCGACGGGAGAGGAAAGTCCAACTTGAAAGATATCGATCATTTGATCAAGGGTAGCGACAGAGCCACTCGAGGTTCCGCCCCCTAGCCATTTTTCGCATCAAGCAGATTAATATCAATCGAAGGCAACATCGGGCCGATTCCAGGAATCGACCCGGCATCTCCCAATAGGAGAAATTCTAGAGCTGTTTACTCATGAGTAAAGGAGAAGTTGGCCTTCAAGGCAAGCCACAAGTTGCAGGAACGGAGGCAGTTCTTCGTGATTTCTATGAGGTCAATCCTCCATTTGGAAATGTTGCCATTAGACCCATGAATCATGTTACCACTTACGAGGTAATTGAACCTTCACTGACTGAAGAGGAAAAAAGGAAGATCGAGCGTCTAAAGCGGTTGCTCCTTGAAGAAGTCAAAGCCCCACTTACGATCATTCATGGCCAAGGACAGGTAGAGAAATATCTTGATGACAACGCTTCGAGACTCATCAAAGACTACAGGCTCGAGATTCCAAAAGAAGGAATTGAGAAGATTCTATATTATCTGAAACGCGATTTCTTGGGATATTCTAAGATCGATGTCATGATGCGTGACACTCGTATTGAAGACATTTCATGCGACGGCGTTGGAATACCGATCTACGTGTGGCATCGTGACTATGAGAGTATTCCGACGAACGTTCAGTTTTCAAGCAAAGAGGAATTGGCATCTTTCATAGTCAGGCTCGCATACAAGTCCGGAGGACAGATAACTGTAGCCCAACCGATACTTGAGGGTAACCTTCCGGAAGGCTACAGAACTCACCTCACGCTGGACGAGGTGTCGAAACGTGGTTCAACATTCACAATCAGAAAGTTCAGGAATGAGCCTCCGACAATCGTAGACTTGATGCAGTGGGGCACTTTCTCGCCCAAGATTGGGGCTTATCTCTGGATTTGTATAGAGAATCTGAAATCTATTCTCGTCGTGGGCGCAACGGCTTCGGGGAAGACAACTACGCTTGGCGCACTGGCCATGTTCATCAAGCCAGAACTGAAAATAGTCACGATAGAAGAGCTACGGGAGGTAAAGCTTCCTCATCAAAACTGGATCCCAATGGTAACTCGAGAATCATCTCAAGCTGGAGTTGCAGAACTTGGGCTCTTCGATCTCTTGAAGTCTGCACTCAGACAGAGGCCGGACTACATTATCGTGGGAGAAATCAGAGGCGAAGAAGCGTATACACTACTGCAGGCGATATCCACTGGGCATGGAGGGATTTCAACAATTCATGCAGATGGTATCCCGACTGCAATCAAAAGAATGCTTACGAAGCCTATGGATATACCAGGTATGCTGTTGCCTCTCATGAGTACCATGATCATGATGTCGCGAGTTAAAGTAGGCGACAAGTTTGCACGGAGGATAGTAAACGTCGGCGAGGTCGTGGGGTTCAATGAACAGACCAAGAACGCCAGCTTGAATTCTCTGTTTGAATGGAGCGGCGAATTGAAAGATACTTTCGAAATGAAAGGTCAAAGTAATGTCTTCAAACAGATTGCGGATTCGAAGCATCTGTCAGAAGAAGAAGTCTACACCGATATGGAGAAAAAAGAATTGATTTTGCAATGGATGTTGAACAAGAATGTACATGCGTATAACGACGTAGCCGATGTTATTCGCATGTACTACTATAACCCGACAGAAGTCTACGAAATGGCTCGACTTGGAGAAGACTGGCAAGGTGAAAGTTCAACTTAGGAATCTCTTCTCCCGCAAGAAAGGAGATCGCGGAAACCTGAAAACACCTGCTGACGTTGGATCGAACCTTCAGTCAGACATTATCAAACGCGATATCGGACTCGATAATCGTGATTTGCGAGAAAGTGCTGCTATCGGCGGGACCAAAGGCGCAAAAACCGAATCATCTTCGACTGAGAGAAGCAAAAGAACAAGAAAAGAAGATGCCATAAAGTCTAGGAATTTCCTTGAACGACTCGCCTATGGAATCCTATCGAGTCGTCTTCCGAAGTTCACGGGATACAGAGAGGAATTCGAGCAATCAGGCATTCCAATAATCTATGAGTCATACTTGTCGACCGGTTTGCTTCTTGGCTCGATAGTTTCCATTCCTGCTTTCATAGTATCTCTGTTCCTCGAAATCCGATTCATTCCTCGTGCTTCGCTGCCTTTTTCAGTTCTCGGAAGCGTGATTTTGGCAGGAATTGTTTTTGCCATCTCGCTTTTACTGTGGCTTGTCTATCCTCTTTACAGACGTCGCTCGTTCAAGTCAAGGCTAGAAAACCAGCTGGCGTATTCGTTTGGAGTCATGGGTGCGCTTTCTGCCGCTGGAATGTTCATTGACCGCTTGTTCGAAAGCTTATCGACTTCAGAATCCAATCCGGTGCTTGCTGATCTATCAAGGAGATTCCTAAGAAACGTAAGAGTGTTTGGTCTGGACTCAGAAAGTGCGCTGAAGGAGGTCGCGGCGCACTCACCTTCCAAAGCCTTCTCAACTATGTTGAACAGCATCGCCGTCGCACTTAGAACAACAGGGTCGATTCATGATCTGGTCATGTTCGAGTCTTCGAGATTACTCCAAGATAAGCGAGACAAATTGAAGAAGATCACAGGGAATCTGGCTGTGATGGCTGAGCTTTACATTACACTCGTCGTGGTGGGTCCGATCATATTCATCGTCATGATGGCAATCTTTGGACTGCTTCCTGCTGGAGGTTTGCCAGATCCGGTTATTATGATCGATCTGATAGTTTTCCTTGGGATTCCAGCGCTTTCCGTAGTCATGTTGATCCTACTTGATTCGACGGTTGGTGGAACAGGCTCATGAGATACCTAGGCTACCAATGGCAATACGCTGCATATGTGGGCGGCACAATAGTCACCCTTCTTTCAATATTGATAGGTCTAATCGCAGGAAAATATCACCTTAATCCGAGGTATATTGTTCCCGTCGGAAGTGCCACCAGACTGGATGGGACTGCTTGGACTCTATTCAACCGGCCATGGATACCTGCGAACGGGCCATCAGCTTCGCTGACTGACACGGTAATAGGTGTCGGACTAGTTTGCGGGCTCATTCCGATTGTGATTGTCTCTTGGAACAATTACAGATACAAACAAGCCGTAGAAAGAAACATTCCTAGGTTCATGAGTGACATTTTGCAGAGCACTGATTCGGGAATGATATTGCCTTCAGCGTTGATTGCCGCTTCCAGAGAGGACTACGGCCCTATCAGCTACGAGATTGGAATTGCAATGACCAAGTTCTCAATGGGGTACGACTTCAAGTCTTCAATAATGGAAGCAGCACACAAGTTGCATCATCCGCGTATGCCTCAGGTTGGCATGATAATTGTGGAGGCATATTCTTCAGGTGGAAAGATGCACGACGTCCTGACCTCCAGCGTGAAGCTCTTCTCTGGTCTTGCAGAATATGAAGAAGAGAAGAAGTCGGAACTGAAACCGTATACACAACTAGTGTACATATCAATTCTCATTTTTCTGGTCATAGCGATCATCATCGTGTCGCAGTTTATTGCACCTTTGAATCGGCTGCCAACAACCACTCAGTCAAGTGGACTTGGAGCAATAGGTCGCGGATTCTCTGTTAGCCTGAGCAATATACCGCCTGTTTATTTCGAATCTATTTTCTTCGTAGCGGGGTTGTTTGAGTCGTTGTTCGGTGGCATCATCGTAGGAAAGATTGTCGAGGGAACCTCAACTGTGGGACTGAGGCACTCTCTGGTTCTTCTAGCAATAACCATTATTGCCTTTAACGCCCCCGTCATCGGAATATTCAGTCTAGTATAAGCAGGTTAATGTATTTCTTTGCAACTTTGATTGCACGCGTAGAAGAGGGTATGGATGGCGATTCAGAGCACAACTGGCGAGAAGGATAACCCGCTTATCGACCCAGAAGTGCAGTCATTCATTCAATTCATGGTGGACAAGGGAGAATACTCGATAGCTCCTAGGTTGGATTCCACTGGAATTTCCTTTCACTCTTTGTCGCAAATTCTACCCAACAAGACGGATGCAGAGATCTCGGAATTTCTTACTTTGCTCACTGAAGCACACATCCTCCGCGCCAAGCTTCTTGACAAGGTGATTGTATGCCCGACTTGTGGAAGCCCTACAGTTTACACAAAGTACAACTGCCCAAGATGCTCATCATTTGACATAGGAAAAGCTTCGATAATCGAGCACACGCGTTGTGGGTATATCGGTTCAAAGGAGCGATTTCACAAAGGGAACCTTTTGATTTGCCCGAAGTGCAGAAACACTGTGAGTGAAGTCGACTATCGCAAGATAGGCACAAGCTTCGAATGCAATTCTTGCAATTCCAGATTCGAAGCTCCCAAGATGAGCCACAAATGCGGTTCTTGCGAAGACGTGTTCTCGTACAAAGAAGCTCGCTACGATCCTCTGTACGAATACGAACTCACGGAGGAAGCAAAGAGGACAATAGCCAGAGGAACAATACCACTCTCTTCAATAATCTCTTCCCTAAGAGAAAAGGGATTTGAGGTGGGTGTCAAGCAAGATATTACTGGCAAGTCTGGAGCAACCCACAACTTCGACATCGTCGCAAGGAAGAAGGGAGTCCTCGTTGTCGCGAACTTCACGTTCGAACCAAAGGAAGAAGATATCATAGGTCTATTTGCTAAGAAGTATGATGTAGATCCGACTTTCACTCTGCTGATAGCTCTTTCTCCTCCCTCAAAAGAGGAAGAAGCAGTCAGCAAGGCGTATGGAGTCAAGATATTGTCGTCTGCTGGCGGACGTTCGGTTGCCGAGCAGATTGTCAGTATGTCAGAAGATGATGCTGAAAAGACAGCCCCTGGTATCAAGTCGCCACCGTTTGAGAAAAGTGGTCTCGAATAGGTTTAGTCAGTGTCGATCTTTGAAAAGTCGTCGATGAACGAACAATCCGCATGCTCAAATTTTCGCAAATGTTTTCAGACTTGGAAGTTCTGGCTTTCCAGATTTGTTGAGGAATTTCCTTGAAAAGTCACGATGTTGCGCCCGCTCCGATTTCTGCTCAGCAAGAGCCAATAACTCGAAACAAAGAGTCCAGCTACCCAGATTCTTCATTGAAAAATTGCCTTCAGCATACGGTTCAGATCCTGGCTTTTATCACGCATTGGTTAATCTGTACCAAAAGAAACGATCTGGCATTTTCTGAATGTTGTCAGATGCCAAATTGGAACATACCAGGCCAGATAGCAGAATTGATCTGATCGTGCGAGTAAGCGGGACCAAGTCAGAGTATTTCTCGCAAGATAGGCCTAGGGGACAGCAGCTCATTTGTGGGTGACGTGGTACGCTTTGGCGTCAGAAGCTCGATTTCTTCGAGTGACTTTAGGTCTTCATCGCCTGCCGCAAGATAACTCGAGGGTGTTGAAGAATCGCATACTTCCTTCAAAAGAGACTTCAGCGCCAATGTCTGCTCGAAATTGATTTGAATCGTCTTAGTTTGTTTCTCTTCGTTCAACCTTTCCTCATGTATGTTTAGCCGATATTTCGGTATGGACGCAAGCTTACTGTACTTTCGTGCATCCGTATCTGTTGAGTGCATATGATGAATGAGATATACTTCATAGCTCTTCTTGTGTTCTCTAACTGCCAAATATCGGTAAGCACCACAGGTGCACCTCTCAAGATTGAGAAAGTGCTTCATGGCCTCGACTACGACACTTCCAGTTTAAAACTGGAAGTGAATTTCTTGCAATCAATAAGTGATAAATCTTGAAGCGTTTGATACTAGAGCAGCAAAAGAGATATTGCGCAGCAAAGGTATCGGACACGATATCGGCATCGATATTAAGAGTGAAAGCAAAAGCAATGTCGCGTCTTAGAGTCAGCTTAGAGAAGCTTGAAAGATACGCAAGACTTCAAGGCAGCTACGAGCTTTCGTCTGATGGCGATCAAATCACCCTGGTCTTTGTTCCGACTCTTCCTGAAGTGCTTGAGAAGGGAGACGGGGACTCGCCTCCGCGTGTCGTCATGCATGGTACAGAGAAGAAAGGGGTCGTGGAATTTACGAAAGTAGAAGTTGAGCGGCATAGTGGCACCGAGGAAAAGGATATCGCCGAAGCCGAGATGATATACAGCAGTTGGCTCGAATACATTGAGGAAAACTATTGATCTACACGATCTATAGTAACTCATTACCATGAATTTTCTCGTAATTGTTATAGACAGCTCTCGACAAATGTCTAGGTGCAGTTATAATGCTAACAATTGAGGACCTTTCCCTTGACGGAAAAGTTGTCTTCCTGCGCGTGGATATGAATACCCCTCTTGAACCCTCTACCGGCAAACTCATGGAGCTGAACAGAATCCAGGAGGCGGCAGTTACAATCAGAGACCTCTCCAAATCCAAGGTGGTAGTGGGGTCTCATCAAGGGAGAGTTGGCCGCGACGACTACATACCACTGAAGCAACATTCTGAGGCGCTCAGTCAGATTCTAGGGAAGAAGGTGAAATTTGCAGACGATATATTCGGACCCACCGCATTGAAAGAGATTGATTCCTTGAACAATGGCGATGTTCTCCTCCTCGACAACTTGCGTTTCACAGCT
>JAKAPU010000190.1 GCA_021806865.1 archaeon
GAGACTGCTCCGCCAACGGTGCACCAAGGAGTGCTCGATGGATCGGGCGGGAAGAAAAAGCCCCTTTTCTTTAGCTCGTCATTTAGGTCTTCGAGCACCACGCCTGGCTCGCAGTGGACGTACCAGTTGACGGTGTCTATCTTCAGAATGTGGTTCATGCGCTTTGAAAAGTCGATGACTATTCCCTTGTACGAAGACACGGCTCCGGTGAGACTCGTACCTGCGCCTCTTGCGACTACCGGAGTGCGCGTCTTGTTTGCATGAGAAACAATCTTTGATACCTGCTCGGTCGACTCTGGCTGCAGCACGAAGAGTGGGTCGGACTCGTAGTCAGCCATGTCCTTGAGATAGTCTTCAATCTTCTCTTTTGAGGATGGTAGTATCGTGTTTTCCTTTCCTACGATGCTTGAGAAATGCTCGATTAGATCTGGCTCGGCTTGCTGCATAGAGCGCCGTTCACAAAACCAGATGCCACCCATATATACAAAGTTCTGGATGCTAGTTTTTCTGCTATCACCTTATATCTTGTGTCGAACGCAAAACCGTTCTTAGTGCGCTACTATAATGGCCGATTCGGGCAGACGCTTCAAAGATGAAGCGGATCTCATAGTGAGGGAAGAGGGCGGAATGCTCAAGGATAGGATAACCTCTTCTCATGTGTTCATCTTCAGTCGCTCGGCCTTTCGTTCGCTGCAAAACACACTGTATGACAAATTCGGAAGCGGTGCCTCTGTCATCATGTACGAAATGGGAAGGGATACGGCACAAAACTTGGAACCGGCATGCTGAAGCTACAATATCAAGCTGGATCTTGACGGCATCTTCAAGGCGATTCTCTTTTACCGCCTTTTCCTAGTCTTGTGATTCCCTGTCGATTGTTTTCCAGAGTTTTTCTTCGAGTACGTCGCTGAATTCGTAACCGTTCACGGTTGGGGCAACAAGAACTAAACACTTGACCCTAGTCGGGTATTCGAGGGCAAAGTCGATCGCAGCACTACCCCACTGGAGATGCCGATAATGCAAGATTTCTCGTTCCAGCCTACTCGATCTAGTAGTTCCATCAGATCCGTTGCGTCATCATACTTCGACTTGGGTTTATCCGATTTGCCCAGGCCTCGCATATCGTATCGAATTACCCTGAAACCTTCTGCGCCGAAAGAATTGAATTGTTCGTCCCACATCCTTCGGTCCAAGAAACCTGCATGAATCAAACGACGGGAAAATCCTTTGGATCGCCAGTAATCTCATAGTATATCTTGCCTCCGTCGATCTCTGCAAAACCATTTTCCAGAGTGGACAACGTATCACATGATAGCAATGTTCTAAAAACTGTTTCGACTTGATTGTGAAAAATTTGATATGATGATTGGCGGGGGTGTTACGATACCATGGATAACATCAGCAGATGAATAAGTATTGAGTGGAAGGGAACTCATACTCAAAACGAGAAAGCTGGATGCAACACGATAATGCAGCTGGTTTAGGGTAGTTCTTATGCTAGACCTTAAATTGCTAGTATCAATTTCCTTTTGAAACGACGACCTTCGCGTTGCCGTCTTCTAGCTAAGTGCCATGATGGCTTTTGATAAGGCTCTTTCTCTTTCCTTCATAAACGCTATCCTCCGTCGGATTTGTTCTCTCAACTTTTTGAGTGCGTTGATTTTCTCTTCTTTTGAAAGTGTACTCTTCACTTCTTTGAAAGCTGGAAACCACGCGCCAATCCCCCTACCACTGCCGAGTTTTGGCATTTCCTCTGGTTCCATCTCAAGCATCCTGGCCGTCTCCGTAAGACTCTCCTTCACTCCCTTTTCCATCCTCTGTCGCAACGCCTCTATCCCGCTCACCGTCTTTGAGCCCTTTGCTGTAAGGTGGTAGATCTTGCGCTTGCGCCTTCCCCTCGAAGCCTCCCACCTGCTGGACACGTGTCCGTGCTTTTCAAGCTCGAGAAGTATCGGATAGATCGTGCCTGCGGTAGGAGCGAGCAACCCGGCACTGCGCTCCCTGATTTCACTCATGATCTGGTAGCCGTGCATGTCGCGCTCTTTGAGCATAGACAAAATTGAGACGCGTGTGCGGCCTGCCTGCATCGCCTTCCAAAAACGTGAGGCGTCTTTTGCGTGCGGAGCAATATCAGTTTTCAATTTTTGTTTTGCTATGGTTTGTCAGCCGCGGTGCTTCCGAGGTAGCTCACTTATAAATAGTGAATTCCTCAGAATATATCGACTGTCAATATATCCGTCAATCTGGCATTCGCTGGAGCTTGAAGTAATTGGAAGTTGCGTTGACAAAAACTGTGAACGAAGTGCCCGTGCTTGAGGCAGACGATCTCACGCGGACCTATGGTGGCGGGAGGGAAGCTATCACATACGCTCTCCGCGGAGTCAGCTTCAAGGTCTTTGAAAACGAGTTCGTAGCAATAATCGGGCCCTCGGGCTCTGGAAAGAGCACCCTCCTTAACCTCATCGGAGCGCTGGACAGGCCTTCCTCTGGCAAGGTACTAATCGATGGAGTTGACATTTCCGAGCTTTCAAACAGCGAGCTCGCGCGAATAAGGAACAGGAAGATCGGCTTTGTATTCCAATCATTCAATCTGATCAATAGGATTTCAGCTTGCGAGAACGTAGAACTTCCAATGATGGTCTACGGTATGCCTCCAAAACAAAGAAAAGAACGCGTCATGTCACTGCTTGAGAGGCTCGGCATCGCAGACAAAGCTCACAGACGACCTACGGAGCTTAGCGGTGGAGAACAGCAGCGCGCCGCCGTAGCTAGGGCGCTAGCTCCAAATCCGAGATTGATTCTCGCCGACGAGCCAACTGGGAATCTGGATACAAAGAACACCGAACTAATGATGGATCTCTTCGCAGAGCTCAACGCCAAGGAGGGAAAAACAATCGTCCTGATTACTCACAACACTGAGGTTGCGAAGCGGGCAAAGAAGATCGTATCCATCCGCGACGGCAAGATTAAGGGGATCCAGAACAATTGAGGATAACAGATCTGGTCAAGCTTGCACTCACCGCGATGCGTGATAGAAAACTCAGAACAGCTCTCACCATACTCGGCATAGTCATCGGACCGGCCACCATAGTCGCCCTTGTCGCTGCGACGCAGGGCTTCAGCAACGGCGTTACGACAGAGTTTCAAAAGCTCGGCACGACAAGCATCTACGTCACTTCAAACAGCAGAAGTTTTGATCTCACTGCACTGAACACTCCCGCCCTCGAACAACTGAAGGGAGTGAAAGCAGTAATTCCGTTCTGGCTCATAAGCGGCAGCATAAAACAGGGGACGCAGACGACTTCGGTACAAGTTATGGCGGTCGACCTCTCAAAACTCTCGATCGTGCTTCCCGGGCTCAGCGTAGGGGTAGGATCTGTACCGTCGCCTACCGACCTTGCGGGCGCAATAATAGGATCCTCCATCGCATATCCGAACATCGCAGGGGCGCAGAACCTTGGCGTCGATCAGGTCGTCTCAGTCTCCTTTCCTCAGTTCGGGGCACAGGGAGTCTCCACCACTGGTAGCCAAAAGTCGTTCATAATTCGCGGGGTGCTAAACACTTTTGGGCAGAGTTTCTTCATAAATCCTGATCAGGGAATATTCATTCCCCTTTCTGAAGGACAGGCCCTTCTTCACACGGACAAATACAGTGGTGTCATAGTTGTTGCCTCTAGTGTCAATGAGGTTACGCAGGTAACAAATGAAATAACTAATCTCTACGGACAGAGCGCCAACGTCCTTGCAGTCACGAGCATTCTCCAGACCATCCAGACGATTATTGGTGGGATCTCGACTATACTCGCATCTATCGCTGGAATTTCTGTCGTCGTCGCATTCATTGGGATCATGACGACAATGTTCACTACCGTAGTGGAGCGAACGAAGGAGATAGGCGTAATGAAAGCAATCGGCTATAGTAGCAAAAACATACTATCCGTGTTTCTGGTTGAGGCGCTTGTCACAGGACTGATCGGTGGGATAATAGGAGCAGCTGCCGGAGCCGGAATGTCCTACCTTGTTGTGTTTTTCTTTGGCTCAGCGTTCGGCGGTGGAGGAGCCACGACGGCAACCACAACAGAGACTTCGCGGAGGACCGGAGCCTTTGGAGGCGGTGGAGGAGGTTTTGGTGGCGCGGGTGGAGGATTTGGCACGCTACAGATAACTCCCGTCGTAACTCCTGAGTTGATACTGCTCGCCGTTGGCCTTGCGGCTGTTGTCGGAGCAATAGCTGGACTCCTTCCCGCTTGGAGGGCTTCGAGGCTTTCTGCGGTCGAAGCACTACGCTCGCAATAGATTAGTATACTCGAACGACTGGATTCGGTCAACATTGAAAATCATATACATACTGAGCCTGCTGCTTGTTGCTTCTGCCGTTTCGCTCTCGGTCGGCGGCTACTTGCTGTACGTGTATTCACTAGTCCCACCGGTACTGGTCGAGACGACTCTAGTCGCGATAATAGTTCTCTTCATACTTGCACACTTTGTTTACAGGGGGAGAATGCTCGCGATCAACCTCTCAACAATCCTTGGAATAGTCGCTCTATTCATCCCCTTTTCCACGCCAGCCCACATCGGAGTCATTGAGGAGATAGGAAGCGGCGGTTTGATCGGCCTGCTCGGAGTGCTGCAGATCCTTGGTTTCGTCGTATTTCCTTTGATCTACATCATCATCAGGGTGGCGTATCGAGGAAGAATCAGGGCATAGCAATACAATCTGTGAATAACATTGGAATGTAAGACACAAGTGCTGAGAAGCAACCCCGAACTGAAACCTTGTTGACCAGACGTGCAGGCGCATTGTTGTTAATAGTAGTGTGTTCGATCTGACGAATAGTAAAGCTGCTCATGTGAGTTTCTGGACGAACCATAACTGAGCTCTTAAATGCCATCTAGGTTCCTTGTTTCAAGGAATTATTATGGAGAGTAGCGCAACCGACAGACCAAAGAAGGGAGTACAAGTTTCAGCTCTTGTGACTTCCTATCTTATGATGCCGCAGGATGCAAATCCCCACGGTAACGTGTACGGAGGCACAATTATGAAATACGTCGATGCGGCCGCCGCGGCTGTGGCCGAAAGACATTGCAGGACAAACACCGTTACTGCATCTATCGATCGGATGGATTTCTTCAAGCCCG
>JAKAPU010000191.1 GCA_021806865.1 archaeon
CCGATCTCGCAATGGGAAAGCCTTGCACTTTGAAATCGCCCAACGGCGGGCCCGTTGGAATAAAAATCTCATTTGTTTCAGAAAGTGAGTTGAACAGCGATACGGTGATGTGTAGACTTTGACCAACGCGCAAACTTGTGCTGTTAACATTCACTAGTAGTTCCAAACCGGAGCCAGTACTAGCAAGGCTGGATGGGGTTGGGGAATTAGGAATTACGATGGCGACGTATCCGCCAAAAATCGCAGCAATTAGCAAAACAGGAATGAAACCCACTGCTGCTGTCTTCTTTCCTGCCATCGCCATTTGGTTCATCTTCCGAGTATTGAAAAACACCGGCCAGATGTATTTGATGCTATTGTGTGTGAAGTAGTGTTCTAGGAAACAGAACATTCCAATATTGACCTGAGATGATTCTGCCATTATCACATGTTGTAACAAGATATTTCTTGTATCAGCAAACGCTCTGGCTTTTCAAAATGTTCTCACGTATTTTACAGACCCAGCGAGTCTGACCTTAAAGGACGCGTGACTCTGGATTGACATTCACCAAATTAGGGACCCGTCGCTCGGGCTCTTTCCCGAGTAGTAGAACGCGACTTTGTCGTTTCCTAGATAGGAATACGCCATTCCCTGGTAAGTTTCTCCGAAGGTGTAGAGAACCTTCCAGAAAGAGTGCGATCCGTTGATGTAACGTGCTGAGGGAATGCATTCTCTTGTTTTGTTGAGTACAAAATTGGGGCACTGTACGAAGACGCTCCAATTTCCTTTGATAGGATATGCGCTGCTAACTCCGAACTGGTAAAAGAACGCGTAATCTGCTGGATGGTTGCCCTCTCCAACGTAGAACAGACCTGCATCCCAGTAGTGGTTTTGTATTGCGGGCGGGGTGAAAGCACTGTAAAGAACCCAGGGAGTTTTACTGCCATTGTTGTAGTGAACGCGGTAGTACCAGTGAACATTTCCCACAGCGGTCCAGTTCATTTGCAGCTCGACCCAGTTGGCAAGTGTCCCGAGTGGAAGTTTGTCGGCTCCCAAGTAAAGCAGATGCTCCCAGCTGTAACCACCGCAAGCCATGTTCACGTCACATGCCCACCACGCTCTTGCAAGAACCGCTTCCGTGCCGTTTGAGAATTCTATGACATCAGCCCGGTACGCCAGATCCAGACCATCCTTGCAACAATTTGGAGACTGGTCGCCCACTCCTGCAGCCAGAAAGTCATGGGGATACGTGCTCTGGGACAGTGTCGTGTTTCCGAAACTCACGTTCACACCCACCGATTCTGACACGACCCTTGGAATCGCAAGATAGCCGCCTGAATAAACGAAGGTTCTACCAACTTCCAAGGGCGAGAGTGAGGAATTGGAAACTCCCGAGAATCCGTTTACAACTGACATTTGATAATTCGCAGCGAGGAAGAAGCTCCATAGTATGAGTATGGTGAGAACGATGGTAGTGGTAGTGATGATCGTTGGGGCTTTCCTTGAAACCATCCTCTTGGGTGGGATTGTTGTCTTTCGCCTCTTGACTTCGAGCAACAGAGCTGGAACCGCAAAAGCACAGGCTAGTAGCAGTATCGATGAAACTGGCAGGAGGTAACCGCTGCAATCCTCACATGGAATCTCAATCGCAAGTGCTAATGCAAGTATCACCCCGGAGATTCCGGCAAACAGTTTGGAAGCCGAGCCAGCGATTGTGCTGCGGTCGAGCATCCACATGGAACCTGCGAGACCTGCGGGTGCTGCCGACATGAGCCACTGAAAGTAGTTTCCTGGATATGGAACGCTGACCCCGGCGAAGATGTGCATGATCGGAAAAAAGCTCAGCGCATAACCCATGAGCGTGGGAACCGCGAACTGAAACAGAGTATCAGTACGTGATCTTTTGTTGCTTTGTTGCCAGCCGTTCATCGATGACGCTGCAGTTACCACTGCCAGTGAAGCAAACAACAAGAAATCTCTTAGTGGAGCTAAACCATCTGTTGAACTGACGTAGCATTCCTTCACAGTGCACAGCGGAGAAACATAGAGAACGATTACAAGTATTAGAGATCCGATCAGAGGCGGAAGTACTGCGGCTTTTGTCTTTCTTCCAACAATTAGGGCTGACACTACACCTGCGATGCAGAACCAGATGATGTCAAACCATAGTCTGTCTCCGGAGTAAGTGAAGAAGATTGGTTTTCCAATTGTGTAAAGGTAGTAGGTGTATTTTTCGAATATTATCGAAGGAACCGGAACTATCGCAGTCGCAATCAGTATTCTAGAAATCGGGCCTTTGAAAAAGCTGAAACTGATAACCAAGAGTATCTCTGTGGAGGCTACATTCCTTTTATCGTTTGCCTAAAGACAACATCCTGGAAATGAAGAAGATTTCCTATTGAAAATTCTTTGGTAACTTCGCGATGAAAGAGTCAGAGCTAGGACTCCATCATTCGGAAATGGATTTCTACTCTAGTTAGACAAAAACATTCCTTGTTTCTGTATGGCGGTTTCCAATTAGAGAATTGTATAGTCGAGTTCACAGGGATTGATGCTGGCAAAGCTGCAAATTGTAGATTTGATACTATCGAGGAGTCTCAACTCACTGGTTAAGTTCGCCTAATAATTTCAACAGCAACTGACCCTGCTCGGTTAATCCGTAAATCTTCACCGATCCGGTCTCCGCTAGGACTGAAACGAGTCCATAAGACTGGAGCAGGTTCACCTGCCTATCCACCTCCTTCCAGTCTATTCCTGTGACCTGGGACAATTCGTTTCTCTGTTTGGGAGATTCTAGGTTTCGCAGTAGTTGCAACCGGGAATTTCCTCCTCGCATCTTCACCATCAAGTCATAGACGTTCTTGTCAAAGCCTGCGTTTCTCCAGATGTCGCGATTGTATTGACTTCTCCAGAATATGGCTGCCGCGAACCCGAATACGAGCCAGAAAACAACCGCGATTGAGGCAGACACCGAATACAGTGAGGCGTAGGGAATCAGACTTCCTGTGGGGCCCGCACAGACAGTTGCATGACAGGTGTACTTTTGGAAAAAGAACAGTGCAGCAACTGTGCTCGTTAGTGCTAGAACGAGAAGTGAAATCAGAAGCGTTTTGTGTTCGAGAGATTTCACAGCAAGAAAACAAGTAGCAAAATACGTTTGGAACGAGTTATACTTTTCCCAGATCCATCAGTGAAAAGTAATTACGACCTGTTCGCGAAATTGGTGCCGTCTAGACATGCTGAAAGAATACGGTCTGTGGAGCATATCCTCGGGTACGTTTCTCGACGCATTAGGAGTCTTCCTTATGATTCGTTACTACGAATGGGAAACGTTTTGCAAACTGAGTACTTCTCTGTGTCCAAACGGCGAACCCTTTCTTTCATTTGGAATTCTTTTCTTTGCTGTTGGAACCCTACTGATAATCAACGGTCTTTTTCCACCGAAACAAAACCGAAAAGAGATCGGTGCTTTGCCTTGATGAGACGACGCGAGATGAAATGGCGATGAAGACAGGAAGCAACAGAGGAATCGTGGCGCTTACTGGTGCTGCTGCAACAGTTGTGATCATTTCAATGCTGCTTATTGTGCAATGGACACAGATTGCAAGCTGGTACTATTCGATGACACCTCCGATGAAAAATTGCGGAGAAGTACCGCACTCAGAACCAGCCTATCTGTCATCACGATTGTCGCAGATCAGGACCGACCCTCAATTTATTCAGTTGGAGAACGGAACCAAATTCCAGTATTCCGCCAACTCTCAAATGGTTGAGAAGTACTACAACGGAACGAGCGTGAGTATCGCCCAGATCAGTTTCGTACACTTGATTTCAAATTCCAGGGAGGACATCATCTACGTTCAGATCTTTCAGAACGGGACAGAGACTTTCAGATTCCAAGATTACAATGTCAGATGCACCGTAGTCCCTGGCACAAAAGGATGAAAAAATCATCCTGACCTATGCATGTTCTAGGCGTATGTTCACAGGGATGCGTGCCTCTGACGGGACGTGATTGAAGCGTTTGAATAAAGCAAGTACATATACTGATGACTTGACTTCGAAATCGAGAAGTTGACAGAGTTCCACACCTCAAGAGAACCCCATGATGACGAAGATGTGCGGTTCTACAATGGCTTGAAGAGATCGAATGACTTTGAATTAGAAACTATGCTTTCTTATTTTACAACGACGAGTGAAAGAATACAGAAATTGAATTTGGAATCTGACGAATTGAATGACGTCTTGTATCATATGATTGTGAGGAAAGGCATGATTGATGTGGAATTATCCGTAGGAGAAAGAAGAACCAAGTTAACCAATGATAGATGATCCAAAAATATTCCCATAATACCACTTATGAGAGTCCATGTTCCCAGAGATTAGATTCTTCGAAGCGTGCTTATTGGATTACGGCAGGTAATCGCACTACGAATTTGCGGAGGAACGAAGTACTTTGGGAGTGTACCCCTCATCTGGACAGTTCCATAAGATAGGATTTCATCCTGTTCATTCACTCCTCGCAATGCCCAAAGATGAAGCGAACTCCCTGGGCGTAAGATAATTCAGTGATGAGTGTGGTCTGTTCCAAGTTGTAGTCGTGAAAGAATGACGTCATCATTTCATCTGCTTCCTGGAAGGAGTCAAACTCGTGCTGCCAGATGTAGTCCTCCTTGATTGATCTGTGGAACGGGCGCTGTTCCATCAACCCGACATGAATCAAATCGCTTCCCTGAGACACGGAAGAATACCACCGATCTCGGAAAGACGAAACAAAACAGGCCGAAGCATCTTATCTGAATAGCTAAGACTCTATCCGCATTCTAGGAGTAGCTCGACTAACCCGCAAACCTAACCCGCACATTGCCTTTGGTCACGGCATACACATGTGCCTTGGCGCGCCCCTCGCAAGGCTCGAGTCGAAGGTTGCACTGAAGTTGTTTGTCGAGAGATTTGGTAATCGAAAGATCTCAGTCGAGCGCAAGCTGGTTGAGCCAATGTCGAGCTTTATGATTCACGAATTGAAGCGGCTACCCGTATGTGTGGGTTTGGCGAGCTGAAGAAAAAGATTCAGCAGCTAATGAACACCATGCAAGGAGAACAGCGTCCAAAAATCCTGCCAAATTACAGGATCTGAGTCTAGCGTGCATTGC
>JAKAPU010000192.1 GCA_021806865.1 archaeon
TTCGGCAAGGGCCTTGTCCTCGACAGCCTGAAGCAACTGCCGCGTGGCAAGGAAGTACACCTTGTCTGCTTCCTCGTCCATGTTCAGGACCTGTTTTGCGTACTCTGGCTTTTCTTCGACGAGCGCTTTTACGGCCAAATCGCGCATGGATTCGACGATAAGGTGCAATCTGGAGATTAGTCCATCAATTGGAAACTTTGAAGGATCGAGGAAACTCTGAATCACGATCCTGTTTACGTCCTGCGCTACGATACCAACACCAATGAGCTCGCTCAAGGTCTTGCGAATCACATTTACCATCTCTGGGGAAAACTCTGGGCTTTTCGTGCGCACCTCTATTGTTTCATGACCAGCGATGTATGCGCCGAGTATTAGTCGACCAAGAAGTTTCTCGTCCACCTTGTCTGAATGAACAATGCAACGAGTTCTTGTCTTCAGCATCTCAATCGAGGGATGAATTATCAATCTCCCCTGTTCGTCACTCGTAAGGTTCACGGTGTCGCCCCTTTTGAGGTTCATCTGGCTCACCCAGTCGTGTGGGAGTGAAACCATCAATGTCGAGTAGCCGAGCTTTTGCAGCCGTCTCTGTTCTAGCAAGTCAAATTTCTGAGCTTGTTCTCAATATTTAAACTGGTATATACTAGATGAGATTAGCTAATTCATAATCTACCTAGAGCGATGCCAAAGTCGGGGCTTGCCAGAGAATTGGTTCCGCGAATTTGGTAATTCCTGAAAATACTTGGGATTCGAAATCAGACTACGAGAAGTCGACACTAGTGAAAAAATTGGTTGCGTCTCGAAACTCCCCTTTAATCTAGCTATAGAGCCTCAGTCGCTATCTAAGAGTGTCCAAGTGGTGCATCTGCGCAGGACTGCTTCCGCCACCTAGCTTATCTGACTAACTCCGGATTAAGAAATGCCAAGAGATTACACGAAATGAGTCTCTTGGAAACGTCCCAGTGAATATCTTTCCACGTTTTCAATTTCTTTGGAAATACAAGGACTATTCTCTCTCAACAATCTATCCATTCTTTCTGAAAAGTGCAAGAAAGAATCACACTCAAAATGTATGTTTCAACTGGGAACATTTTGCAAACCTGCACAAGTGAAAGCCACAAAACGGTTTCTTGAAATGGTGAAATCGGTGCAGCGATATTGCTCCCATCGAGGATAACAACGCTTGAGCAATCGCTGTTTACGAATTACAGCCATCGAAAAGTCGTGTCTCGGTTTCCGATACAGCCAAAATGAATTTCTTGATAAGAGAAAAAAAGGTTCGAACTAATACTTTTCTTGATGCACTATCGTTCAGAGTTTTTCTATTTCGGTACACGACGAAAGTATTTGCCATGAACATAAGGAAGAGCTTGTGACGTTAGTCGCACTATCTAAGAGACTAGCTTGAGGGAAGGTTTCAAAGAGAAATTTGAATATCGACAGAATGTGTAGAGCGTGGTTATACAGGGCCTCTGGTCCACGCTCTAAAAGCCTCATACCAGAATAGGACGCATGCCACTATTAGCATTGTCAGGAAAAAAAGGTAAATGTTCGAAATACCGCTCGCGGATACCACGTAACCCAAGAAGGCCGTGATTATACTAAAAAATACTGCATAAAAAATGAAACGAGGAACGATTAGTGTTCCAAATTGCAAGAAATCCTTGAGAACATCGACCTTGACCTGATCTGCCAAAAAATACTCGCCACCATTCTCCGTGAGCAGACCTAGATCCACAAGCTTGGCGAGATGATATTGAGCCAGTGATGAGCTAGAGAAGTGGAGCTCTCTTTGAATCTCTCTCACCCCGCTCTTCTTGTGCGTGACAACATAGAGGTAAGTGCGCAGCGTGTTTCCTTTCAGCTGGGATTCGGCAATTGTCTTTTTCTCAGCGTCACCACTGCCCCCAGCCAAGATGCCACGAACCTTCCAGTTCACGTCGTCTCTTGATTATCTCCTTTAATTCTATCGCTCCCAGCGTCTAGAGCAGCAGTTACTATAGAGAATAGTGCCTTCATGGGATTCTATTGAACAGCAAGCGTACAAGAAATAGAACAAGGCACTCATTGCCGCAGCAGCACTGTTCAAATACGTTGGTTCTAGTACCTTCTACATTACTACTGACCCATATGAGCTCAACTAGAAGCGTAATGGTCTCCGGCCTTGCCGCGGCTATAATTGCAATTGCTCTGATAGGCTCGGTTATAGGCGCTGGCCTGCTGAACACAAGAACGACTATCCCGAGTTCAACTTCTAGTTTTACTACGGTTTCGAGTTCTCCTATTTTAACTTCTTACTCTTCAACCTCGACTGCGACCCAGCCTTCCACTGGAGGAGGTACGCTCGCGGTTCTTATGACCGATCCTCCGACCATTCCGAACGGCACATCAGCTGTTTACATCACTTACAGCAATCTCGCGATACATGTCAGCGGCGCAGGTAACAATTCTGGTTGGCATCCAATTAATTCTCAGGGGCAAATCGACCTGATGGGAATAATCAATGCGACGCAGACTATTGCATCGGCCAACATCCAATCTGGTACATTCAACGCGATGGAGTTTAACATCAGCTCAGCAATAGTCACTTTCAACGGAGTGAATTACACAGCGAGTTTGGTCTATCAGGAGCACATGTTGTATGTCCCAATAGTCGGTGGAATCACAATTACTGATGGGCAAACGTCGGCAGCGGTGTTAGATTTGACGCCTACAGTGCTTCTCTTGGGTACTCCAGCAAGTCCATCTTTTGCTTTCATCCCGTCAGCACGCGCTTATACGATCCCCGCCCAATCCATATCCACTCATTCACTCAAGGTTGGATACAGAGAGGATGTTCACGACCAAGCCTGGTTCCAGAATATTATGAACAACAACAGGTTTGAGATCAGCTCAGTGAAACTAACACCCACTTCAGTGGCCGTAACTGTTAGCAATACAGGTAGTTCATCGATGATGTTCAGGATGGTTACGGTTACATCTCTTGCAAGCGTTTCCGGCGGTAGAATATCTAATCTTGCAGCTCTCGCATCAATATCAGAGATTTTCGTGGTTTACCCCAATGTCACACTGGTCCCTCTCACAATATCCAGTAGACAGGAAATGGGTGAGATGATACTGGCTGGCGGATACTTACTCCCACCACAGGCGAGCGTGACTTTCAATTACACAGGGATCATACAAACGGGCATGTACCAGCAATCAGCCCAAGCTGTTCAGATAGGTGGGCGATACGTCGTAACAGTAATTGCTAACGGGTTTTTGGCCGAGTCTTTGACCGTTGCTCAATCTGGCTAGAGAAAGCCGTAGAACTCTGGGTCAAATCCGTTGTAGACCTGGCGCTCCTTTCTGTGCTTGATCTTGACTTTCTGTATCCGTTCCTTTATGCTTCGCAAGTCGGATCTTGACAGGCATGTATGGATTGGATATTTAACCATCAAGGTGTTTGTCAAAAGCGATTCGGCCATTGTCGAATGTCCGTGTATGAATGTGCTTCGTGTAGATAATGCGAGTCTTGCCATAGAAGCCTAATTCTCACCGTATGTAAGATCTGGATGCCAGATCGAGTGAAACAAAAAGGCCACCAACCCGAACATTCTGGATAACTAGACTACATAGCCGGTATATGCCGTAAAAGAACAACATGACTGCCATTAGTGATGATATTCGTATGATCAATTTCTTATTCGACTGTATGTCTATCAGACAACTTCATAATTTGATTCGTGCTGCTCGAAATTTCGCTTTAACTTACTGATCCCAAAATGAATTATATTCGATTAGCTCGATCGCCCTAGAGTAAGTTCATTTTCTTTGGGAAGCAGAGTAAATGATTACTGCTATTATCGAGATCAGAACCAGCGCTGCAGAATAAGCAAGCTGAATCACAAAGGCAGTTGACACAGAAGCAATTACTAGCCCCCACGCAAAGTAGTAAAGTTTCTCTCTTCCGCTGGCGAAAAGGATCGCTGAAGCTATTGTCCATAATCCAAAGAGGACAATGGACAAGAACAGCATCTGTGTTACACTTATGATTCCGACGAGATAAACAACGACCGGCGCAAGAATCGCGACAATGGCACCTTCACCATACACTAGTCTCATGTGGCTCTCTCATTCAATTTGCGCATTACAATTATATTAATACAAGCAATGATAATGAGAACGATTTCAAAAGCGTGTAATGCAATGCAAAGCGCACCTCTCGGCCCCTGTGTCTTGGAAGGAAAGCTTGTTTGTCTCGAACCTCTGAGCAACGATCACTCAGACGAGCTCTTTGAAGCAGGGAAGGGATTTGACTGGGCATGGATGTCGATGGATCTTTCCACGAAAGAAGCGATGAATACTTTCATCAAGATGGCTCTCAAAGAGCAGAACAAGGGCCTAGCGTATGCGTTTGTAGTCAGGGACAAGTCGACGAACAGGATCGTAGGGAGCACTAGGTACATGGATGTGATGTCTTCACAGAAAGGTGTAGAGATTGGATGGACGTGGTACTCCCCTAGTGTTTGGGGCACTGCTGTCAATCCAGAGTGCAAGTTGTTGCTCTTGAGACACGCCTTCGAGGATTGGGGCGCGATTCGAGCCTACCTAAAGACAGACAACAACAATCTTCATTCACAAAGAGCAATCTTGAAACTAGGTGCCAAGTTTGAGGGAATGCTCAGAAACCACAGGATACGCCGAGATGGGACGTACAGACATACGATGATGTACTCTATCATAACTGATGAATGGCCTTCGGTGAAAGCAAACCTCCTCAGGAGGCTGGAATCCTTCGCAGAGAAATGAACGCGCCTAATTAATGAATATGTGAATACTTTCATGGCGAGACTGTTCAACAAGATTCTTGGTAAAAATGTGGAGGTACCGAATAATCCCAAAAGGATAATCAGTTTCAGTCCTGCGGTCACTGAAACATTATTCATGCTAGGTCTTGGTGAGAATATTGTTGGAGTAAGTGGCTTTTGCGCAAGGCCTGACGAGGCGATGAAGAAGAGGAAGGTCGGAAGCTACAATTCCGTTAGTTTCGATCTACTTCGATCACTGTGTCCCGACCTAGTATTTACCGTGACGGGATACCAGAGAGAGTTTGCGT
>JAKAPU010000193.1 GCA_021806865.1 archaeon
TTCCGATCTATCCAAAACGGGGCTTTTTTCTCTTCCTTTTTTACGGGCCTGATTTTTCCGTTCTCATCTCTCACTCTAACTCCAAATCTCTCGAAATCCTCGAGCCGAGCGGCACTGTTGGTGGCTATTACTGTTTGAAGTCGCCTGCTAGCAAAGCCGTCTACACCAGCTATCTGTTCATCGACCATTCTCTCGATCGAGACGCCCAACGGTACATGGATTTCAGGGACATACGCCAACACATCATCAACACCTCCCCAAGCTCCACCGCTACTACGCGTGTCTGCCTTATCGACGACAGTGACCTCGGCCCCAAGCTCCTTGGCTCGAATGGCTGCGAAGCAGCCAGCAATCCCACCTCCAACGATCAATACATCAGATTGAATGATTTTTATCTTCGACATGGTTCAGCACAACATGAATTAAAGACTATTTTCGAGAACTACCCCGCGCGTCTCCCTGACAAAAAAGGAAGCACTCAATGATATCAAGCACACTACAATACTCGTCATAATGATGTAAGGAACCGCGTTTTGAAGACCGCGAGCCATGACAACTATCAGTGGTAGAATCATTCCGAGCACAATACCGCTGAAAACTGTTCCTAATTGACCAGATAATCCCGAACCAGAATATCTATATTTGGTGGGGAATTGCTCAGTGAATAACGCGGGCAGAGCGGCGTATCCAAAATTCCCGCAAGATTGCGTCAAAATAAAGGCGAACACTATTGCTGTTGAATTCAGCGTATCGACGAGTGGGAAGAAAGCGATTATAGATCCAACTGCAAGTATGATTCCAACGACAATTACCGTTTTTCTTCCTATCTTGTCAGTCAAATATCCTGACATTAGCATAACAGGTACGGCCACCATTGAACCAGCAGAAATCGCAAAAGCACCAAAAGAGTGACTTACTCCCAACTTTGCAATATATCCGAGACCGAACACTTGAAAGGTCAATGTGATGGTGCCGACGTAGAAAAATCCTGGAGAGAGTAATAGTATCTTTCTCCACTGTTCTTTGATTACTTGGAATCCGGGCAATCTAACGGTTGCCTTTTTTTCTTGCGCCGCTATAAATATAGGACTATCTGCTGTTCTATACCTTATCAGGATGCCTATCACCAAAACAGCCGTGCCAATAAAATAGGGAATCCTCCAGCCCCAATTGAGAAAAGATTGTTTAGTCAAAAGACCGCTCAAGAGCGCGAAGCCTAGTGCTGAAAGGGCTGATCCAATAATTGCTACAACGTTGATCAGGCCAGTGAGAAATCCACGCATTTTGGAACTTGAGACGTACTCAACAAGCCAGCTGGCAGCTCCTCCCCATTCGCCTCCGACACCGACTCCCTGCAACAATCTGAATACAAGGATCAAAACGGCTCCTAGAATACCTATCTCAGCGTACGGGGGTGTCAGAGCAATTCCGATCGATCCAATGCCCATTGTCATAAGAGTCCAAACAAGGACTTTTTTTCTCCCTCTCTTGTCGCCAAAATGACCGAAAATGAATGAGCCTACCGGCCTCATAAAAAAGGAGGATGCAAATACAGATACAGAAAGTGCAAAAGCCGCCATAGGATTGACCCTTGGAAAAAAGACTATAGGCCACACCAGGGCAGCGCAGAAATTTCCTAGGACAAAATCGTACCATTCCATAAGTGAGCCGAAAGACGAAGCTAGAACAACTCGGGTGACTGTAGACTCATTTTGCAACATTTGTCAAACACTGTAATGGCTTTCTGAACAGATGTTGGTATGAAACTTCAGACATACAGACCTCCGGATGTTCATTTTCGATGTGGTTTTAACCATCATGCATTTATCTTGGAGGTATACTCTGTATTTTGAAGTATACAGTAGTTCAAAGGCATAGCTTGCTATGGAAGAAGGACTAATCTCAGATCGTAGGCGCAGTGTAATTAGGACCCTTAGAGTAGATGATGACATCGACGCAGCCCTTCGTGAAGAAGCGGACAGGACTGGGGTAAGCGTTAACGTTATTGCCAGTCAAGTGCTTAGGAAGTGGACTGACTTTAACAGATTCGTAGACAGATACAATATACTGCAGATTAGTCGCCAGATATTCTTTCTTGTAATTCAGGAATCATCGGAGGAGAATTTGCAGAAGATAGCAGAAAGGAGTGGGAAGAAATTACCGAGTATGCTTTTTGAGTTAGTAAGCAGACCGGTGAATATGGACACCGTGTCAAAATTCTACCTTAAACAGGTACTGTCCAGATACGAGAAATGGTATGAGTATGAGTCATGCGTAAAGAGTGGATCTGAGAAATTTATCCTCAGACACGATTTGGGTCCGAAGTGGTCACTTTTCTTGAAGGAGTTTATCCATTCTGGGTTAAAGAGTTGTTTGGATGTCGATGTGAAGATTGATATCATTAACCAGACCCTACAATTCTCGCTTCAACTCGAACCTGCAATTCAGCCTAAGTTATGATTTCATCACCTTGTTTTTCTCTTGGATTGTTCGACATAATAAGAAAATAGGAGGACCTTAAAACATTTAGATACAGGTCTATTTCTCAGGGCATTCGGTCAATGCCAAAACCTAACGCTAACATCTCTCGTCTTCTAATTGTCGTAACGGCTATCTTGATTTGGCAGCTTCTCGCAGATTTCGGTTTAATTGAGACATCGTCGCTTTCGAGCCCGATTGGTGCAGCCACTCATATTTGGCTTCTCCTATCGAATCATGGAGATATCTCGAATTTCTATGCGAATTTCTACGCAACCTTGCTTGAGTTATTCTTTGCCTACGCGATAGTTGCCGTGATGGGGGTTTCTATCGGTCTCGCTATTGGAATGAACAAGTTCTTGGGACTAACACTGGAACCATTGATCATCGCTTTTTTTTCTATTCCAACAGTTGTTCTTTATCCAATTGCTTACCTCCTTCTTGGTCTTGGTATCGCATCCAAGGTGGCACAGGGAATCTTAGTAGGATTCTTTCCTGTTATTGCAAATTCTGCCGCAGGAACCAAGCAGGTTCCGAAAGAGTTTATTCGGCTCGGGACTTCGTTAGGCTTCAGCAGAATAGAGATGATTCGTAAGATATTGATACCATCTGCGCTACCATCTATTGCGACAGGCTTGAGACTTGGGCTCAGCATGTCACTCATCGGGATCACTGCTGGCGAGATGATTGCCTCGACCGTGGGGCTTGGTCATCTAATATCGGACTCTTTCGATCTGTTCAGAACGAACGATGTCTTTGCTCTTGTTTTCATCGTGGTCGGGATTGCTACTCTTGGAAACTTGTTACTCTCTTACGTCGAAGCAAAAGCAAGTAGGTTCAGGATGACTGATATTGGAAAATAGAGCCAAAGTAGCAACGTTACAAGCCATCATCATATTTCTCTTCCTTTTGGGCTGGCAACTGTTAAGATCCCTAAATCTAATAAGTAACCTCTTCTTGGCAGCTCCCTCTAATATTCTCTCTGGTTCATGGCTACCTGCGCTCCCGCATTTCATTCCATATTTTGAAACCACGATTGATGAAGTTGTTGCCGCCTATATTCTTGCAGCCATTCTTGGGATAACAATAGGATTCCTTCTCGGACAGAATGACTACGTGTACAAGGTCGTACAACCATTCATTGTATGGGGCTACTCAATCCCAAAAATAGCAATATTTCCAGTTTTCATGCTTCTATTCGGATTAGGAGCAAGTGCGGTTATCGTATATGCAACAATGAGCGCATTTTTTGTGATATTGCTTAACACCATTACTGGAGTCCGAGATGTTGATAAACACCTTGTAACGGTGTCAGAATCACTGGGGATGAACACTACTCAACGTTACTCGAAGATCATGCTTCCGTCGATGGTTCCGATTGTATTTTCCGGTTTGAGGCAAGGTCTGATTCAAGCCGTTTTGGGAGTCCTAGTGTCCGAGCTTGTGATGGCGGCCATCGGAGTAGGTAGCCTTATCGACAATTTGTCATATGCCTTTTTGTCAACTCAGCTTTATGCGGTTATTGCAATGGTAGCTCTTGGGATGATGTCTATTAACCTGTTGTTGCTACGCCTTGAGGCGCGATTAAACTTTTGGAGAGAGTAGGCCGATGGCGGAGACTGCGATTAGCGTCAATGACGTTTCTAAGGTGTATAAGACAAAAAATGGCAGCGTAGAAGCGATCTCTGGTATTAGTTTTGATGTTAAGCGAGGAGAGTTCTTGACTATAATTGGACCGAGTGGATGTGGTAAGTCAACTATGCTTTCTATGATCGCGGGTTTGTCTTTTCCCACATCAGGAAACATTGAGGTCGATGGAAAACAAGTCACGGGTCCTTTACCGGATAATATCGCAATTGCATTTCAAGAACCTGGTCTTCTTCCATGGAGGACTGTGCTAAAGAATGTTGAGCTGGGTCTGGAAACAAGAAATAGCATTCCCAAGAAACAACGTTCTGAAATAGCAAAGAAATATACAGACCTCGTTGGCCTTTGTGGCTTTGAAGCCAAGTACCCCCACCAACTATCTGGAGGCATGAAGCAGAGGGTAGCAATAGCACGTTGCCTGAGTCTAAATGCCGATATCTTGTTGTTGGATGAGCCCTTCGGTGCTTTGGACGAACAAACACGATTGTCGATGGGAGAAGAGTTACTAAAGATACTCTCCGTAACTTCAAAAACAGTCCTACTTATTACTCATAGTATTCAGGAGGCAGTGAACCTCTCAGATCGAGTGCTGGTCATGTCTCGAAGACCTGGGAGAGTCATAGAAAATATAAAAATAGAACTGGATCGCCCTAGGAAGATGGCTTCAATAGGATTCGTGAAATACATGGATGAATTTTGGGGCCTCATTCGAACGACACATTCGGTGACAGGTGATTGAAGAAATGCTGACAAGCGAGAGCTCGAAATCGCTGTTTGTGGGTCACTTTCTTGTCACATTAAGCATTTGGTCTCGCTCTGAGCTTGTCAAGTTATCCTCGCGGCGGGGATGTTTTAGATGGAGAGGTAAGGTAGCTTGCCACTGAGCGCATGTCATCTGGGCTGATCCTACTCCTCTTCGGGAAGGTTTCCTTGATTCCGGATACCATACTTTCGAAA
>JAKAPU010000194.1 GCA_021806865.1 archaeon
CGCCAGGAAAATAGATCTTTGATAGAGCAGTCCCGCCCTTGAATGCTATTCTAGACGAGATGGAACTGAAAGCAATTCCGTATAGCAGCCAGCCCAGAGCGTAGTCTTTCTCGACGAGATCGAGAGCCAGTCCGCGGTCTCTCGCAGTTCTCCTCAGTTCCTGCGCGGATATCATGCCACTATGCGCTCCACTTTTCCGGATCTATCGAAGCGTTCACAAGAAGCTTCCAGCGTTCTCTGATCCTTCCCTTCTTTGGTAGGGCTGGATCGAATACCGAATAGCCGCTTGCAAGCTTGGAAGCGGAAAGCAGACGAGAAAGGTCCTTGATGTTCAGTGTCTCTGCTATGTATCCGAGTCTCTTGAGAACTGCGCTGTTACCCAGTCTTCGCGAACAATCGACGAGACGATTGAAATCAATTTCCGCGTTGCGGCTTGCAAAATAGATTGCTTTGGCTACCTCTTCGACCCCTCCGGCGTGTTCAGGGTGATCCAGGCAGTCTGCGATTGTTTTTTCCCGTGACGATATGTTGATCTTCCTTTTCTCTATCTCGACCTTCTCTACTGCAAATAATTTCCTCTTTGGTATTGTCACGAACTTGAATTGCGTGTTCAGTATTCTTCTGGAATTCCTCGGTTTTGTGGTCGCTATGTAGACGGCTGGAGGCGTCTGATCTGTGAGGCCATAGTGGTTTAGGGCACTCCAGTATGCAATGTAATAAGGTTCTACCAAGAACGATCCAATGCTAAAGCTGTGAAGGGCGTATGCTTCGGAGCCCTTCTCCCCGGCTTCGAGAGGCGCTATTGCGTAAACACCTCTCTTTATCTTCAGTAACCATTTCTTGCGCCTCAAGCTGTCCAGGATATTCTCTGGGTCCTTGACAAATCTCTTGATATCATTGACAGTAAACACCGACTTGCCTTCGTAGCTCAGGTTCGAGAGGATTTTGGATTCCCTGTCAGACAGCGAATGCCTATATTCCTTTAACGATGTCTGGTTGCCCATACGGTTATCGTGAATATAATATAGGTGCAGTGCTTGATAAGGCTATCACAAGACACGCCGTGACTGATGTTCCCCTCTTTTGCTCGCGGCCAATCCAAAGTCACATCCCCGGCATTAAATAGACGCGATGAGGCGTGTTTTAAGTAAAGCAATTTTCTTACGGACATGCTTAACAAACAATCTCTCTTGGAGCATAGAAAGACTCGGAAGCAAGCAGCGATCTCAAACGTCATCACGACCCTGATACTCATCGGGATCGGAGTCATAGCCGCAGCAGGAGTATACATCGTCTACACAGGATACGCAGGTTCAGCATCTTCGAACCTCGTGGCATACATGACAAACGCTCAGGCAAACTACGCCACTTCTGCAGGAGGTGCGGTGGTCTCACTCACGATCAAGAACAGCGGATCGGTTGCGATTACCGCCTCAAGCGTCTCTGTCGATGGCAAAGCGCTTGCAACGCAACCTACTTGGTCACCTAGCATTGGTTCCAGTTCACCGCTCGCCGCCGGCTCTTCAGCATCAGCAACATTCTCGGAAGGGGGGTGGTCGATAGGGGAGTCCCATGTGATCACGGTTCTAGTGACCGGATCTAATGGAGCAACCTACACCATAACCGAAACAATCACGGTCCAATAGGACGGGAGAAGCCAAGACAAATAGGGATGGGATCTGAAATTCCTTCTCTTCCATCCCTCCTACTCTTTTTTCTTTTTCATTCACGATCTGTATTTGGAATGCTGTTACTCTCTATCGCTCTTTTTCTGCTGGTGTTCTTTGCTCTTGGATGGATATGGGGCGCGGGATACGAGCCAACCAATAGGTCCATTCGCAAGCAGTTGATGGGGTTGCTTGAACAGAGATTTCAATCGGGAGAAAGATTCGTCTTCTACGATTTGGGTTCTGGATTCGGCGGTGTCCTGATGGATATCGCAGAAAGACTTCCTAACGCAATCTGCACTGGCATCGAAGCTGATTGGATAAAGTATGCAATAGGAAGACGACGGATTCGGAAGCTTGGATACGGCGCTCGCGTAATGCTCGTCAAAGGCGATCTGCTCAAGCTATATTTCTCTGATGCAGATGTGCTGTACATGTTCTTGTCGCCTTGGATATTGAAGAGGCAGGAATTCAGAGACCGAATGAGAGCGCTCAAACCTGGATGCCTGATTGTCTCGTACTCTCACAAAATTCCCGGACTGGATCCTGCCGCAGTCATTGGAAAGAATTTGTTCGTCTACTCCCGCATCACGTTCTGAGTGAGGCTGGATGTCAGCATTTTTGGTAGATGCAAATCTATCGCAATTTTTGTCGTTTTAAGTTGGCGCGACTTCATTCGTTACGAAATCGATAGATGAACTCCACTAGGGCATTCAAACTTGGGATCGTGTGCATGCTTCTTCTACCTGCGTTGATCTTACCCGAGGTGCCTCTTAGCGCATACTCCACCTCTCCTTCCGCCACTCTGACGATATATCCGCCTCCCGCAATTGCATCCGACAATCACCTCTACCCTTTCCTCGTCCAAGCTCAGAGCTCCACGGGAGCCCCACTTGACCTGAACGCGACAGTCTTTATCTCGTCATCTTCACGCGGAATCCTGAATCCGACTAGCTCCGAAGTGAATCTTGTTGACGGTCAGGGTGTCTTTTACGCGAATGCAACAAACGCGGGAAGCGTCAGGATATACGCAGGCGGTCAGGGCTTACTTCCGTCTTCGGTATCTGTTGAGGTCGCCAGCCCGGTTAGCGTCTCTCCATACACACTGAACATCGAGACTCTCCCTATAGCAGTAGAGGGAGAGCAAGTGCCCTTGATAATCGAATCTGAGAGTGCGGACGGCAATCCCTTCGCAAGCTCGCTTTCCTTTGAGCTCTCTTCATCTCTGTTAGGAGGCAACATCTCGAAGGCACCTTTGATGGAATCAGGATCTTTCCATGGAGGCTCTTACTCTATCGAGTACATGGATCTCCCGAGCAACGGTACGTGGGCAATAAGCGCGTCGGGTGACTACTTCTCTCCAGGGAACCAATCATTCGTCAATGTCCTCAACCCTTCAGAGGAGCCAACCGCAGGCAATGGGGTGTACTCTCTACAAGCTTCCTATATTTCGAATGTTTCCGTAGGATCGACATTGCCAGTAATTATCTATCCAACAGACAACGGCATTCCCACGACCTCTGGCTTTCAACAACTTTCTAGCACTAGTAGCGATCCGTCCGTCGCATCAGTAGTCGGCTCACCAATCCAAAGCGAGTACTACGAAATATTCTATGTTCAGGCCTCAAAGGTTGGGAGTGCAACGATAACGTTTCAGGAGCAAGGCTATCTTCCCGTAACCATCACTCTCAACTGCGTCACCTCCCAGCAGCCTTTCACGATCAGGGCATATGGTCCCTCGAGCTCCTACTCAAACCCCTCGCAGCTTCTCGAAGTTATCTCCACGCCCATAATGTTGTCGAATATCAGCCTGCCAATCCACTTCAGTCAAGCTAGCGCAGAAGTTACCTCGTCCAATTCGGGAGTTCCGGCGCAGGCTGTTTACTTTACCGATGGGTTCGCCGAGCTGAACATCACTTCGTTCATGCTTGGTTCCGCCACTTTCTTGGCACAGTCTGAAGGGATATATGCTTCCAACTTTTCGGCAGCGCTGCTATACACGCCTTTCACAGTAACAGTCCAGAGCAACGTTCCGAACGCAAATTTCACGATCCAGTCGGTGCAAAACAAAACCTATGTCGTAACAAATTCATCGGTTCGGCTCTCCGAGCCTTCAGTTGTCAGCGCACCTGAATATCTCATCGCCAACAATGGGACAACGCAATACGAGTTCAGCTACTGGCTCGGTAGCTTTGGAAACTCGACGACGGACTACGTTCAGAGCACTTCGACGCTTTTTGCTTACTACACGAAGAACAGCTTTCTGACCACGTTGGGGACAAATCTTCCGATGCCCGTGGTCAACATGTCCGTTTCCTACTACGAGTCGAACAGCTACCCGTTGATCAACAAGACTGAGTCAGGTACATTTACTCTTGTTGCGCCACGTGGCCTCACAGTGTCGACCCCGGTGACTGTGCTGGGATCGGAGCAAGGTGCGCTCTATGTCTTGACGGGCTGGTCAGACGGGGTAGATGCCGCCACTAGGTTTGTCTCCGCTGGTTCGAACGTAACCGCCGAATACATGACGGAATACATGGTTTCTGCAAACACGAGTTACGGACAGGTCATCAACGGCTCTGGCTATTTCAAAGCGGGCTCTGTTGCGGAGCTGAAGCTCGACACGACTACAGTGTCTTCAGGATTCCTCGTCTACAAGGTGTTTTCAGGCTGGAGGACACCGACCGGTTCTGTCACGAAGGCATCAAATCCTTACTTCATGACGGTTGATTCACCCACGAAACTTACGGCAGTGTGGGTCGTGGATTATTCTCGGCTGATCATATTCATCGCCGCAATGGTGATGCTTGCTGCTGGTGGATTGTACGCAATTATGGCATGGAGAAGAAGGAGGAGGCCTCTGTCATAGAACTTCTTTCAAGTGTACTTGTCATGTCCAATTTGTTGATCTGCGAACCTATGTCTGCTACTTCTGTCCGAGAAAGTTGGCTAGAATTTCCAATGGAGTGATGAGAAGCTGAAAATCAAGACAACAAAGGCTGTTTCAAACGTCGTCACCACGATTGTTCTCATGACTATCACGATCACGGCGGCCGCACTTGCCTATTCTATAGCTGCAGGATACATGAATACCGGCCGCACAGAAGCAAGCCTTACAGTGACCTCAAGCATGCTTTCCTCAGGTGGCGGCTCTGCATATTTCGAAATAAGTGTGTTGAATAGCGGTACGGTGGCTGTTCCGCTGTCGATAACTCTCGAGGGAGATGGAGCGAGAACGCTCATCATCTCTACAGGTTCCCAGGTAGTGAGCGCATCCGAGGCCGTGAGCCTTACCGTGTTCGGACCAAATGGTGATGTACCTTCCGTTATCTCAACTTCTCCCGCGGGCTTCAATTTCGTTGTCCAAAGCGGCGTGCTCAGTGTGACCTCCGGTCAATCGTATCCCGT
>JAKAPU010000195.1 GCA_021806865.1 archaeon
TTGTTTCGCTTCCTGAAACACTTGATCTTTGGATGATGCTGGTAGAAATTTCATGCCAATCATTAAACCGGAAACAAAGAGGTTCGTGAAAGTTGCTTTCAAACTCTTGCCAGTAGGAATCAATTACAGGCGAGATAGGAGAGAGATACGCAAAGCCGAGGGCAAGTTACTCAATCCGGAGAAGTATCGAAGACACGCCATCAAAGCTGTGGACGCGTTCATACAACTAGGCCCGGCATATATCAAACTCGGGCAGCTACTGTCGGTGAGGCCAGACATTCTTCCACAACCATACATCAACGAATTTGCGAAGCTACAAGACGAGGTTCCTCCGGCTCCATTTGGCGAAGTTAAACCAATTATTGAGCAGGAGCTTGGCAAGCCCATCTCAGATGTCTTCGAGTCCTTTGACGAATTCGCAGTCACCGGTGCAAGTCTAGGACAGGTGTACAGGGCAGTCTACCAAGAGAAGAGCGTCGTCGTCAAGGTAAACAGGCCTGGGATACGGGAGAAGATGGCTGTTGACACGAAGGTTCTCAAGCGTCTCGTCCCTCTGGTGGGTAGGTTCATAGATCGAGCGCTTGAATTCTCTGCGAAATCTGTTATCGACCAGTTTTCGGATACAATCAAGGAAGAGATGGACTACAAATTCGAAGCAGCCAGCCTCTTGAAGATAAAGAAAAACCTGCGTTCGGAAAAAGACATACTGATCCCGGGCATTTATCCTGAAGTATCTACTAAGCAGGTTCTCGTTTTAGATTACATTGACGGGATAAAAGTCTCCGATGTAAAGCGCCTTGATGAGACAGGAGTCGACAGAAAGAAACTTGCAAGACGCATAGCAAAAATCTTCTTTAAGATGCTACTGAGCCAGGATCTCTTTCACGCAGATCCGCATCCTGGGAATATCTCAATCGCCACAACTGCTCTAACCGATGGAAAGACTTCAACCAAGATAATCCTCTATGATTTTGGGATGACTGGTACCCTTAACCAAGAGACGCGTATGAAACTAATCAGGTTTTACACAGCTTTGGTAGATTACGATTCAGCAAAGGTGGTCGACGTGATGGTTGACCTCGGCCTATTACAGCCAGACACCAACCGCTATGTAATCAGGCGTGGAGTTGAGTTGGCACTAGCAGACATGCACGGGCAGAAGGTGGAAGAGACGGAGGTCAAGGCGCTTATGGAGGTAGCAAACAGGACAATCTACCAGTTCCCATTCAAACTCCCGAAGAACCTCGTTCTCTACATGCGAATGCTTTCTATTCTTGAGGGTGTATGCCTGACGCTCGATCCAAGCTTTCGCTTCGTGAAGATCCTGGGTAGCCTGATGGAAAGCGAGGGACTTGTCGACGAGGCATACAGGGAAGAAGTGAAGCAGATTTTATCCAGATTCGTTAAAGCTTTGGATGCGACAATTGAGGTGGCGCCAATGCTCAAAGGATTATTGGAGCTAAACTACGACCCACTGGGACTTAGGACAAACCCACCAAAACCAAAGAGCTCCGGATATGTTTGGGGAGTACTAACGGGCCTTGGGATCACAGGTGTTGCGGTCTCGTCGTATTACTTCACCACGTTCGATGGAAAGATAGGACTATTGGGATCATTGGCACTACTAGTAGCTTCTCTTGCCAGAGGAAGATCCTAAGAAGCGGACATTGCGTGCATGAAGAAATAGAGTTGAGTGTTTCCTCTAACTCGCGAAAACAGCCAACTAAGTGATGTCGACTCTTGGCGAAGATGAGCCGACAGAAAGTCTTACGTACTCAATACGCTTCGTCTCCTGCATTCGACTCAACATGTCTTTGAGTTCTTTCACATCCAACGAATAATACGAAGGCTCACTCCACTTACCAAGCTTTTCTAGAGCTCTTGGTATCATCCCAAGGCAAACATCATCCTCGTTTTTCTGTGCATGAACTAGGGCAGAAGCTGCGAGAATCATTCCCTGTTGCACTGCCTTTTCTTCTGTTTTTGTCTCCTTTCTCCAGATTTGTTCCAGGGTCTCGTGGCACTCCCAATACCTCTGCTCGTTGAACAACCTGATTGATTCGTTAACCACCTTTCCCTTATCTTCAACCACGGTTGACGTTTGATCCCCTAGGTCGCGCTCGTCCAAGAGCTTTCCATACTCACCTATTAACGCCCTTATCGCGGAGTTCTTCGAAGCCTGATCAGAAGCGTACAAATCAAATTCTATCGCGACATTGGTGATACGGAGATTTTTCACGACACAGTTGAAAGGGTCAGTCTTCTTCCTGAATTCTATTATCAGCTGAAGACCTTCCTTTGGCAAGTATCGCCTCAAGTTCTCAAGCCGTACGAGGTACCTGCGCAATGACTTTTCTGTTATATCATCTAGTAAACGCAAGTAATAATTTTTTAGATGATTCTACTTTTCAGAGTACAACATGCCACCAATCCAAAATTCGGCAATTTCTATCGTGGACATGCATGCAGATATCCCATGGGATGTGAACAAAAGGAGGCGGGATAAGAAATATGCCAAGAGATCGGTGCTGGACGACCAGCACTTTCACAAACTCAAAAGTGGAGGTATTGCTGGATTCAACTCAATCATCTGGGTCGAATCAGAGTACAAACCTCACCGCGCTCTGAGGAGAGGACTCGAGATCATTGACTCACTCTATGAAGATTTGACGCTAACAGAAAATTTTGCTCTTGCGACGACTGGAAAGGAATTTGAAAAGATAGTCTACGACGGTAAAAAGATAGGAATGATTCTTGGAGTTGAGGGTGGAGAGCTGATCGAAGAAAGCCTTGCTGTACTGAGAGATTTCCATCGATTGGGGCTCAGATCATTTGGGTTTGTATGGAACGAGCGAAACCAGCTTGCTGATGGCTACGGGGAGGTGAATCGAAGGAATGGCGGGAGCGGCTTGAGCGAACTTGGAAAGTCCGTGGTGGAAGAGTGCAATAAGCTCGGGATAATTCTTGATGGAGCGCACATCACTCCCAATGGCCTATCAGACATCTTGGAGCTGTCCAAAGATCCGATAATTGTCTCGCACGGATCCACCACTGCAAACAAGGGAACGCTCCGTCCTTTGAGCGACGAGCACCTTAAAATGATAGCAAAGAATGACGGCGTGGCAGGAATATTTTGTGTGAATTACAAAAAATCAATGCCAACGCTAGATGTCTACTTGGATCACATCGAGCACGCCATCAGAGTAGCTGGATTAAACCATGTTGGCATCGGGTTTGACTACTGCGACTATATACACGACATTGGCTCATCTGTCGCGGTCAAAGGACTCGAGGATCATAGCAAATCTCAGAACGTCGTCCGCGGCCTTAGGAGGCGCGGGTTTCGAGATGCAGATATCGAAAAACTAGCAAAGCAAAACTTTTTGCGTGTGCTGAAGGAGGTAGCCTAGCGGCGATCATCCATTTCTCATGAACTAGGGCGTACAGCACATTTCATTTGGTACGCTGAATCGGGAATAGATTCTATCAACAACTCTGATTGGGTCAAAAAGTACGGCGTGCCTTTTCTGGAAAAGGCATATGATGTGTATGGGAAAGACTTGTTTAGGCTTGGTGATCTCCCAAGACTCCCAGTGCAAGTCATTGTCAGATCCAGTGTTTCTTGCACTGGGAGTATCTCTGGTGCAGCGGCTGGCGGAGCTTTAAGCTACTGCGCAGGAGAATGGGCCTCAAATGCTTACTGCTTCGGTATACTTGCCCATGAACTTTGCAACCTGTTCACTGGAGAGTGCGTGAGCGAGGGTTGGCCGACGGCCTGGTGGGCAAACCACAGATCGCCATTCCCAACAATGGCAGCAAACGAAGTGATTAACAAGCTAGCCTCGGGCTATTACAGGATGTGGGGAGACTATAACGACCCACTCGTCCTTATGTTTGATAGGATGCAAAGGCAGTACCCACACATGTTTGCAAAAATGTTTCAAAGGATGCGTGAACTCGGAGTTAGGCTTGGAGGGCTGGACGAACCCCATTTGAGCCACGTGATCTACTATTTCATGTTCTATGCCTCTGATTGGGAAGTGGGGCGTTTCTTCATCGTTCCACCAATGCCACCAATCAACCCTAGCTTGATGCAGAAACTCGAAGACAAATACAAACTAGGTGTGCTCTAAACTATAGTCCTACACAGTTTGTACATTTCAACGATTCTACATTACACTCCTCTTCCACATGTCCTTGGCTTTTTTCTCCTTTCATGCCGGCTGTCCACACGAATCTTCGAAACGCCTTTCAGAGTCGTCTGCTGCCATCCACTTCCTGCTGCGACATTAAACGTTCCGATGTAGCCATCCTGGAGTATCTCAAATGGCTTTGAAATCCTGTTTTGTTGGTCGAACTGGACGCTGCCTGGCCCACGGAATGATTCGAACCATGCAGGAAACACAAAATCAGAAACCAAGATACCATTCACATCATAGCCAAAAGAATCGCTTTCACACGCATCACAGACCTCGTATGTGTAGAGTACTCCACTAGTATTGCTGCTCTGGACAAACACCGTAAGGTCGATGTCTGGATCTCCAAGCATCTCAAGTAGCTCATGACTCGCGGTCACAGTCCAGCTGAGTCCGTTCTTGATATCACTCTCTGCGAACACCTTGGCGAGTGGCATACCATTCACGGTGAGATCGTGGTAGCCCAACGCCCCGGCCTGATCCGTGTCATCGAAGATAGCCAGCATCTAGGAGTCTGAACTGGGAGTGGATTTTTTAGGCGCAAAAATAAGATCTGCATCAGTGCCGTAGACTGGGGCGAAATCCCTGTGCACCTGAGTTTGTAGAGCTGATATAGCCGACTGCACCTGTGTATCGGTCAGTACTGTGCTCTGATTCAGCACGCTTACACTGATGTTTGCCATGCAAACATAAAGGATGAAATCTTTCTCTAAAACGTTCCGAAGAAAAACTCTACTCAGATTGCATGAAACGTTTGGGCAGGTTGCGTGAAATCAAACGCTTCCGACATGTCATTCGCAGCTGCGTCTCTTGAGCTCAAATGAGCTAGTGCATATCGTTGCTCGATGAACTTCAGTATCGAGGTATGAT
>JAKAPU010000196.1 GCA_021806865.1 archaeon
GACGTTGCTGGGAATCGTGATCATCACCATTGGTCTTATCTTCGTTGCAATCTAATGCTTTTTTCGTTCTAATTGTCTCTATTTGCCTTTCAGGCTCTTATCGATTCCATGCGATTCTAGGTTCCGCTTGACAAACGAAATAATCGAATAGGATGTGTGGCAAGCTAAGGAGAGCTTGAAACACGTTGTGTTGGTCTTTCAGGGCTAGATTCAAGCTCTGCCGTGAAAAAGATCGCGCCTGTGAGGAATTGAGAAAAATTTTCTCTATATAAAGCGGCCATGATGCTCGCTAGAATGCGAACGATGATATTCAATCTGACCACACACATTCGTGCTTTCACTCCTTTGTGATAGTCAGTTAGTATGACCCCCTCTAGGGCCCCCCCTCTTCCATTCTCGTTGTTTGTCGAGTAAACATGCTTTCATTCGTGATGGATGGATAGACACAGTCTAACCCCTCTCTTGTTCGACATCACGACGATCGTCGAGAAGAATCAGACTGGTATGTAGATGAAACAGAGTGATCCGATGGGCGAATGCTGCGGTAGATAACGAGTTAGGTCGATGTGGCTAGAATATTCCCACGATTTCCCCTTGGTCTGTAACGTGCATCTTTTCGGCTGCAGGGTGCTTTGGTAAGCCGGGCATGGTCATTATGTCACCCATGTATGGAACAGAAAAACCAGCTCCGGCAGAAACGCCGATTTGACTGACTGTAACAGAGAAAGACTGGGGTCGCCCTAGCTTTTTCGGATCATCCGATAATGAAAGGGCAGTTTTTGCAATGCACACTGGTGAATGAGCCAACCCAAGCTCGTTTGCTCGTAATAGGTCGTACATGGCAGAACTCTCATAAATTACCTTCTCTCCTCCGTAGACTCTTTTGACCACTTTCTCTATTTTCTCTTCAATTGTATCAACGAGCTCGTATACTGGTCGGTTGATGTGATGCCCCTCTGATGCTTCAATGACGCGTTGCGCTAGTTCCAGTCCACCTTCTGCTCCTTTGTTGAAAACATCGGATACCGCGTACGCAACACCCAGTTCTTTGCACGCTTGAATAACAGCCTTGATTTCCTCATCGGTATCGGTTGAAAATCTGTTGATTGCGACTACTGGTTCGATTCCAAGCGACCTCACATTCTCGATGTGCTTTTGCATGTTGGCAATGCCCGCCGACATTAGATCTCTTTCAGACAAAGACGCCAGGATCTGATCCACATATCCACGGATCTCTGGACTCTCGGATTTCTGACTTCCGTGGTACTTTAATGCCTTCACCGAGACAACAATCACCGCAGCATCGACGACCAATTGACCTAACGGAGCAATAATGTCTATGAATTTCTCCGCACCGAGATCGCTTCCAAATCCAGCTTCGACAACACAGTAATCAGAAAGGGACGTGCCTAAAGCGATTGAGACAAGGCTAGAAGTTCCAGTCGCGATGTTACCAAATGGTCCGCAGTGCACTAGGGCTGGAGTCTCGTCTTGAGTCTGAACCAGATTGGGTTCCATTGCGTCTCTCAAAATTGCTGACATTGCACCTGATGCTTTCAGATCTCTGGCTCGGACAGGAGAGCCCTTGCTGTCAAATCCAACCAGTATCTCGCCGAGTCGAGCTTTCAAGTCTGCGTAATCTCTTGCAAGTGAGAGTATCTCCATGACCTCAGACGCGGCTGTAATCACAAATGACTCGTCTCTTTGGAGGCTTCTCTTTCCGTCCAGTCCAACCACAACATGCCGCAGCGCGCGGTCATTCATGTCCACCGTTCTTTTCCATGTTACTGTATGCGGGTCTATATTCAGTTCATTGCCATGATAGATGTGATTGTCGGTCATTGCAGAGAGAAGATTATGCGCCGACGCAACTGCATCTATGTCTCCCGTGAACCGCATGTTGATCTCTTGCATTGGTTCAACTGTGGCTCTTCCTCCTCCCGCCGCGCCTCCCTTTATCCCAAACAACGGACCAAGCGAAGGCTGTCTTGTGCAGACTACAGAACTGTGACCTAAACGATTGATGGCGGAGGATAGGCCGATGGCAGTGACAGTCTTTCCTTCTCCGTTTGGAGTAGGTGTGATCGATGTTACAAGTATCAATTTGGAACGTTTTCTTTCGATTTTCGTGTCATGCAGAGCATCGAGTGCTATCTTTGCCTTGTAGTTCCCATAGGAATGCAAATACTCGCGAGATACTCCAAGATCATCAGCAATTGCAGAGATGAGCTTCAATTTGATCAATACCTGTGTGCCGTTAGAGAGATAGGTAGAAGCTTTTCCAGTATTTGGATTTCAAGAACTACCAGTGATTGCACATTACTTTGTGACTCAATAAAAGCTCAGAACACGATTCTCAATATTGATTTTGGCAAAAGCAAACAGGACTTTCAGGTACTTTGAAGAAGCCTTATTCATACAAACCGACGTCGATTTCGCAATCAGTTCTTATCAGAAATGATAATCGTCGCCCGTTCTTATAGACCACTTTCGCTTTCATTTACTATGGAGCGTCGAACAGTGAATGATCCTCCGACTCAGATTTCATGGCCGGGGAGGTCAAGGCGCTAAAACTGCGAGCAGGGTTCTAGGAAGTGCTGCTTTCATCGAAGGATTGAATGTGCAAGACTCGCCGGTGTATGGTGCTGAGAGAAGAGGGGCTCCCGTCGCATCCTTCACTCGGATTTCAGATTTCCCAATAATGGAGAGAGGTTACATCTTTGATCCGGACATTGTTATTGTCATGGATGAGACTCTGGTAAATGATGAGTTTGCAAACGTGTTCCGTGGTTTGAGAGAAGGAAGTGTGGTTTTTGTCAATTCAATTCAATCGCCAGATAAGATTGATACTGGCGGCCATGCTGCACGTGTCATCACTTCAGATCTAACAAGTCTTGCGCTCACTCGCCTGGGTAAAGTGACACTAAGTACAGCCGCAGCAGCTGCAGCTGCGCGATTAACATTCAAGATTTCTGATTTATCATTGCAACAAGGCATCGAAGCGGAGCTGCATGAGATAGGCGCGTCAGACGAAGTGATTCAAAAGAATGTGGATCTAGCAAAGCAGGTGTTCAACAGTCTTGCTCCCCAAGAAATAGTTACTAGCGAAACTCCAACAACAAAGACTCTGGTTCCCTTTGAGTTGCTTTCTGAGAATCCGCAGAGTCAAGACATAGTCTCTGTCGGCAACTCCTTTGCAAAGAGAACCGGGGACTGGAGAATCTTCCGACCAACGATCGATTACGACAAGTGCACAGCATGCAGTATTTGCTTTGCTTACTGTCCCGAGTCCGCTTTGAAGTTGCGCGACGATGGGAAACCGGAAATCGACTACGATAACTGCAAAGGATGTCTCATCTGTTATAGAGAATGTCCTCCGAAGGCGATTACGATAGGAAGGGAGGTCAGAGTGATGCAACAATGACCAAGCTCATGACAGGAAACGCAGCTGCGGCTTGGGGCGCGAGGATGGCAAGGGTCGATTACATTCCTGCCTTCCCAATTACGCCGCAGACCGAGATAATCGAGACCTTGTCCAAATGGATTAGGCAAGGAGAAATGAATGCGAGATTGGTGCAGCTGGAATCTGAGCACTCTATGTTCACTGCAGCAGGCACTGCATCATTGGCAGGTGCTCGAGTGTTCACAGCAACTTCCTCACAAGGTCTGCTCTTCGGGTTTGAGATGCTCTACAACATTTCGGGATGGAGAGCTCCACTTGTGTTCGTCAATGTTTCTAGGGGCCTTGCATCTCCAATAACTTTGGAACCAGACCACAACGACATTCTTTCAACGAGAGATTCAGGCTTTCTCCAATTTCATGCGGAAAACGCACAGGAAGTGTTGGACTTGGTTCTTCTGGCATACAGGATTGCCGAAGACAAGAGGGTTCGGCTACCAGTGGCTGTAAACATGGACGGTTTCTACCTTTCCTTCACAAGAGAGGGCGTGGAGCTTCCGGACCAGAAGAAAGTTAACGACTTTCTGCCGGAGTACGAAGCAGAACATCCGTTTAGGGCGACCGCACCAGTATCAAAGGCCTCGTCGGTGCTAAGCGGAAGCGTGTATAGCTACTTCAGGTACCAGATGCACTCCTCGGCATTGCAAGCTAACAATGTATTCGCAGAAGCTGCAGGTGATTACTATGAACTTTCTGGGAGACATCTTGCCCCGGTCGAAGGTTTCATGCTGGACGACGCAGAGTATGTGCTTGTCATGACAAATTCCTTCACGACTATCGGAAAACAGGCGGTGCGCAGGCTGAGGGAAAGGGGATTTCCTGCTGGTCTGCTCAAACTCGTAATGCTAAGGCCGTTTCCGAAATTGGAGATCGAGAAGCATCTTTCCAATAGGAAAGTAGTAGCTGTCTTTGATCAGAACATTGCGCCTGGCTCAGGAGGAATCATCTACCCAGAAGTCGTCTCGACCTTGTACCATTCTCGAAACCGGCCAGAAGCCATTCTCCCAGTGGTCGGAGCACTGGGTGGAAAGCACCTCTCGTATGAGGAATTGGAGTCAGTCTTTCGCCAGATGAAAGATATCCACGAAGGCAAAAGAACTCTGACAGGTCCTACATTTCTTATGACAGGCGATGAATTAGAGCAAGTTCAAAACAATCTAAGGATTGCAGGCGTTGGAAGGAGTGCATCGAAATGAGTCAAGAGACAAGGTTCAAGACACTGAAGGACATTCCCAAGGAGGAAAATCTTGCTGCTGGATCTCCTCTATGCGCAGGCTGTGGCGGACTCCTCGCGCTGAGGTTGTTTCACAAAGCTCTAGGCGAAAACGTGGTCTGGGTTAACGCGGCGGGCTGCATGTCGCTGTTGATGGTATACCCGTACTCGCCTCTGAAGTCGAACTGGATGTATA
This sequence comes from archaeon, assembly GCA_021806865.1. The sequence continues at coordinate 4,870 of JAKAPU010000196.1, forward strand.
CGGCATTTGCGAGTGCACCTGCAGGTGCTCAAGGAATAAGAGATGCACTGGATATACTGAAGGAAAAGGGTAAGCTGCCACCTTCCGAAGACCTCAAGGTCGCGGTTGTGACAGGAGACGGTGCTGCATACGATATTGGTCTGCAGGCGACTAGA
>JAKAPU010000197.1 GCA_021806865.1 archaeon
AACTGAAGAAGGATCCGCGCTACCATGGCGGAGTGTGGCAGAGAGAGCTGGACATCTTTCTCAAGATCAAGAGGAAGAGCGAGCTTGAAGCCTTCTCAAAGTACGGGCTGACATTCATAGTCGACAACTATCTGAAAGAAAAGATGCAAGAAGCCAAATCCATGTAGCAAAGTAGCTTCGCTATGCGGTTCTCCTCCGAGAATCGATGAATTCGCATAGGAGAAGAGAAGTTTTCTTGCTCTTGTATTCCAAACGTGGGAAAGAGTTATTATAACTAGATTAATCGGATGAAGTTTAGCGATAGTCCAATCGGTGATTTGATACGTCCAGCGCATTAAAGACCTCTCAACAAAGGATCAATGCACTGCTCAGAGTCATTTCTCTCCTGTGCATAATTCTCGGTGGCACGTTTGCCTATTTCATCTATCAGACTGCATTGATTCCACAACTCGTCCCGATTTTCTACTTCATGGCGGGTCTGCTTATCTTCGTCGGTGCAGTCGTACTCATTGCAAAGTACGAATGATTCATACTTGCACTGCCGGTGTAGCCTGATTTGCCAAGCAAGAAGATCAAAATCGCTCTGGTTGGCGTAGGAAACGTATCGTCAACCCTCGTCCAAGGACTGAATGCCAAAAAGCCAGCCGGTATATGGCACCAAAGGGTTGGAGGTTTCGCTCCAGATGAGGCGGAAATCGTTGCCGCGTATGACATTGACAAGCGCAAGGTTGGCAAGGATCTCTCTGAAGCCATCTTTGAGACGCCCAACGTGAGCCCGAAACTTGTGGATGTAAATCCGTCGAAGATAGTTGTCCTATCTGGGATCACAAAGCCAGATGTACCAAGACACCTTGCGGGAGATTACACAAGCGCTCCTACTATTGTGGAGAGTTTGAAGCAAAGCGGGGCAGAGATACTTGTGAATCTTATACCATCTGGCATGCAGGCCACTTCAGTCGCGTATGCAAAGGAAGCTCTAGAAGCGGGTGTGAGTTTCATCAACGCTACCCCTGCTAAAATCGCGACAGATCCCGCACTGAGACAGAAATTCGCAAAGCGAAAGCTACTCGTTGTGGGCGACGACCTCATGAGCCAATTTGGCGGCACCGCTTTCCACAAGGGAATCTTGAACTTCATCGACAGTCGAGGAATAAGGGTGGAGAAGAGCTACCAGCTGGACGTCGGGGGAGGAAACGAGACGCTTAACACGATCTCAGAGGAGGTCAAGATGGCAAAGCGGGACATAAAGACTGAGTCTATTGCTGAAGAGATACCTTACAAATTCGCGACTGTCGCAGGGACAACAGACTACGTCGATTACATGGGGAACAACCGAACTAGCTACTTTTGGTTGTCTGGAAAGGGATTCTTGGATTCCCCGATCAAAGTCGATATATACCTAAGGACTAACGATGGCGCGAACGCCGTAAACGTTCTGCTGGATGTGATTAGGGCAGCTGGCTACTGCAGGTCGAGGAAGATTTACGGCAGCCCGAAAGAAATCTGCGACTATGGTTTCAAGCTGCTTCCCAAACCAGTCCTGCTTCATCAGGCTCACAAGGACTTTTACGCAAAGTTCGTCAAGTGAAGTCCAAGAACAACCAACGATTCTTCAACACGCGAGGCCTTTAATGGCAATGGCTCGAAGTCTTGACAGAGGATGTGTTTCGATATATCTCCAAGATCACAGGGAAAACGCAGACTCAACTCCAAAGTTTAAAGCCTACTGATTATGAGCGAGTCTGGTCATGACGAAGAAGCGAAAGAGCCGCGGAAGATCTAAAGGCGGCAAGGGAAGCTCAGATACAGTACAATGTAGCAACTGTGGCCGAGAAGTGCCACGAGACAAGGCAAAGAAGCTGACTTCCAGAGTCAGTTTGGTTGAGCCCACTTTGGCAAGAGAGCTTAGAGCGGCCGGCGCGTACATCGCAGCCCCGAAGACGATAAAGTACTACTGCGTATCGTGCGCCGTGCACTATGGTCTGGTCAAGGTAAGGGCAAAAGACGAAAGACGCCTTGCTTACTAGAGTTTCACTTGTCGGGAGCTGATTGCTCCCTCTCATTATTCTTTCTTTCGCGGAATTTTTTACTCAAATTTTGCCCGTATCTTGTTCTCTGATTTCGAATTTCGAGCGTAGATCTATTCGATATGACTAGTCTTTTCTCACACGGTCTTCTGGTTTCCGGGTTGAGGTTCGTGGGCAGATTGACTGCGTGAAATAGGTCACGCTTTGAGTTTCTGAAGTATTGCAACATACCGTTGCAGAAAAGTGAAAGCTGCCAGAACAAGCACGACAAGAACTCCTAGCCAAACAAATCTGAGCAGGGAAAGGACGACGAGAGCTAACAATCTTTCTGCTCGCTCCCCTATACCAACGCCTGACAGCGCGATGCCAAGTGAATCTCCCTTTGCGCGGGCATAGCTTACAAGAAGGGAGAAACTCAAAGCCAACAAGACGTAGATTGGCGAAGTGTATCCTCCGTAGAGTATTCCGGCGTAGATTGCCACCTCGGCAAGGCGATCAAGTGTGGAGTCGTTGAAGGAACCAGCTTTTGACACCTTGTTTGCGATTCGTGCAACCGCTCCGTCAATCACGTCAAAAAAACCGGACAGAAGAATGAGAAGAGCAGCAAGATAGGGCTCGCCGGGCCTTGACGCGTAAAGCACTCCGGCGATTACTGAAATGACAAACCCTACTGCAGTCCATGTGTTGGGCGAGAGTCCGGTAGCGCTGAAAGCGCGTCCAATGGAATCTACAAGAGGTCTGATGCTGCTCCTAATTCGATTCAGGACCATCGCGGAAGCGCTTTCTTAGCAGAAACCATGTACTATACCTTTAAAGCATATAGCGAGCAGTCGAACCCAAAAATCGTCTCGAATTTGGAGCGATGAGTATTGGGTAAAGTAGGAAAGGGAGTAAACTGTTCTGTAACCGGCTGTACCTCGCCTGCGGAGCGGTCAATTAGCAGAGACCAAATTGGTGCAAGCGGTCTCAGCGTTTCGAGTGACAGACGGGCGTTTCTTTGCCACGAGCACTACAAGGTTTGGAAGAAGGCAACAAAGAAGGACAGAAGTCTGGACCGCGTCAGGTTCCAGTGACGCTGACTCGCTATTGTCGTGATTTGAGTTTTCGGATGATTGTAACTTGAGAATCTTACAGCTTCATTGCGATCAGGTGGAGTACAGGCCGATCAAGAAGGAGATCGACTCGGCCGAAGACACGACGTTGGAAGCGAGAACTGTGAACGATTGCGTGCTCCTGCTCGTGAGCGTTGAAAAAGGCGACGATGACTCCGTCGCCGATCAGGTTGTAGAATCGATGCGAAAGGCACATGATCAATTGAAATCTACCTCATTCGTTGTATATCCCTACGCTCACCTTAGCTCAGAGCTCGCGCCTCCTAGAGAGGCTCTGCCCGTCCTGCAGAGTATAGAGAGAAAGGGAAAGGAGCAGGGATTCTCTATCCACCATGTCCCGTTTGGATGGAACAAGTCATTTTCAGTAAGAGTCAAGGGCCACCCTCTTGCGGAGCAGTCCAAAGTGCTTCATTCAATTCAGGGTCAGGAGCAGAAGAAAGAGAAAGAGGTCGTATCTGCCGCCCTAAAGGCCGAAGACACACTGAAGTCTCATTGGTACGTGATCGACCTTGATGGCAACCTTACTCCTGTGTCAGAATTCAATTTTGGAAAGCACAAGAATCTGGAGCGGTTGAAAAACTACGAAACCGCAAAAGTGAGAGCGGTCCAGCAGATCCCACCGCACGTGAGTCTCATGAAAAAGCTCGGGATTGCTGACTACGAGCCGGCGTCTGATCCTGGGAACATGCGCTATTACCCAAAGGGACGAATGATCAAGTCGCTATTGGAACGCTATGTCACCCAGAGGGTGTTGGAATACGGGGGCGTCGAGGTCGAGACCCCGTTGATGTACGACCTGGAGCATCCTAGCTTGGCAAGCTACCTCAACAGATTCCCTGCTAGACAGTATCTGGTAAAGTCGGACGAGAAAGAGTATTTCCTTCGTTTTGCTGCTTGCTTCGGACAATTCTTGATCGCGAAGGACCTGCCGCTCTCTTACAAGCAGTTGCCTCTGAAACTGTACGAGCTTACAAGATACTCGTTCCGACGAGAGAAAAGCGGTGAGCTCGTTGGGCTACGGAGGCTGCGCGCATTTACTATGCCAGATTGCCACGCAATTGTGCAAGACATGGCTCAGGCTAAGGAAGAATTTCCAAAGAGGTTCGAGCTATCACAGAGTGTCCTGAAGGAAATCGGATTCGAGCCAGGCGACTACGAGCTAGCGATAAGATTCACTGAGGACTTTTACAAGGAGAACAAAGAATTCATCGCCTCGATAATACGAAGACACGGGAGGCCGGCGTTAGTGGAAATGTGGAAGGAGCGATTCTTCTACTTCGTGCTGAAGTGGGAATTCAACTACATCGATAACCTGGACAAGGCCTCAGCACTCTCCACCGATCAAATCGACATCGAGAACGCGCAGAGATATGGAATCACATTCGTCGATGAATCGGGAAAGAAAGAGAACCCGCTTATTCTGCACAACTCACCTTCGGGTGCTATCGAGCGATGCATCTACGGTCTTCTTGAAAATGCGGGAAGGACTCAGAAAGAAGGAAAGATTGCGACTCTGCCCGTCTGGCTCTCTCCAACACACGTTAGACTCATACCGGTGGCCCATAGGTTCTTGGGACTTGGCGAGTCTCTCGCAAAGAAATTCGAAGCCTCGAGCATAAGGGTGGACATCGACGATCGTGAGGAGAGTGTGGGCAAGAGGATACGCGACGCGGAACGGGAGTGGATACCTTACGTGGTCGTGATAGGAGAAAAGGAAGAGGTCGACAGTTCAAAACTCCAAGTCCGTGTTAGGGCGAAGAACGCCACGGTCGAGATGAGCACTAGCTCGCTTGCGGAGGAGATAGGCAAATACTGCTCAGGAAAACCATTCCTTCCAGTACCTCTTCCAGTG
>JAKAPU010000198.1 GCA_021806865.1 archaeon
ATCCAAACAAGACAGAATTACATCGTCGACTCTGGCACGGTTCTGGAGCTTAGAGCACTACAAGCTTGACGCTTCTAAGCTTCTCTTCCTTCTGGAAGGCCTTCGTCATCGCCGAGACCTTCTTTCCATCGCCCTCGAGCAAGAACAGCTCGACGCAGTTGCTGTGACTGATCTTATTGTGGAGGTGAGTTTTCACAATGTCCTCGTACTGGTGCTTCAGTTTCGTCACTGGCTCCTCGTTGAACTCGTCGTGGGTTATGACAAGCACCGCGTTCAGCTGACCGGAAAGCAAATCTTTTGCCCTTGAATCGTCAAGCATCATGCGTAGCGCTGCACGGATCAATTCAGATCTCCCAGCATAGCCTTGCGAATCTTGGAGCTCTTCCATGGATTTTACAAGTTCATTGGGAAGCGAGAGGCTAACTATCGGCATTGTTTTCTCCTTCGACGTGTTAATAATATCGCAACAGATTATTAAATGCAATTATTAAGAAATAGAGTAATCCTAATAAGAAGAAGCGCGGAAGTAAGAGCCAAAGAGTGATCATGCTTGCTTGACCTTGCTACGATACTGAACCCGCCAGCCGGGCTCTCGGTAGCAGTCATTCTTGGCATTGCCTTGATTCTGGGAATGCTCCACGGGGTCACTCCGGATGAGCACACCTGGCCGATAACCTTCAGTTACTCTGTGGGAAGCTACAGCACAAAGGGAGGTATGAAATCTGGGTTTATGTTCTCTCTCGGCTTCATGCTTCAAAGGGCCTTTTTGACCACTCTTGGTTTCCTCGGACTTGCCGCGATATACAAGACGTACAACCTTGATGGACCGATTTACATCATTGTGGGAGTCGCCATGTTCATGGCAGGTTCTTACGTACTCAAAGGAAAATACGTTCACCTTCCGATAGACTCGCTCATGGGCGGGCGACTGCATCACACAGAGTCTGCGGAGAGGATCCAGCCACACGAGGAAATTTCTGAAGTGCCGCTGAAGATGGCAACACTTCACGGTTTGATCGCGGGATTTGGATTTGGGGCGTACGCGACTATCATAACGTTCATACTCGCACCACAGATGCCGAGTATATTCTATGCGCCGCTAGTGGGCGTGTTCTTCGGCTTTGGCACCATGTCGATGCAAATTGTTCTGGGTGCTTTGTTTGCAAACATAATGCGTGTGAAGAAGCTAACCGTCAACCAGATCAAGTTCGTTGGCAAGTCAGCGGCCGCGAGCACTCTCTACTACGGAGGCCTCGCATTTGCTCTGATTGGGGTTTTGCTTGTGGCTTTCCCATTCATAGATCAGTTTGCTTTGAGTACCGGAAATCCGATTCCCAACTTGGACTCGATTGGCGTTGCGTCGATACTTGTGATCGGGGTTGTTGGAGTTATCGGATTAGGCAGCCTACTAAGAGGATACCGAGAACTGAAAAAAATGTCTACCGTGCAGACTACGTCTATTTAGATCTCGGCATTGGAATCTCAGGAAACGATGAAACCGTAGTCGAAGAGAAAGAGTTGTCGTCTGTGCCTCAGTGTAGAGAGGCTTGCATTTGACATTCCGCATCGGTTTCGACCAGCATTTGTAACTCGAAGTGCATGTTGAGCCCGTTCACCAAAGCATAGTCATGTATAACTCGATTCACTCCGGATGATGCCGATAAATTCGCGAGCTCTTTCCAATAGTCTGACCCGATCTGGAAGCATGATTTCTTAGGACGACTTTGAACATATCTATTCATTTCAAAATTTGTCGACCGGCATTCAATAAGGCCGTCCCAGAAAAGTTTGCTCACAACCATTTTCACTTCACTAAGACACGCTTCGAAAATTGCATTGCTTCGCGACAGTCACCGTCGAATCTGAGTAAGCGTTGATTTGGATGGCGCGGTGTGACAAGTCTGCACGACTTATCATTTGCGAGCGAAAAGACCCGCGTGATTTATCTGTGGGATGAAAGCAAGCTTCATTTAAATATCTGAGTGTTACTGCACTAGTGCGGTAACTAGTAATTGCTCCTGAGCTTCAAGTACAGACTGTATCCAAATGACGAGTATGAGGCGCAGCTAAAGAGCACCCTTGCAACTCTGTGCGATCTTTACAACGAACTTAGGAGCAGGAAAGTGAGTGAATACAAGGAAAACAAGATCAATCTATCCAAAACCGATTTGAGAAAGCTAGCACTGGAAATCAGGAGGTCTAACCAAGAGCTAAAGAAAGCACACAGCCAGGTAGTGCAGAACGTGGCAGACAGAGTTTCATATGCTTTCAACAACTTTTTCGAGAAAAGGGCCAGGTTTCCGAGAGCCAAGAAGAACAAGAATTACAGATCTTTCACGTATCCTCAAATCAGGATTCGATATAATGAAGAAAGAAGGGCACACTCTCTATCTCTCGGTATTGGGCAGGTCAGGATATTCATCCACAGACCAATGCTAGGCAAGATAAACAGGCTCACGATAAAGCGCGAGGCTGGGGAGTGGTATGCGATCTTCCTGATTGAAAAAGAAGATGTCACAGCTAAGAACATGCTCGAGATCCCAGATGAAAGAATCAGAGGAGCAGACATCGGTATAGAGAGGTTCATCACGCTGGATGATTCTTCGTCTAGCGTATATCTGAGATTCCTCAGGCGCTCAGAGATGATGATCACCAAATTGCAGAAGCGTCTCTCAAGGAAGAAAAAAAGATCTTCCAATAGGAAGGAGCTTGCATTCAGACTAGCTAGACTTCACCTCCACATCAAGAGGCAGAAGGAAGATTACCAAAACAAGCTGGTCTCCACGCTGTTAAACAAGGACACGGACGTACTTGTTCTCGAAAGACTCTCGATAGAAAACATGCTCCAAAACCACTATCTAGCAAAATCACTCTCAGATGCTTCATTCGGCAGGTTCGCTACAAAATGCCTGAACAAGGCAGTAATGCTCGGAAGGCTAGTTGTCTTTGTGGATCCTTGGGGAACCACTCAGTTCTGTTATAATTGCTTAGAGTGGGTGCCAAAGGATCTATCAGAAAGAGACCACAACTGTCTGAAGTGTGGAGTGAACCTATCCAGAGACCTAAATTCAGCTAAATTGATCAAGAGTCTTGGCATCCATAGCAGCCCGCCCTCGGACGGAGGGTCGTCACCAGCTGAGCTTCTGCCTCTACCATCTCTTCGGAGAATGGCAAGCAAGAGTGAGGAAGCTGGAAGCCAACTTCTTTAGGAGTTGGAGGACGTCACTAAACAGGTAAGGGAGTGAGCATGTTGCCAAAAATGAAGCTAACTGTCAGCCAAACAACCCCAAGCGAGCTCAAAGTCGTATTTGATGGTTGTCCGGTTGAATCTAGTCTTTGGACGTTGGGTCGCAAGTGGGCACTGCTTGTGATAAGGAACATTGCCCTTTATCGAAAGCAGAGATTCAACGAGATGCTGGCTATCACTCCAGGTCTTACAAGACGAGTGCTGGCGATGCGACTGAAGGAGCTGAAGCGTGATGGATTCATCGAGGTTGTAGAAAAAGGGCGCAACTACTCAAAGTGGGATCTGACTGAGAAAGGAAAAGACGTACTTCCTGTGCTGATGATGCTAGTCCGGTTCGGGTCAAAGTGGTATTCCGAGCGAGTCTTTCCAGATAAAATGCCTCGGAAACTGGACGAGGTCTTCGATAGAATTTACATAGACAAGATTATGGGAAACGAGTTATCCGTGGTGCCACTCTTGACTCGTAGCAGATCGAAAAGTCCAATGCGGGGAAACTCCGCCAGGTTGAAGACATGCCAATCACCAAGCTGTTAGCCTGATTCTGGAAAGATTCTGTCAGAAGTGACTCTCGGTGTCGAACGATGCTCCAAAGAAAACATTAGATCCGACAATGATCGGTTCAGGTGTTCGACTTGATTGGACACAATTGCCGATCTCGTTGCGCAGTGCAATAGAGGATCATCTCGGGGCCAAAGTCACTGATGTCGTTACTCGGAGAGGGGGTTTTTCTCCAGGTCTGGCTGCCACTCTGCATTTATCTGACGGGAGGAGAGTATTTGCGAAGGCCGTGGGTTCCTTGCCCAACCCGAAATCTCCAGACATCTATAGGAAAGAGATCAAGGTCGCTTCGTCAATGCCTAATTTGCCACAAGTTCCACGATTCCTTTGGTCGCTTGATGATGGAGACTGGGTTGTGCTCTTGTTTGAGAACGTGGAAGGAGTGCAGCCTGAGCTGCCTTGGCGGAGCGACGAATTAGTGCGAGTTCTTTCTGCTATCGGCGATCTCTCAAATCTTCTTACTCCTTCGCCCGTGCCGCTTCCTACGGTCAGTGAACAATTTGGGGACAACTTTAGCGGATGGCGTCAATTTGCAAAGCTCGTCGAATTGCGCGGAAGATCATCGCTCAGATTTCTTCATGACGCCTGGTGCCTTGAAAACATCCAACTGCTAGCAAATCTTGAGGAGAAATGGACTGATGCATCAGTCGGAAATACGCTACTTCACGCAGATCTCAGAGCCGACAACCTGCTTCTTACGAAGGGGCGTGTGTTAGTGGTCGACTGGCCATGGGCTTGCATTGGTGCAAAGTGGATCGACCTTGTGTTCTTTCTCCCGAGCGTTGCGATGCAAGGAGGACCGAAGCCTTGGGAACTGTTTGACTCACACGAACTTGCAAGGGAGGCTGATCCATCTGCAGTGACTTGCGTACTGGCTGCGCTTATTGGGGTGCTACTCTATCTGGGAAACAAACCGCCAGAACCAGGGCTGCCGACCCTTCGCCAGTTTCAATTAGCACAGGGATTTGCGGCACTCGAATGGTTAAAGAGAAGAATCAAACAGAGACAAGTTTCATCAACTGCTCTTTGAATTAGATTCTTCCTGCTCGAAATCCAACTTGATCGATTAAGAACGATGTATTGAAATGTTGTTATCAAAATTGAAGATCATCTGACTGGCTTTAGTACAAGATAAGACATAA
>JAKAPU010000199.1 GCA_021806865.1 archaeon
CGATCTGCCGGGTTGGAGAAGAGTGAGGCTCCAAAGAAGACTCTTGTGCTGACCTGCGACGAGTCGAGAGTGAAGCGAGAGCCCTGGATGTATGTCCAGGAGGTGAAGGATGTTGGAATTATCGGCCGCAGGCACACTGCGATTGCCGCAAGTTCAAATCTCGGTGCGATCATTGTGTACTGTGCAGATGGCGAGTGTGTTGGAAAACAGAAGGCAAAAGAGTCGGCAGAGTCGGTCAGGTCTGTTGTGAGGCCGGGCTCGATTGCAATCGAGTACCTTGAGGGAGTGGAGGCGGCAGAGCGGATAGAAGAGATACATTCAATGTCAAACTCTAGGAAAGAGACGCTCCTTCTCGGGGCTAGATCGTGGGACAATTACGTGAAATCGTTGAAATACATCACAAGATCAGATGCATCGCTAGAAGGACTTGGGCTAACAAATCTTCTGGTTTCAGACGCATGCACTCTGTGCAACGCGTGCGCTATTTCATGTCCTCACTCTTCGATCCGGCTGACATCTGGCAAGATACAGTTCGATTCTTCCACTTGCACGGGTTGCGGTAATTGCGCGTCAGTCTGTCCAGAGCACGCAGTCTCTCTCAAACCGCTGGTGCTGATTTCTGATCTGTCGCCGCGTCTGGCTTACCATGATGACGAAATTGTCAACTGCTTGAGGTGCGGTAAGCCGCTGGACAGCGCCAAGTTCTTGAAACGCGTGGCTTCTCTCGCAGGAACCGAGGATCAGACAATGACGATGATACAGTACTGCCAAGAATGCAAGAAGAAAGTGGCCTTTGAACGCCTTTTCAAGACCGTACAGAGTCCAGCCAAGTGATCTTGCTCACATGTCGGTCATTGTACTCGCTGGCGGAAAGAGCCAGAGGATGGGGTCAGACAAGGCCTTTCTACAGTTGGGGCAAAGGTCGTTCATCTCCATTCTAGTGGAAGAGATGCTGTCTGTCTCTGACGATCTTATTGTTGTCATCGGGACAAAAAGCCCAAAACGGTTTACGAAAGAGATTAAGGACGAGCGAGTCCGGTTCGCAAATGACTGGAACTATCTGGAGAATCCTCTGGGCGGGATGCTGACGGGTTTCAGGATTTCAAATAGCGAATATGCAGCAGTCGTTGCCTGTGATTCGCCTCTGGTAAGAAAAGGACTGCTGCGGTGCCTGTTTTCAGCAGCGAGGGGACATGATGCAGCCGTTCCGATCTGGGATACTGAACACAAGCTGAGCATGGAGCCGCTCTGTGCGGTCTACAACGTAAGCTCCATGAAGAAGGAGATCGATAACTCGCTTAGGAAAGGGGTGAGCGGCTGCAAACACGTTGTTCTGTCTTTGCAAGATGTGAACTACGTGCCTGTTTCTGATCTTAGGCAGTACGATCCTTGTCTGATCTCTCTTCGAAATATCAACACAAAGAGTGATTATGAGGAGCTCCTTCAAGAGCTCGCAGTTCCGAATATCATTTCCGCGAGGCGGACTGATGTGCAGGCGAAAAGAGAAGTCCCCACCCGTTACGGTCCACAGATCTTGACAGCCGGGTCGTAACTCACTTTGCGAAAAATCCTGCACCGAAATTTCCTGCAAAGCCAAGAGACTCTATAGACCTTGTGCGTAATTAGCCGAGATTCTCCAATTTGTCCATATTTTTGAACTCGGCAATCTCTCTATATCCTCTTTGCGGGGCCATTCTACGAAAGAATTGCTGCAAGGAGAGGAAGCCACAAGGCAATCATCAGCGTAGCCAGAAAGATGCTCGTGAGCATCTACTGGATGCTGACAAGGGGCGAGAACTATCACGGAGACAGACCAGAGATAAGAGCTCGAAAGGTTAAGAAGATGGAGAGACGCACACAGTAACAGCCTTCATGCCCAATGAGAAGCTCGCGCTCGGTCAGTGCGGAGAGTCGTCACGCATAGCTGGTTGTATGCCAACCTCTTGAGAGTAGAGAGTGAATCACAAATGAAATGATGGACACGTTTTGCAGTTGAAAGGTTAAAAGGCTCATCATGGTTGTCCGTCTTGTGGAAGGCCAGTCCAAAGAGCAAGTTACGCCGATCTGAGATAAGATAGCATCCAGAGTAGATGGACAGGAACCGACGATTACATCATGTCAGCTAATGAAGATAACGAAGGCATTGAGACTGGAGTCGTTGCCAATTCCCCTCTGGGCAGAACGTTCACTGTAACGGCTGCGGCAAGGACTTTGGAGACAAAGATGAGTATTTAGACCACATTTATGATGACGATAGATGTTACAGGGCGCATCTCGCGTCAGACAGGAAAGATATGAGCAAAGAATAACTGTTCAGCCTATCAAACTTACGTGTTGGACACGGGGACTTTCGCTCGTCGCCTTGTTTTGCCCAGAGTCCAATCGATGTGTGCTTGCCCAAACACTTCAAAGAATCATGCACGAATTTTCGAAAGAGCATGCTCGCAGCTCTGATCTAGGCACAAACTTGCAGTGCGACTGTCACGAACACCACATTGGACCAGACAATGATCTAAACCCGAGTCCGAAAATGGAACCTATCGCAAGCGAAACTAACTAAAGGAAGGAATGCAACCATCCATACGAAGAGAGGTGTAGTGGTCTAGGCATTGATTTACAACGTAGACATGTATTCTTCTGAACTCAAAGCGGTTCTCGTAGAAAATCAGAGTAGATCGACTAGGGTTTATCTATCCCGTACTCATTCGGTTCCTCTCTCTATGGTTTTGCTTTCGACCGTATTTCTCTAAAGGACCTGTAACTAAGAAAAGCTATCCAAAGCGCTGAAGTTATTAGTATCGCATCAATGAAGGCTCCGTAAGGAGTGGCTTCGTTGCCGGGCGATTCAGGGAAGGCAGCAAATGCCAAGATGGAGTTCAAGACGATTGCGCCAACGAACGCCCACGGCTTTAATTTCCAGCACATGAACGCTAAAATCAGATCAAGAGCTGCAAATATTACGGCTGCATAGACTGCGAATCCAGGTGTCTGCGAAGTCGGCCTCGCAACGAGTTCAACAACCGAGATCACAACCAGCCAGAAAACTGTAGCCTCTACTCCTAGACTCTTTTCCAACTTATTTCCCGTGGATTCGATATGGTCATTTTCCTTCCATCACCGTATCAACCAAAATACAAGAAAGTAAGGAGCTCGAATGCTGCTAGGAGACTTCCGTGGATTGCCATTGTGACGAAGAGATTTCGTGTCTTGGCGTACACCATTCCGTTTACGATGCCTAGTAGAAGCGCAAAGACGGGATAGAAAAATCCACCTGGGGAGAACCCGAGCTTGGATACGGGGAGTGCTGCAGGGATGTGGTACGCTGCAAAGACTGCTGCCTGAATTATAATCGATCTTCTTACAGAGAACAGGCGCTCAAGCCTGGTTTGCAAAAAGCCTCTAAAGCAGAGTTCTTCAACAAAAGCTGGATGAAAGAAGAAAGTGGCAAAATAGGGCGATGCCACAGCCCAGCCTCCTGCTAGGGCAATGTAAAGGGGAAGGCTTCTCCTAAATTTGGTTCTTAGGAAGCCTAGGTTTCTGATTGTTCCCTTCCTCAAAAGTAACTCAACCAAGAATGGCATCAAAACCCACAAGAGAATAGTCGGGACGTAGAATTGCATCCCTAGGAAATCAGCCATCAAGAAGTCGGTCAGAAAGACAACTGTCAGGACCAAAACAATGTCATTAATGACCTGACTTCGAGTTTCTTCCGGCTTCTTGGCTGGGAGGTTGAGCTCGCTCAATCAACACCATCTTGGGATGTTTGGTGGCAATCTGTTGCTCTCACAAAACCCGCCTACGAGCCGACCAACGTCAGAGTAATGAATATGACTGTCCAGAATGCCCCAAAGATAAAAAGATTCTTGCTCCCTCACCGTTCTGTTGAATCTTCGGGTGATGCCCCAGTTCTTGAACTTGAATCCTGCAATAATTCAACAAAATCAGAAACCGCCTAAATTTGAAAAGAACACGCTTTGAACGTCCGACAGGAGCTTTTCGTAAGAGTTGAACTATTCACCGCTCGATGATACTGCAAGAACTCATACTTTGCAAATGAATTTTAGATTCATATCTCCAGTTCTAGAAACGTAAATCCTACCAGATGGATGCTTTTTCTGCGTACAATGGCTCTAGTCAGCTGCCCACTTTGCGGCCGTCGAATTCGTTTCTTGGGGCTTGGTTCTAGGTGCCCTGTGTGCTTTGGGAACGATAAACTCAGTTTAGAAGACGACAAGATGGCCCAATATCTACAAACAGAAAGGGAAGCAAAACACTACAGAAGGAGGAGCATCTACACTGGTCTTTCAATGTTCTTTGTTGCTATCCTCACACTCTTTCTCGAAGTACCTGTCCTATCGTTCACGTATTACTGGCCCGTTTGGGCACAGTTTCTGCCTCTCTATCTTCTTGTGTTCGCCGTGCTCCTTCTCCTTGCACTGAACATCCGCTACTCTTCAAAAGCTGCAGTTTTGCGTTCGGAACTGATTAAATTGATCAGACCCTCGCTGTTCGCGCGGAATGGAGAATTCGTCATCGGCAATGAAGAAAAGCATCTAGTTGTCTTCAAATACAATGCGTGGACTGGGGGTGTGAATGCGTTGGTTGACGGTGAAAAGTCTGCCACTCGAAGCATGATCGATTTCAGGATGGGACAAGATGTCCTCGAATTTCATTTGGGCGAAAGGGAAAAGCACAACATCAGGGTGATCAAGGCTCTCTGCATCTCGGAGCCACTAGTAACCTAAAACTGGTGAGTTTGATTCGCCGATACTCTATTTGATTCTGAATCATTAATCTATCTTTTGGTACTCCGAAGAAATAAAATAAAGACTACGAATGCAAGTGTAGATTGGACATGTCCAAAGGCGATTTGACACTCGGATGGGCTGTGACAGCTAACCATGAACCAAAGTATTGGTTGAAGAAAAATCCTAGTCCGAGAT
>JAKAPU010000200.1 GCA_021806865.1 archaeon
CACTCAGAAGAATAACGACCTTTTTCTGCGCGGGCTCAAGTCAGCGCTCAGTTGAAAACCAATTCAGAATCCGATTTTTGATCTCGCAGTCTGTTCCGCCTTCCACCTTTCATGTTCTTCCTGTTGGCGCCGTCTTCGAACCAGCTCCTCGTCTGTGAAGTCTTCTGCAGCAACCGTGATATGTTCGAGCCTAATCCTGTCTGCTCTGGAACAGCAGTTGCAGAAGGTTTCAAGACATACTCTGTCCCTCTCATGCATACAAGTGTTGCAAAAGCAGACATCGTTTCTCTTGTCTCGCACGGAAAGGTACGATGAGAAAGATCCTACAAAGATATTAGCATAAGCATTTTTTCGCTTGAAGGCGTACTACGAAGCATGAATGTTTCTGCGCTGGAACTTCCAAATGATAAATTTCTGCAACAGGTATTTACGCAAGGAGCTAATCTAATCAAGATGGAGTTGCTCACGATTGCCTAACGTGCATAGTGACATGTGTACGTGCGAAACCTGCCATCATACGCGAGCTACTGAATGTCTTTCTGGCAATTGTTTCTGCTGTGTCAAGGCAGAAGCTACCCTCCTGCTTTCATACGTGAATGACCAAATGCTGGACTGAGCTCTGTCAGAACTCTGGCGGGTTACGTGTGCGGCGTCTTCTGGACAGAAGCGCTATTGAGGCCACGATTAGTATTGCAACTACTATAGCTGACCCGATGACAACAAAGTTTAGGACAAACGAGGCCTTCAAGCTTGCAGGATTCGATACATTGAGAGTCAGAGAGATGCCTGTTTGTGAAGGAACCCACGAACTGAATGAATATAGAACTAATGGTTGCGGTGTAAGAACAACGCTCGTGCCCGGAGGAAGGTAGAGTGTCTTTGAGCTCCCCTGCGCTACTGTTCCGTTGACAGAGCCATACGAATACCTTACGGTTCCACCGTTTGAGGCAGTAATTGTAAGGCCAGGAAGGAATACTGCTTTCTCCGTTATTGGAGAAGAAATTATGAAGGAAGGTGATGGAATATTTCCAGTGTACGACCCGCTACCACTGCCGATCCATCCGCCTTCGCCCCAGCCTGCGTCGCTTTTCTCACTCAAAGTTATCGCACTCGAAGCGTTGAACCACCCGCTGGACGGAGAAACCGAACCAGCGGAAGGAGAAGTACTCTCGATAACCAAGTAGTACTGGTGCAAGTATGATGCATTTGCCTGATGGGGACTATTCGCATAACCAGTGACAGTTGAATTTGAAAGAATCCATCTCTCGGTACTCGTCGAACCGGTCAATCTTCCGATGAAAGTATAGTTAGTGCCAGCATCAACCCATTCGACGCGAGAGGCATCGAGTGACAAAACACGGGAGATACCGAACTGGAAGAACTGGACAGTCGGCACGCCGTAGCCTGTTCCGCCTCCGACAATATTGACTTCGAATGTGAGCGAATACTGAAGATAGTAGGCAAAGTCTATCGTCTGCGACGATGTTGCTGTGCCAGTTGCCGTACCGTTTGTCTGCCATATTTCTCCGGTGGCAATTGAAATATTTTCAGTCACGCTCCACGTGCTCCCACGATCCATGTAGTATGTCGTAGAGTTCTTGGTAAGAGGCGTCGTTATCTTTTGACCATTCAGAAAATAGGTCAGAGCGGGAGGTTGAGTCATGTTTCCTCCAATGGAGGAGTACCTCATGTTCATACCGACAGATGACGAGGGCACAACCTGTAAAGAGATACGACCACCAGCGGTCACTGTTTCGGAGTACTGCGCCACAAGTGCGCCACCGCTATCATACACGTAGAAGATATAATTTCCTGGATAGACAGTCACAGTCACGTTTCCGCCAACGAAAGGAATCCCTGTACCCTTGGAATATGTTCCACTCGCGTTCACGACGTATAGTGTGCCCGAGCTGTAAGATGAAGTGATACTCACAACGCCAATTTGAGATCTGTAGTAGAGCTTGCCGAGAGTGCCAGATCCGGGCGAGACTTGGGATATAGAAGACCCGTTAGCCAACCAGTAGGCCCACTGCACCAACGCATTGTCTATCCCCTCGGAAGTATCGCTGCCAAAGTTGTATGCGTTCGTTATGCCCTGATAGTTGTGTCCGTTCCAGTATTGAAGTTGCAGTTGGAGATCGGATTTTATGACGGAGGTGTCCTGACCGTTGCCTGGACCGCCTAAAATCAGCTCAGCATCGTAGTAGATATTCGCAGGATTGTAGTTGAAACCGTTCACCACAAAATTGTTGTCACTTGAGACAGATACGAGAAATGTCACCGTGTCGTACGCTTGCCAGCCGAATCCGTCATTGTACGAAAATGTGACTTGCGGCTCTCCTTGAGCGCTGAGCGTGGAATTCACCTTGAATTGCAGCGTCATGGGTAGGGAATATGTTATCCCATTCCCGGGCAGTGAGCTGCTCGGAACATAATAGTAGAACGAATTGTTTGTTGAACAGTTGCAGTTCGCGACCTGTCCGTTTCCGATAATCGCAGATGCCGAGAGACTCGCCGAAGGGGCAGAAGAATTCCAGATATTGTCTATGAAGTTTATTACGTTGTTTTTAGTGTCGAGAAAGGCAACATCTTGGATCCAGTAGACGTACTGCTGACCCGACTTTCCCGTAAACTGCAAATTCAGGTTGAGTTGCATACTCATCGTGAGGTCTCCAGTTGCGTTCTGCGTATGGAGTGATTGGATTTGGGCTATCCCAAGGAACGAACTGGTCGAATATTGGTATGCGCCGCTTGATCCCATTCCAAAATCTGCAATTCCCATCGGAGCGGGCTCCGAGGAATACAGTCGATAGATGTTAACGGCGGAGACCGGAGCAGCGGCGGGAGTACCTGGATGAGCTGGAATCATTGAAGGCGGCAGGGTCGAAATCCGCTGAACATCAGACGAAGCGACTGGACTTACGAGAAAGAGAGACGATATGACCAGAAGACTGATGATTGTAATTGCAAAAAGTAACTTGAATCTGTGCATTCATTGCCTGGTTAGATCAAACTTGTATTAATGCGAAACAGATTGGTGATCAAGGATGGGGTTGTCAGGATTCGGACCTGAGACCTCCACCGCCCAAGGGTGGAATGATTCGCACGATCATCGGAAAAAGGATGTTTGGATACTAGCATTTTACTAGCAATCTTACAGGCCAGTGAATCCAAGTTTGCTTCTGTCGGTGAGAATGAGCTTGCGCAATAGCTTCTAACCATTTCGCCTAAAGAAGCGAATCCCTCTCGTTGGAGCTTGATGTTAAGAGCTTGAACCTCATCTTCTTTCAGCGTGATTCCAAGCTTACGAAAACTTGGCATTGACCCACTACCTACTTACATTGACGAGATAGATCAGTTATAAGAAGTTCGAATACAGCAACTTTCTATTATGGAACATAGACTTCCATGTCTTGACTCATTACTAGACGAACAGTTTGCCTTGCTTCTTTCGGTACTTCATCTTCCTTGAATCTGGGCAATGCTCTGAAATATCGTTCAATGCACTCATCGCACTGTATTGAATGAAAGATTTCGCCATCTAGGATGAGGCAATTTATCATGTAGCCCTCTTCCTCGTTCTTCTGAATTGGTTCTCCGCAACCATCACAAAGCGGGGGCCTCTTCCCTTCTGCAATTCCTCTTTCTGAGATTTTCATTACTAAGAGATAGTCAGAGGGGTTCATTGAGAAACTCCCTCGATCTTGTCGCATTGAGCCTTGTAGGGACACTCTGAACAAACCCAATTATTGTCTCCTCTGAAGATTGGAGCTTTTGCGGGTTCTTTGCTTTGATAAGCTGCAAGAAATCTGTCTTTGCGTTCTATGAAATCCTGATGCCATTTTTCCCTTTGCTCTTTGTTCAGTTCGATTAAGAACGCTGGGAAGAGATTTTCTTCTTGAGCTTCGTCTTTCTGCTTGCTCGGCATTATCCTCTGAATCTGGAGAGTGCCAAGATTCGAGTTTGTTGCGACCATATAGTAGGCAAGCTGTCTTATCCAGTGTTCTGAAATTGCGTTCTTGGCTCTTGTAGTCTTGAACTCGATAGGGCCGAATGAGTCTAAGATGTCAATAGTCGCCTTCACTCCTTCAAATTCGATCTCCTTTTCGGCTACTCCTTGGCCGTAAAGCTTCTGAAGAGCTTCATGTCTTCTTGCACCGTCAAAGAAGTATCCTAGCTGCTTTGTGCTTGGCTCTCTTGGTTGCAGCTTCTTGAAGAGAGCTTGCCTCATGCAGAGTGTTAAATCGGTTACGTGAACGTCTTCACGGAGCTTTGAGTACTCTGTTTCGAGGTTGTGTCTAACCGTCTCTTCGATTCGTGTGTCTTGCTTGATTGTGCAGCTTGCGTTCTGTGAAAGTAGGACTAGATACTGTCTCTGATTGAATTTCTGTGTTTGCACGACTTGTTTCATCACGCCTAGTATCTACGGGGATATTGTATAAACATATCTACGGGGATATGGTAAGGAAAAGCGAGAGAGCTAAAGCACATATCTCTTAGAATTTAGACTCACTAGTATGCCAAAGTGGAAAGAGGGGGAGACCGAATTTACGGTTAGTATAACTTACAACGAGAGAAGAGGCTATCAGGTGAACATGCCGCGACCAATAGTCAAGAAGCTAGGTCAGCCGAAAAAGGTAAAGTTCTCAATCAAGGGAAGCAAGATAGAAGTATCAGCATCCGAATAGTTGGCTTATGCTTGGTTCTAAGTTGGGTCATAGGAGTGATCGTGCTTCATATAGTTGATGAAATACTGCCCAAGCAATATGGAGTCTCTCTATGTTACGAATTTATCAAATTGAAAATTCAGCCGATCTTTGCAATTTGGATTTATGACCTTGCTAAAGTCCTTCTCTTGACCTGATACATTACGGACGCCAGTATGAGCTGTGCTTGTCTTTCTGCAAGGCCGTTAG
>JAKAPU010000001.1 GCA_021806865.1 archaeon
CGAAGTACTTCTGAAACTCCTTACCGCTTGAGCCAAGTTGCTTTCCCTGTTCCACTCTGAATAGAAGCTCCACCAGGGACCTTCGTATGAGACGGAGGCTAGCATCGATTGCTCGTTTCTCTTCGCCATTCATCTTGGAGAATCGCTCTGAGATTGACAGCGCAAAGTTGTCAGCCACATTACGAAGCTCAGATCTCAGTACTTCCTTGAGCCGATCTACATTGTTATTGCTTGCAATAAGAAATGATTCAATGTCGTTCCGAGCAGTAGTTGCAGCACGCTTCGACGCCACGTCCGGATATCTTTGCGACAGGTTGTCCAAGATCTGCTTGAAGACGGCTTCTAGATTTTCAAGTTCCAGAGGTCCGATTGGAGAGTCTACGAATTCTCCGTATGCATCAATCATGGCAGGAATTTCCCTGTTCTTCTCGACCGCAGAGTGAATGAGTTGAACTATATCGACGGCTGGCATTTAGATATCAACTCTTCCAGAAATAGCAATTCCCTCTTTGTCTTAGCGGTCATATTTCCCTATGTCAGTTATACAATTTCCATTCAGATTGCGTTTGAGAGTCTTTTGATACGATAGCTCTCAGAGAGAGATAATGAGAGCGCCTAGTTTTAAAAGCTTCTGTGATCTAAAGGCCATTAGCCCATGAATCTTTCAGCGTAGACCGTAAAGCCCTTCTCGGTAATTGAGTAAGGGTGAAGTTGCCGATCGTGCTTACACTCACGCATTTTTTCTATTTCAAGAGCCGAGACGATCCCTCTCCCAGCAATGTGCGTATTATGCAGAACTATGACGCCATGACACAAGTATTCTTCTGCAGGAATCTCTCGCTGAGTCAGAGAGAGGCCTAGCTGATTTCCAATTTCACTTGTCACCAAGCTTGTAGTCCCCATGCTCACCAAAGAGTCCAAGAGATCAATAATTGCAGAACGCCTTTGCTGGTTTTCGGGAAACTGAAGTGAAAGAGATGTTATTGGATCTATTACGATCCTTGTTGCCCTAGTCACACGTACGTAACTTCTTATCACTGTGCTGAGAGCCTGAATCGAAAATTCAGCTCCTCTGATCTTTATTTCACTTTCCGACTCTTTTGCCTCTTGCTTTTCCTCTTCCCTTGAGATTTGTCGGAGTGGTGAAGCATCCACTATTGCAATCTGGTTTTTCTTTTCGTATTTCTCTAGATCCCAGCCATAGTTTCGCATCTCGTTGATCAGATGGTACTTGCTTTCTTCCAGTGATACGAAGACCCCCCTTTCATCAAAGCGCTCCACTCCATCGATCAGAAACTGCATCGTCATCAGAGTCTTGCCTGAGCCAGGGCCGCCTGTGATTAGAATTACTCGACTTCGTGGATAGCCCCCACCCAAAAGATCGTCTAACCCGGCTATGCCTGTGGGTACGTATTCTGTCTTCATCGCACTGGTTCAGCTTGCTCGCGTCGGTTCGGCCTATTAAGTTCTGTTGATTTCGGCTCTTGCTGACCTCTGTAATCTATTGAGTAAAAGTGGGCAACATCTCATTTCCGATAGGCATCTTGATATTTTGGATTGCCGGCTGGCGCAACGGGCGGCAACTCTTGCGAATTTCGAATGTTCGTTGATTCAGGGGCAGTGAAAATAGTATTCACACTACTCAATGCTTTAATGCAAAATCTGCGTTTCGCAGAACAATAGCGAAGGGCTCGGATAAGAAATAGTGAATTTGGGATATGTCAAATGGCGCTACGCTGCTGACTTCTCAGCAAGCCGAAGGGCAGTTGGAGAAGACTAGCGACGAATTTTTCTTCGACATGTACTCCAAAATTGCTGCCCTCTCGAAGAAGGCAAAGCGCCCTGGAGAAGCGATTGAAGTTTTCCATCGTTCCCGTGAGAGACTTGAAAACGAAATAACCAATGTTCAGCTGAGCGAGATAGGCGGCATCGAGCAGGGCGAGGCCTTGGCAACCTATCACGCATTGCTTGCTCTTGTGCACTGGCTTTACCCGAACCATGTCGGATACAACAGGATGAAAAATGCAAAGAGAATGTATTTTCATGCGACAACCGCAGCCTTCAAAAAATCATCTGCATTGCTGCCCCGCGTAGTCGGAATGGTCGTGCAGCTTAGAATACTTCCATTTCTCATCAGATCGAAAAAGTCATCCACTGAGCAACTTGATATTGCTAGAAACAACGCTCTGTCTTTTGTGGAAGAGAACAGAGGTGATGCTTTTCGCGGACTTGCCGCACTCCTCCATGATGCTCTCGGATTTTCATATTTTCTGCACGAAAGAGACGCCGACACTGCGCTCTCCTACCTCTCAAAGTCCACAGAGTTACTCATTACTGAAGAAAGGGCTATCGCGCGAACCTCGCGAGAGTCATCCGGATCAAAACTCAAGTTCTACAGGGCGTTTGCAGCAACTGCGTTTTGGGATCTTGGGATTTGCTACGAGAGTCAAGCAGAAAAGGCAGAAGGAGAACAGATGATGTCTTTGCTCCGTTGTGCGCGAACGCAGTATCGAAAGTCGTACGACTACGCCAAAGGCACCGCTTGGCACATCTATAGAGGAATGAGCGCGTACAACCTCGCAGGCACTTTTGCCAAGGAATCCCAGAACCAGATCAACATCAAACAATCGAGGGCGCTGATGAAAAAAGCAGTATCATTGGGAGAGGAATCTCTGAGCTGCTTTAATCTCTGGTCTCCTTTCGAAGGAGATTTTCTCGGTGGTTCGTGGGTGGCGACATTCTACCAGCAGCTTGCAAACATTTCCGATTCGCCACAGAGAAAGAGATTGATGTCGAGATCCTTGAGACTTGCTCACCGTGCGGAGATTCTACTGAGCAACAGGAGGATTGGCATAGCAAGATACAAGTCAGTCAATCTGGGCGACATATTTCTTCACAACGCAGAATACCATAGACAAATCGCAGTCCAGACAAGGCTTCAAAGAAGCGACAACGCAAAGACGATCGACTTTCTCAACAAGTCGCTCGAAAGTTGCTTGAAGAGCAGGAAATACTACAAAGACGACGTATACAGCAATCGAAAAGTGGATTCTTCTCTTCTGGCAGGGGATATTTGCTACGAG
Source organism: archaeon (assembly GCA_021806865.1). Next base: position 3,084 of record JAKAPU010000001.1, read on the forward strand.
TTAATGAACTGTGAACTACCTACGCCTGGGAGGTCAAAGTTCGCAAAGGCCGCTCGCAGGTATTTCTCCGACGCAACAAAGATCTCCAGAAACCAAGGCTGGAACGAGAAGGTGGCAGAATCCTACTGGCGCATCGCGCAGTCGTACGACAGAGAAGGCAACTTTGAGAGAAGCGCTTCTTACTATTCGCTGTCTCATTCTTCGTACGAGCTCGCAAGAGCCTCTTCCGACAGCCCCGGTCTTTACACTGATCCATCGAACTACATGCTCGCGTGGGAAAGAATAGAAAGGGCGAAGCTTGCTCACAAGTCATCCAAATTCGAGGACGCTTACAAGCTCTATATCGAGTCAGCTAAATTGGTCGAAAGCACTCAGAGATGGAGAACCACATCCAATCTGTACAGGGCCGAGGCCTTGATTGAAAAAGCTGAGCAGAAATCAGTCGGTGATGACCCAGCAGGCTCTGTCGAATATTTTTCGGAGGCCGTCCAAGCACTTGCGCGGCTGCGCTCCGATCTGAAAGAAGACGAAATGAACGACTCGCCATCTATAGAACGCTTAGCTGATCAACTAAGATCTTTTTGCAACGCCAGAATGATTCTAGAGAAATCAAAGGAAGCGTACAGAATTGGAGACGTGGACCAATCAATATCCGGCCTTGGTGAGGCTGAAGTGATGTTTTCGGAACTCGCACACAGTTCCATAGTTTCTGATTCGCTGAGATCTAGTGAGTTGAGATCGCTTGCTTCCCTATGCCGAGCGCTGAGGAGCTTTCAAATGGCCCAAAAGACAAAAGAGCCCAAACTCTATCTCGAAGCAAAGGAGATATTCCATTCGGCTTCTAATGAGTCGACCTCCAGAACGTTAAAACCACTTCTCATGGGTCTTGCGAGTTTTGCAGATTTCCTCTACTACTCCGACCAGATAGAAAGATCTCTGGAAAGTATTTTGGATCCGGAGCAAATTGTCGAATGCAACAAGGCGCTGGATTCAGCAGAAGTAGTGTTCCGGCGTCTGAAAATCCGATCGTTTCTGAACATGCTGAAAGCAAGCAAGCATATTTTGGATGCCACTATCAAGATGAACGCAGCCGAGAGGGAAATGGAAAGTGCGTCTGTGAAGGCAAAGCTCTACTCAGAGGCACAGAGGTCCCTGTCACTCGCTTCCAAATACTACGAGCAGCTTGGTTCATCGAGTAGAGTGCAGGAATCGTTGCGTATGATCGGAACCGTGAGACACCACAAGAACCTGCTTCCTCTTGCGCACGACATTATTGCAGAGATTGCATCAAACCAGATGATCTATGCTGCAATATCTACGAGCTCTCTTCTAGACCAATCGCCTGAGAATTCGGCTAGAGACCTCAACTCTGCTTTTCTGGTCGTAGACATCGATCTGCCAAAGCCGTTCATCACGCAGGAGCAAACTCTCGACTATACACTCATAGTTTCCAACATTGGGAGAGAGCCCGCTCTTACGGTCAGAATTGACGAATTGATTCCTGATGGTTTCGTTGTCGAAAACGGACTAGGTGTCAAGGATAGGACCTTGCCAATTTCTGCGAGAATCGAACCTGGCACTTCAAAGAAGATCGCTGTCTCCGTAAGGGCAAAATCTACAGGTGAGTTCGTATGGCATCCTTCGCTGGTCTACTTGGATAGCGTCAGCAACTACAAGATTACTAGAGCCCAAACAGTAAGGGCAGCCATAGAGTCAAGCAAAAGCGTAGACTATGGCGCGATGCTCTCCGAGAAGCAGAAGCTCGAAGAGGAACTCGTTAGTGAAGAATCACGCATTGGTTCTCCGCCAGGGCAAGAAATGGACAGTCAAATGGATAAGGTGTACTCGCTGAAGGAGAGGATTTCCAAGATCGAGGAAGAACTTCTCAGGTCAAAGAATGAATACGAGAAGATGGTTCAGCAATTGGAACAGGTAAAGTTGGACCTAGCCGCTCTCGGAGAAGTCAATGGTGACAATGTTCGGGAGGAAGACAGGGTGAAGCTCGAAAATGAACAGAGGTTGCTTGAGTACAGGATAGAGAGGAGGAGATCGCTATTACAACAAGCCCATCTGTTGTGAGAAGTGTGAGCCAAGCTATCAGCAGGCTCACGTACAACGACACCATTCCCAACGGACTGACTCTCCTCTGCGGCGCGAGCGGTGTCGGCAAAACAATCTTCGCACAGCAGTTCGCTTACGAAACATTGCTGGAAAATGGCAGAGTCTTGTGGATCACCACGGAAGAGCTTCCTTCGACATTGAGGTCCAGCATGTTAGACTTTGGGTGGAATTGTGATCGTTACGAGAAGGAAGGCAAGCTGCAAGTCTTTGACGCTGTCAGCCCCGCAAGACTGGGTATCTCTGAAAATATTGGCCGTGGAGTGCTAGGTCTTGATCCCACCGGGATGCTAATTGTAGTTTCGGAGCAATTGAGACAAGAGACTCCAGGCGAAAAAGGTAATTTTCTAATTATCATAGACTCAATTTCAAGACTGTTACTTTCTTGCGAGGCCAAACCAGTGGTAGATTTCGTCGCATGCATGAGCTCAAGGCTCGAGAATTACAGGGTAAAGGGTCTAGCTACGGTTTCAGAAGGGGCGCACGACGAAAAGATTTTGAATGCACTAACTTTTTCCTCTACTGGGACAATCAGATTTAGAATCAACGAGGCAGCTGGCGCGAGAAGTAGACAGTTCCGAATCGAAACTCTTCGCGGGAAAAGACACGAAGACAAGTGGAAGGATTACAGAATCACAAATACAGGTTTGGACATGGAAGTCTGAGATTCAAGATGTCGAGTGTGCAAAATCATGGAGAAATGATAGTATGCCTCTGAGTAAAATACGATCTGGAATAGACGGTTTTGATGAACTGGTGAATGGGGGCCTTCCCAGAGGTCAGTCTGTGCTTGTGACCGGCGGCACAGGCACTGGAAAGAGTACCCTTGCCATGCAATTTGTCTATAGGGGCGCAAAGGTGTACGACGAACCTGGAATCTACGTGACCTTGGAAGAAACAGTCCCAAGCATACTGAGAAATACAGCAAGTTACGGTTGGGACATCGAGAGTCTGCAAAAGAAAGACAAGATCGCCCTATTAGACGTGTCTCCCGCTGTGAGTGGTCAGCTTAGGCGCATAGAGGTTACAGATGTTTTCTCTAACATATCGACACTCTGGAAGAAGCTAGGCGCAAAGAGGATCGTCATAGACCCTATAACTGTGTTCGGCATGCAGGCAGAAAGCCAGATGCAGTTAAGGCAGGATTTGATCAGGTTTTCTAGCCTTCTCAAACAACTGGATGCCACTATCATGTTCGTCACAGAGATACCGGAGGAGAACCAGGGATTGAGCAGATATGGGATCGAGGAGTTCATCGCCGATGGCGTAGTCGTCCTGTACTATTCGAGAGTTGGTGGTCTCAGGGTGCGCGGAATCGAGATCAGGAAGATGCGCGGAACTTCGCATAAAGAGGGCACGTTCCCGATCAAGATCGGTGAGACCGGACTTGTGGTCTATCCATCGGGAAAGATACCGAAATTGACCTGATCCAAGTCGATTTCCGCTGCTTATAGCTTCTGAGCGTCTTTCCAGATCTCTTCCGCAGAATCTCTGGTCGAACGAGCGAATGACGCGTTCTTCACCCAGATCGCGACTGCGTGATTGAGCTCCTCCGACAGCGGGTCGGGCACCCCGATTATCACGTCGTCCTTCTCAGTTATCATCATGTCGAACATTACGTGGTCGGATCTTCTTATCTCGGCGTGCGCGCTTTTTGCCTCTTCCGCCTCCTTTTTCGTGATCTTGGTTTCTCGGGGAGCGATTATCCTGATCTTCTTTCCACCTTTCTTTGACGAGTAATCAATCAGAAGTGGTATGAACACGTCTCTTGCCTCAATCGCCCTTTTCGCTATCAAGATGATGTCTTTGGAATCTTCCAAGAGTTCGGCGAATTTGTTCGCTATGCTGTCAATCCCCCTGAGTATTGCGATCTCTCCAGATTCCTTCGAGATTTTTGGTGTTAATTCTTCAAGCGAAAGTACGAGCTGTTGCTCTGCCTCCTTTCTTTTTTTCTGATCGCTCTCGAACTGTGTTTCAAACTGCAAAGTCCTTCGACTCAGTGCTTGCTTTGGTGAAATTGGAGCGTACCCAGATTCTCGTTGGATCACAAAGCCCTTTGCCATGAGGCTTTCAAGCGTGTCATAGATCCTAGGCATAGGTACTCCGGCATTGGATGAAATCTGCTTAGTGTTTTGATTTCCCAGTTTTATGAGCGAGAGATATGTTCTAGCTTCGTAGCTGGACAGTTTGAAATTGTCTTTGAGCAAAGATTCTAGCTCTGACTCGTTGAAATCCTTTGCCGATTCGTTCAAAAGGCACGCCCTAATATGATGCTCGAACAATGCTGTGAATAGTCATGTTTTGGCAGGTTCTTCTTGTATCTGCCTGCCTTCGGCCGCATCCTTGATCCTTTGGAGCGCGCCAACCGTTCCTTTCAGAACGTGAGAGGCAAGGTAAGAGCTTAGAAGTCGGTAGATTCCTGGAAAGCGAACATCCCAGACAGTGGTGACCTTCTGCCTGCTCTCTCCAAGGCTCTCGAGCTTGATCGTCTTCACTCCCTCTGTCAGGCCCTTGAGATAGTGGATCTCAATCGAGTCTTTGGGTCTGAGCAGCACTTTCTGGTTGATCTTGTGATTCCTAAAGTTCTGCACGATATATCTGTTGATCACGTTACCGTCGCAGGAGATGTTGTGGACCTCTTTGGTTCCCCACCAGTACTCCCCCTCGTTATCCAGGTCGGAGATGATGTCCCAAACCCTATCCGTTGTAGCCTCAACCTCGATAGAGCGCTCGATTCTGGGCAATGCAAATCACCGCTATGCTCGGGATGCAAAAAACTCTTTCGCACTTATCCCGCAGGTGCAAGGAAATCTCACTTTCGTAGCTGGGCAACCAGAGTTCAGATGACCGCTTTTATACCCCAAAAGGTCGGTCGGTTTCAAGCCATGGTAAAGCTGTGGATAGATGCGCTCACTCCGAAACAGGCGCTTTTCTCAAAGTCTATGGTGGAAAGAGCCCCATCAAAGGTAAAGTGCCTCATCACCACGAGAAATTACTCTGAGCTAAACCGTTTCGTTGACCAGATTGGACTGGAGCACGAGAGCATAGGCAGGCACGGAGGCGGCGACCTCAAAGAGAAACTGGTTGCAAGCGTCCAGAGGCAGAAGGAGTTGATTTCTTTTGCCTCAAAGCATGAGTTCGATATGTCGCTCTCTTACCTTTCACCAGAGGCGGCAAGGATTAGCTTCGGTCTCGGAACGAAGCACTATGTTTGCAGCGATTCGCCGCACGCCAACGCCCCCTGCAGGCTCGCTGTCCCCTTGTCAGCCGGAGTATTCTCGCCCTTTGTGATTAGGAGGGAGAGGTGGACTAGGTACGGGACGAAGGATAGCCAGGTGCACAGGTACCACGCGCTGGACCCATGGGCATGGCTCATGAATTCCAAGTTCAAATCCTCGCCAAAGGTCAAAGGTTCCGTGATCATTCGAATGGAGGAGTGGTTTGCTTCCTATTTCAAAAAAGGCAAGGGAGTTTCCGACACCTTGGAGAGGCTCGTCGATGGGATTAGGGCGCTTGGCGATTACGAGATTACTCTTCTCCCACGCTACGACGAGCAAAGAGAATGGGCAAGAAAGAACTTTGGAGAAAGATGCATCGTTCCCGAAACCACGGTGGATGGGGCCGAAGCGATTAGCAAGACTGACCTCCTCATTGGTGGTGGGGCTACAATGACGCAGGAAGCTGCTCTCTTGGGAGTTCCCAACATATCTTACTTCCCTTCTGCAAACCTGGATGTATTTACAGGGTACTATTTCCCAAAAAAGCTCTCAATCAGAGCTGTTAATCCGCGCGAGCTACTTGGTCAAACCTTCAGACTCTTGAAAGACATCGATCGTGAGAAGGTCGCTTTTGCCGAAAGGGCGAAAGAGGAAACTAAAACATACGTCGATCCAGTCCGTTTCATCTTCGACCACATCCTTTGATAGTTTCGCTTCACGTGGTCCACCTTGCAGGCCCTTGATATCGCTCTAACTTTTTTAGTGATTCTGTCCTCGCTTGGCAGCGCTCTGTTTTTCGGATACCTTTTGACCACTGAGAGGAAAGCCCCCAGATTTGAAGACTCGATTAGAAAAGCGTCGGAGCTGGTCAAGAAGCCAAGTCTGAGCGTGATCATAACTGCAAGAAACGAAGAGGAGACCATTGGCAGGTGCCTTGAATCGTTGGCCTCACAGACCTATCCAGAGATGGAGATCTTGGTCGTTGATGATTCTTCATTCGACGACACGCCCAAGATCGTCAGAGATTACGAAACGAGGTTTCCAAAGATGCGTTTGGAGGAGGCTGGAGGAAAGCCGGAGGGCTGGGTGGGCAAGAGCTGGCCCTGCTGGCGCGGATACGAACTGTCAACCAGCGAATACCTGCTGTTTGCAGATGCTGACTCGTGGTTTGGGCCGACGACAGTTGAGCTCGCGATGAACTACATAGTCTCAAGCGGCGTCGATATCTTTTCCATTTCTCCGAAGATACATACGAGCGGTGTCTGGGCAAAGGCGGTTGTCCCGATCATCACAGGAGCAATCAATCTCCTTTATCCCATGTTCAAGGTCAACGATAGTGGAAGCGACCGCGCGTACGTCTTCGGCACATTCATCTTGGTCAAAAGAGAGGTCTACGAATCCGTTGGAGGCCACGCCGCGGTAAGGCAAGAAATAGTCGAGGATGCAGCAATCGCAAGGCTTGCAAAGACCTCAGGCAAGAAGTTACGCATCGAGATAGGGACGGAGTACTTCACAACGGAATGGGAGAAAAAGCCCTCATCGATATACAGCGGAATCGAGCGTGTCGCATCCTCCTCCATCAAATCCTACGGCCTTTTGTCACTTTTGAATGCAGTCCTGCTTTTCTTCGTAGGGCTTTATCCATTGATTTTCTTCATAGGATCTGTTATTGCTCTAATTGAGGGACTAGCCTTTGGTTTGGTTTTATTGATCGGATTCATCGCAAGCGCTTTCGGCGTAGCTTTTCTGATTTTACTTTCCTCTATGGAGCTGAAGACCATCTCCGGGAGGGTGGGTCTGGACCCGCTACTCTATCCACTTGGGGTCACTTTTTTCCTCTCGGCAATAGTGACCACTTCGATCAAAGTAAGCATGGGAAAGGGCTTGGGTTGGAAAGGAACCAAGTACAAACAGCAGAGTCAAGAGTCAAACCACTCAAGAACAGCATAGCTGAGAAGGCATCGCAACAAGCCTCCAACGTTGGCAGTTCCTAGCCTGAGCATCAGCTTGATTTAATTACGCATTCTCAGGAAACTCATTTTGTTCTCCCTTCGGAGATCGTTCAGCGTAGAGTGCCGATGCGCGCAAAATCAGTTTCTGCTTTTCCAAAGACCGTACTCTACGTCGTGGCCCTCAACCACTTTACCAACGACGGCTCAACCGGGCTGATTGCAACCCTCTTCCCTGTCGTGATTTCGATATTTGGAATTTCAAAGTTCGAAGTTGGAATAATGGTTGCCGTGGGGTATATCGTGAACATGGTTTTCCAACCGCTGACGGGACGTTTTTCGGAGCGCTACAACTCCAGAAGCCTGCTCGCATTTGGAATCTCGGTCATTGCAATTTCAATGATTCTATTCACAATTTCGAGCACACTTGCCTCGATGTTACTCACAATCATCTTGTTGAGATTCGGCTCGAGCTTCTTTCATCCGGTTGGAGTATCAACGATCTCAAGGAACTACGTCGGTCCTTATCTAGACAAATCGATGGGATTTCAGAGTGCGTTTGGAAACCTGGGTAATTTCGTCGTCTTCCTCATCGCCGCTCCTGTGTACCTCGCCTTCGGCTGGCGCGGCCCCTTCCTTGTATTCGCTCTAATTGACATCACCACGGTTGCACTCACGCTTGCTTTGCTCAGGACACACTCGCCGCAGCAACCGGCAGCGCGCGATGAAAAACCCACAGCACCCCAAAAGAAGTACAGGTTGGGACTGCCGATGTACTTCATAACATCGATGCTGATCACCGGCGGGTCCTATGCGGTGTTTGTCAACTTTGGAAACATACTTCTCGTGCAGCATCACTTCGGACTTTCACTCGCCGATGGACTGATGGCCGGCTGGGTTGCGAGCGCATTTTTTGGTGCGTTCGTAGCTGGAGAGATGACTGCCCTATTTGGCAGGTCTCGCCTGCTCGAGTTGTCCTATTTTCTCTCGGCCCTTGCCTCGCTGGGCTTTGGCGTATTTGCCTCAAACATATTCATTGCCGCACCGGCGCTGCTCGTCAACGGTTTTTTCCTTTCTGCAACCTATCCTGCGGTGTACTCCGAGCTTTCCGCTTTTCTTGGGGAAAAGTCGAACAAGAAGGGCTCATCGTTCGGGATACTTTTCTCAGGTCAGATCATTGGTTCATCAGTGCTCGGGTTCCTGGGAGGATTCATTGCAAGCACTTTCGGGCTGAGACTGGCATACGAAATAGTGGCGGCACTGTTGTTGGCAGCAGTGGGCCTAACTGCTTTGTGGAGCAGGCAAACAGAGAAAATAGTTCTCGCAAGGTAGGCCATGTTTTTCAAGTAGTCAATCAGACTCTGTAGCGAATGGAACCAAAAAGAGCGCCGCTGCCCTCCATGGAGCTTTCGGTGGCCGAGAAGGAATCTATCCTCAGAGCTCTTGGATACTACCAGATTCACTTATTCGACCAAATTTCTGAAAAATCTACAGAAGAACTCCAGTCAGAGTCTGAGAAAGTGACCAGTGCCATCAAGAAAGTACACAAGACGATAGAGGAAGAAACTAGAAAGGACTAGTCCTTTTTCTCTGTCGGAGCAGCGGCGGGCGTCTGCGGGGCTGGGGTGGCTGGTTCAGGCTCAAGAGGCACTGGTGGCGGAGTTGTTGCCATTACGTAGCCTATCCAACCGAGTATTGCAAGGATCGCAAGGACTGCGACAAACGCACTGATTTTGAGGACGAGTAGTGCTATGTTGTCGCCAAGAAGGAACATTAACGCGAAGTAGATTATTACACCAATGACAGCGCCTGCAACAAGTGCTGCGCCAATAGCTCGATCTTTCGCCATGGGGGTCGACTGGGGGCACACTATTAGCTTCGATATTTATGCTTTGCACGCTTTTGAAGCAATGATCCAAATCACATTTGGCAAAGTCATAATACATTACTCGAATCAGCGGAACCTTGCGAAGGAGGGGAATTCGAGTGCCCGCAGACGATAACACCGAGGATTCCTCCAAGGAGAAGAAAGCCTCGCGCCGCGATCAGAAGAGGCAGGATCCACCAGACGATGTTGACAGCGAACTTCGCGGGCGCACTTTGAAGGCCTACATGTTCATTCTCAGAAACACAGGGCCGCTCGGAGTTAGAGAGCTGCAGCGTGCTCTCGGCCTGTCCAGCCCCAGCGTGGCGTACCACCATCTGGACAAGCTCGTGAGGCTCGGACTCGTGCAGAAGGACGAGTATGGAGAGTACGCCGTTGTGAAGAACATTAACGTGAGTGTGCTCCAAGCATTTACCCAGATTGGAAGGCTCGTGGTTCCGCGTTTCGTGTTTTACGCCGTATTTTTCACCACTTTGCTGGTCGGCTATGCAATAATGTTCCACTCTGCACTGAACGACTTTGCGCTTTCCTTCGGCGTTTTCGCCTGTTTGTTTTCCTGGTACGAGACATTTCGCACGTGGAAGAGGAGACCTTTCTAGCGAAACAAGTGTTCTAGATGTTAGAACTATGTATCGGCGAATTCTGGAGAGAGATTGGGTGAGAAGAGATGAAGTTCCCTGACAGGCCGATCGTGAGTGCAGCCCTAGGCATAGTATTTGCACTAGCTCTTCTCGTGGTTCTCTCCTCGCCAGCCCTGCTAGTTTCGAATCTTCCGGCCAAGGCCACTGTTCCTTCTGGAGCTTCTCAAAGCAGTCAGACAACTCCGCTGTATGCAGTGCAAAGCACGCAAACTCCTGCGTCAACAATTGAATCTAGCACTGCCACCCGGACGGAGGTGAGCACGGTGACGATGTCTACTTCTGCGAATACACTGACGACGCCTTCTTCTTCCTCCGTATCCAGCGCAGCTGTAAATGCTTCCACGGTGACCTCTGTCCAAAGTCTCACTACTGTAGGGGCATCGACTGTTACTTTTTCAAGTACCCAGCCATCACCCACTTCGACGGGCGTACCTCCCGAAGTTACGTATGGCAGCGATCATACGACGTTTGGTCGTGCCTCATTGTTTCTAGTGGTCGCATCAGACACGCCTACTTTACTTGTACTCACTTCAGCTTCTGCAGTGGTAGCTCTCGGCGCGATGCTTTTCGTCAGAAGAAGGGAAAGGACTTCAGATGAGGAACGAGAACCAGCAATTGAATAAAGTGGCGCAATCAGTCGCAAAAATCTAGTTTGTTACACGCACTAGCATCGTGGCATATCCCGTTGCACCATTTGGAAACGTTGGTGCCTGATCCGATGTCTGTACGTCTCCAGCTCCATCAGTCACTCTGGCGTAGATTTCATAATCCCCTGTAGATTGTGGATGCCAGTCAAAAGCCCAAAGTGCCCAGGTCAAATTGGAGAGTGGTTGCTTCAGCTGCGCCGACTGCCAGGTCTGTCCCCTGTCCATACTCACTTCAACCTTTGATACACCCCTATCCCCGGCGAAAGCGTACCCGCCTAAAATCACGGATCCGTTGTTCTTTGACAGGCTCGCACTCGAGCCGTCGCCGGGTATTGTGATGAAGGAGACTGTGTGTATTCTCGCGTCCTGGGTCCAGCCCCTAGTCTGCCAGTATCCCGAATATGGTGCGTCGACCACCTCGATCTTTCTTATCCACTTTGCACTCATCATTCCGTACAATCCCGGAATCACTGCGCGTAGTGGAAAGCCGTGGTTTTGAGGAAGCGTAACTTTGTTCATCTGGTAGGCGAGCAGGCTATCTTGCAACATTGTTCTCGAGAGAGGGACTGCGACGCTGTAACCGTCGACCGAATAAAAGACAACATACTGAGCGGACTGCAAGACTCCACCCACGTCCGCAAAGAGATCAGAGATTCTCACTCCGCCCCAGAGAGCGTTGCTGATCAGGTTGCCGTTGATGACGTTGCTCACGCATTCAAATGTGGTGTACTGTTCTTGCTTTTTCAGGAACTGTAACTCGGTCATCGTGTAAGTCTTGGGTTGCGCCACAAGTCCGAGGACCTGCAGTGACCAAGAGTCGACCTTTACGGAGGGATCGAAAAGGTCGATTGCCACGCGATAAAAGTTGTCGTTTGCCGTAACCTCGCTATCCACGAGCGTTGTGAGGCGGGGATCGGAAAAAATTGCTGGAGCGTTTTGGAGGTTCACCGGTTGTCCTTGCTGAGAGCTCATGCTGCTCGGCCCTGCTAGCGTGGTCAGTATTCCGTCGAGACTCGCCGCGAGTAGCAGTAGCGAGCCCAGAACTAGAGCTCCCTTCTCCACGAAGGTCCTTCTGGAGGCCTGGGGCTCGTTCTCCGCCTTTGGAGGGATTTGCTCCAAAGAAGGCTTTGATCTGCCGTACTCCCACATGAGCGCAATCGAGAAAATTCCCTGACCGAATAGAAGAGAGATCGGGTAGATGAAAACATCCTGCGCGCTCGCACCGGGAGAGGTTATTCCAAAGAGAGAGAAACCAGCGAGCGGCATGACAACGGCTCCAAAGAGCAACCACGGAAATAGCGCGTAGATGAGGAATCTCTCAAGACGGGTAATCGAGTGTAGCCTCTCGATCTTTGGGGCGTAATATTTTTCGTGTAACACTCCAAGCAATCCGTACACGACGAGCGCAACCAAAGTGGCGACGACCAGACCAAGCATACCCGCCGCGTCGCCAAAGTTTTGGACTGCGGGCTCCTGGATGAAAGCCGGAACTATTCGGATGAAAGCTTCGAGAGCTGATTCCGGAGGAAACGGAGCGTACCCCCCGATTCTCAGAAAGAAGAGAAACAGCAGTGCAACAAAACCCGAAGAGAATCCCTTCCAGAACGGAGGGGCCAGCCCTCTCGAAAGCATCTGACTGATCTGGAGTTTTCCATTCGGCGTAATATTTGAAGATAATTCTGCCGAAGCAATACAATTTTCTGCGAGCGTAGCCTCGAGCAGCAAGTCGACTGGAGCCGGTAGTGAGTTAGGGCAATTGGGCTATGCGTGAACTATTAGAGAAAGCATGCTATCGAGCTTTTCTGTTGCGAAAGACTCATCGCCGAGCATCGCAGAGATCGCGAGTAGGTTTTGGGCGACCTGTCTTCCCTTCAGGGTAAGCTTGAATTCCATCTTTCTCACGACACCGTTCTCCGTTAGCTCTCTAGTGATTTGTGCGTCGATCAGCCCAGTGTTGTGTAGGAGCATCTTTTCCTTGTTCCAGGTGGAGCCGCTAATGCCGACGGATTGAAGAATGTCTACTGAAGATACCTTTCCTCGAACCAGCAGGGCCAAGAGGATTTTCGATTGGATTTCAGATAGGACTGGCTTTTGCATCCAGATTTGAGATAGCAAACTTAAGGGCAATAAACCTTTACTTAAGATGGATCTCAAATTAAGCGATGTTTAGCAAGAGTAGGTAAATCTTGGATTTTTGACCAAATTTTCGTGAGGAAATGCGCAATCTCATGATATCGCCCGTAACGAAGAGGGCCTTGCTAGGTCCTGCCAGTTGTCTTTCCACTTTGGATTTCCCTCGATTCGGTGGCGCATCGGCTTTGGCCCGGAGCTAACTATTTCCCGAGAGGCAGATTTTGAGGGGCAAAAACCACGCCATTCTGGAAGATATTCTTTGCAATTGATCTTCCAAGGTCAATTTTATTTCGTTTCCCGAGTTAACTCTTTTTCACTTGCCTCCTTATCGTAGTCAAAATCAAGTTTTGAGTCACTGAGCTGGTATTCTGCTTGCCCAAGTTTGTCTCAAGGTGGCAAAGGAAAGAGAGCTCCGAAACCATGGGCTCAAAGATCAAGGAAGGACTAAAGTCAGACGAACCTATCAGGCCACGATTGGAGCAGGCCACAAGAGAATTGCAGGCTCAAATAACAAAGCTTGACCAAGCAGCAGCGAAACTCAAAGAAAAAGACAATGCAATATTTTCAAGCATCGTTATCTCGGTGGAAAAAAATGACGATGCTCGTGCCAACATGCTCGCAAGCGAACTCTTGGAAATCAGAAAAATGAAGAATCTGGTTGTTCAGGCAAAGCTCGCGCTGGAGCAGATCTCTTTGAGGTTGACAACTGTCACGGAGCTCGGGGATATCGCTGCCACTCTAACTCCGGCTCTGAACACAATCAAGGGCGTCCAACCAGGCCTTGCGAACCTCGTGCCAGACGCAGAACATGAGTTGGGAGAAATCTCTGGAATACTCTCGGGTCTGATGGTGGAGGCCGGCCGAGTCAGCCCAGAGCGCATAACCTTCTCTTCGCCAAACGAGGATGCGGAGAGAGTCCTGGCACAGGCGGCCATGATGGTGGAGCGGCGAGAACGAGCCAAGTATCCAGATGTACCCGATACGGAGTACGTCGAACCAGCTCTGGAATAGTTGCTGGGCATTCTTTATCTCTCCAATTTTTAATCGTTATGATTATGAAATCGATCCAGAGTATCAAGATCGTTGTGCCTTTCAGCGATGTCGACATGATGGGCCACGTGAACAACGCGAGGTATCTGACTTACTTTGAGATGGCTCGCACGGAGTACCTGTATTCGAAGGCATCAAAACTTGAGATGGGCGATGTGGGAATAATCATTGCGCGCGCAGAAATAGACTACAAGTCACCGGCCAAATGGCGCGACGAATTGACTGTCAACATGCGTACCTCCTCCGTCGGGAACTCTAGCTGGACTTATGATTACGAGATATTGAATGAAAAGGAAAAGAGATTGGTAGCGGCCGGAAAGACTGTGCAGGTCGCCTACGACTACAAGAAGGGATACCCGGTCGCGCTACCTCCGGAAATCAGAGCGCGACTGATTCAAGAAGTCGCCGACACTAAAGAGTAGAAGGCACGTTGTGCAAGTGGTCTACGGCCAGCTGCGGCGAGACTTGCGATCGCTTGAAAATCTAGTGCAAGCTCTGGTAGCTTGTTTCCTCCAACTTTCTTGGTCTGGGCACAAAAGGCATCAACACAACAGCCACTATCCCGACCAGCGCCATAACGAAAAACGAGGAGTTGAGCGAATCCAAGAATGCTGGCTCGGCTAGCAATCCTATCACTACAGGACCAACCGCTCCTCCTCCCACGTTTCCAACACCCCACACGATCGAATTTGCAGTCGTCGAAGCTTCACGAGGAACTATTTCTGAAGTGAGAGACATGATCAGAGGGAAGGCCGTCAGAGTGAAAAAGCCGAACATTGCTAGATAGACGACCAGAAGTATAGGGTTGGAAGTACTCAAAAAGAGAATCATTGCGATCACCGAACCCGCGTTTGAGATTGCCAAGACCAACCGCCTGCCCGCTTTGTCTGCCGCCCAGCCGAAGAATGGCTGGGAGAAGATCGCGGTTGAATTCATGATCACAATTATTATTCCAAGATCGTATCCATAGCTGATCTTAGTTACCTTCGTTAGGTAGGTCGGGATGAGCGAAACGATCCCTATGGTGAAAAGCCCTCGGATGAAGGAAACTATGGTCAATACTAGGACGCTCGGAAGCAGCTTTCTTACCGGTATCGCCCCTTCTCGTTTCCCGGTTGATCCGGTGGCATCGGGTTTGCTCGCAGAAAAGGAGCGTAGTGCAAGGAAGAGCACAATGCCAGTAACGAAGGCGACGACTGAGAGCGCTGAAACCGACGGGATGGAAAGCGCGACAACCAGCACGACCACAATTGCGGGGTAGATAGCTCTGCCTATGCTTCCTATTGATCCGTTTATCCCAAGAGCTCTTCCAAAGTTCTTGGACTTCCATTGACTTGCGAGGACTGTGGCACCGAGTGGATGGTAGAAAGCGCTTCCTGATCCGGCTATGGCGGCAAAAGGAGTCAATACTAGGAACAAGGCATACCCGCTCAGGTAAAGCGTCGCTACGGCGTAGCCTCCAATCCCCGTGCCGATCAATGCCATTCCCAGCGCTAGCAGTGTTCCATAGTTCTTCCTTGCATCAGACCAGCGCCCGATGAAAGGGCTAACCACAATCGAAAAAGTGCTCTGAAGTGCGGCAAGAATTCCCACATCGAGCACCGTGAGAGAATAACTGCTGACTAGTACCGGATAGAGCATGGTGAAGACGTACATTGAGCCATCGTTCACAAAATGAGCCAAAGAAGTAGTGGCAAGGCTACGAATGTCGTCGCGCAAACTTGTAATTACTTCGAAAAGATGGTACTTAACAATAGTGAGAGAGTCAGGAACTTTTTCCTCAGATCTTCATTCGGTCTTGCGTTCGGACTCGACCAGGCGTCAGAGTACTATAATTACTTCGCTTGTTTGATAATGACCGATGCTCAAGAATCTCGGAGTCACGATAGCATGGCAGAGTGCCACCATTCCTTCTTTGAGCGCGCTTGCAAAAGCTGCTGATAAGTGTGGTTTCGGATATCTCTGGATTCCAGAAGCGTGGGGGCTCGAAGCCTTCTCCACGATTGCTCACGTACTAACTATGACAGAGAAGATCAAGATTGGTTCGGGCATTGTCAACGTCTTTTCGAGATCGGCCGCTCTAATAGGCATGACATATGCTACTTTGGATCAGATATCATCGGGAAGGGTTTTGCTCGGTCTCGGAACTAGCGGTCGAATCCTTGTGGAGAAGTGGCACGGGATCAAGTTCGAAAAGCCGCTCCAGCGAGTGCAGGAGTACGTGGAGGTGATAAGAAAGGTAGCCACGGGCGAGGAGGCGCAGTTCAAGGGTGAGGTTTTGGACATCTCTCGCTTTCGCCTGTACACAAAACCAGCCAAGGTGCCTCCGCAAATATATCTGGGGTCGATCGGCGAGAGGAGCCTGAAGCTTGCCGGCAGGATCTGCGACGGCGCGATACTCGCAACGTATCCGATTTCCAAACTTGAACACGCGGCTAGACTGGTGAGCGAGGATTTCTCAAAGAAGGTGTTTGCCTACTATCCACTCAGGTTGACCACCTCCGATGAAGAGGCAAAGGCGGTGAAGCTAGAAGTTGCAAAGAATGTTGCATTCTACGTTGCCTCGATGGGCAGCTACTACGCGAAGAACCTGATTAATCTGGGATACGAGAAAAGCGTGGAAAGGATTATGGAAGCCCACCGATTGGAAGGACACAGAGGAGCTACCGGCGCGGTCGACGATGATCTCCTGAACGATTTGAGCTTCATCGGATCTTTGGGTGCTGTCGTGGAGAAGCTCTCAAGGATTCCTTCCAGTGTCATCCCTGTGTTGGGTCTGAGTGCTGCGTCGGAAGAATCTGTTGCGGCCGGAGTTCAAGCTTTGAAGGAACTTTCGAAAAGCACCTAAATTCCCGTAGTGAGAGCCATGCGCATCGCCTTTGCGCTCTGAAGGCACGCGCCCTTGAACTCCTCCGAGTTGAGTACTTCCCCTTCAACCTTTTCTCGGACTGTTTCTGAGAATCCGAGTTTCAAGTAATAGTCCTTTATCTCGGTGAGCAGGAAGAGCTCCTTCAAGCTGAGCTGCTTTGATGCATCAACCACCTGTTGCACCAGAGCTGATCCGATTCCAATGTTACGCAAGTTCTTTTTCACTGCTAGTGAGCGCAGCAATCCCTGGTCATTCCACACCTCCAGCCCGACTGTTCCCACAATCTCGCCTTTGGATTTCGCAACCCAAAATCTTGCGCTTTCGATTCCTCTTAGAGTGAGACCGGAGGATTGCAACAGCTCGGTAATATCAGCTTGGTCCCGAGCTTCGGCGGGAAAAATTTTCAAAGCCATGATTGCCGCCTTTCGCTAGAGCTCCTTCTCAAAATCTATTGAAACGTCTTCAAAACTCTTTGTTCGCACACCCATCAGTACTTCTCTGTTTAGCTCGCTCTCGATCAGCTTTGGATAGAGAGAAAAGTTGTCAGAAATTCCCTTCGCAAAATCCAAAACCTCCTCGTGAATCGGGGCGTATCGGAAAGCCCTCTTCATCAGGGTGGGATCGTTTGAGCCGAGATTTGTCTCACCGAGCCGCTCGGAGATCCTGGGAGCGTTCCCGCTGATTGAAAAGCCCTTGACCTCGAGAAAGTTTGGGTTTGCCTTCTGGACGATTCGGCGATAGCCTTCCGGGTTGATCATGTTAACGCTTCGCACGCACGTTATCCTGATCACGGTCCTGCAGCCGAGATCCTCTAGCATGCCCAATGTCTTGTTGAGCCTCTGCCAGTGGTCCTCGTGCACGGGGAAGTATGGCTTCACGGAGGAGCAGACGCGAAGGTACGTGTCCTTGTCCGGGGCGGCTAGTGTCACGTATAACTGCGTTGGTAGATCTCCCGCCTCCTTCATCGCAGCTATTCTTTCCGGAAAAGTTCCGTTTGTGACCACAAAGGTGGAGATGTTTCTTTTTCGAAACTCGCGTATCAGTTCTCCGATTCTAGAGTACATCGTCGGTTCTCCGTCGTAGGAGATTGCAACGTGCTTTGGCTTCGCGGCCTCGAGGTGCACTTCGATGATGTCCTTTCGCGAGGCGACGTTCCTTTCTATGATTTCTCGGGAATCCTCCAAAGAGTGCGAGGCTTGCGGGACGAGATCTGTTTTTAGTTTAAACTGTCTTTTCGAAGGCTCTTGAATGACGCCCGCGTTCTTTAGGTCGTTGATCGCATCCTTGACCCTCATGTTTGAGATCTTGCAACTCTTTGCGATCTCAGAGATTCCCCTTGGTTTTTTACACTTGGATAGTGCGAAAACAACCTTTACCATGTTTTCATAGTTGTCCAGAGCGAAGGGGAGACTCTGCTCGATTATCGCCTGCTGCTTTGAAACAAGCTGCTCAGCAATTGCCTCAGGTTTGTCGACCTTTTGGAAGTTGTGCTGTCTTCCCTCCACGTCGCGCCAGCAGAAGGAGCATGCAATGTTGCACCCCCGAAACGAGGTCGACTGTATGCACTGGTGGCTCTTTATCCCAAAGTCGTGCTTGTAGCACTGCCTCCGCCCGCCGGTTCTCAGGCTCTGCTCAGTCCAGTAGCACGGCTTGTACGCGGCGTGCTTGTGCTTGCCGATGAGAACCTCTCGCTCGGATAGGTGCATTCTCCGTGGTCTAGATGATCTTGGCTTATAGGTATTCTGAGGATCGCGTCGCTAAAGGATGCATGGGTTCGACTGCGAGTTGGCTACTGCTTTGCAAATGACAAGGATAAATTGAGCTGGAAGGATGTAACCATGCACGTTCTACAAGGAGTGCTACCTGTTGCGATAAGTACTACCTTAAATATGTTGTACTACTTCTAATCTGCTGAGCTGCGAATCTTGTCTGGTACTGTAGAATACCGAGAAAGGAAAGTACGTTCAAAGGTGACACGTAAGGGACAAATTACGATACCTGCTCGCTTTAGGCGAGAGAACTCGATAAGAGAGGGATCATCAGTGGAGATAACAGATACTGGTCGGAAACTCATTATTGAACCAATTCCAGATCTTTTAAGTCAGATAGGTGCTGACAAAGGCAAGTACGATCCGAAGATACTGAAGAAAATGCTTGGCGAGTCGAGAAAACGATGGCGTTGAAGGCCGTACTAGACACTCGTTTTTTCTTTGCACTGTACAGTCCTTCTTCCAGCAAACAGGAAACGTGGTGCAAGGAAGTGATTTTAGAGTCACAGAAGAGCAGCAAATCAGTGTCGCATGCTTATGCGGCCTCCTGCATTACAATATCTGAACTTCATGAGAATATGGCCAGACTCGTAGGAAGAGATGTCGTTAGGCTTAGAATTTCTTCTATCAGAAACAGTGGTATTGAATTCATTCCCATCGACGAAGAAATTTCAGAGCTCGCTGGAGATTTGAGGCTCAACGCTGGTGAGTTACCTATGGCGGATGCAATAATTGCTGCAACGGCCAAACTTTTCTCAGGGAGTAAAGTTTTGTCCGACGATCAGCATTTCAAAGAGCTCAAGAACCTTAAGACAAGTTGGGTAGATTAAGAAAAACCAAATTTCCCTTTTGATTTCGTCCGTTACTTGTCGAACGATATTTCTTCGAACTTGCCAGTACTTTGAGACCCCCAAGTGCGGCGTGGATAAAGAGTTCCTTCCTACCTGTAGAGAACTTGGAATGTAGCATTAGTTTGAACATTCGTATTGTTCTAACTGCGCTCATATCCAACGGATTTGTGTTGCTCCTATTCACCAACTTGATGTGAAAGGTCAACAATAAATTCCGGATCGTTGATGATCTTTCTGGAGAGGGCTCAACATTGATGAGCGAAAATAGTTTAGGACAAAGACTAAGAAATTATCTGCGTGAGAACTATAGGAAGACCGGTGATCCTCGGATATTCGTGAGCGATACGGTAGCTGTTATGAAGTTCTTTCTTGGTGATCTGCAAGACAAAAATCCGGAAGCTCAGTCGGAAATTAACTCGTTCAAAATAGCGATAGAGTTTCTTGACGGAGTAGATCTAGAGCAAGAGTTTGCGACCTGATCTTTTCCCAGATTATCTCTCGATCTCGTCGCTTTCATACAGGCCCAGTTCTACTTCCGGACTGAGGTTCAACTCCTTGAGTATGTCCATGGACTTGGAGAGTACCTCCTTTCCGTGTTCTGTGATTACGAGAGACATCGGCCCCATCTCCGACATCACAAACTTTACCAGATTTCTCCTGAGGCAGTGCTTTGTGAATCGAGTGAGCTGTATCCCGTCAATTCCGCAGTAGAGCATTATCTGGGCGGGCGTTCTCGGAGTCTCGCAAAAGTACAGCATGCGTATGACTGTGTCTGAGTCGCTAAACGTTCCGGAGTACTCCGAGGCATCCATGATCATGGCCGGTTTTACCCTATTGTGACTACTTATCCCTTGAAGAAAAGGTTTTTTCCAAATGATTGAATCTCCGTCCAGAGAATCAGATGCTCTCCATGCTCACGCGTCGGCCGACGCCCCTGAAGGAAAAGCCTGCCGCGAGCACTTCCTTGGGGTTAACCACGTTTCTTGCATCGACGAATGCCGCTGGACTTTCCGCAAGCTGGGCTAGTAATTTCAGGTCGAGTTTCTGGAATTCCTTGTGAGCGGTCCCGATGACAAGGCAATCCGCACCATTCACTGCCTGTGATAGGCTTCTCCTGCTCTGGTAACCGAAAACACTCTCTCCCGGAAACATTGGATCGTAGATGTCGAGCATTGCTCCCAAGCGGGAGAGGTTGTTACAAACGTGCTCCATTGGAGTCAGCTGGACGTCCTTGATCTCCGGCTTGTAAGCTACTCCGAGCACAGCGATCTTTGACCCCCGGATGGTTTTCCCAACCTCATTTAGTGCTTCGGAGACAAGTTCTGTTACGTGCTCCGGCATCCTGTCGTTGATCTCTCTTGCCATTCTCACAAGAGACGGGATGTGTCCTGCCTTAACTCCTTCTGAGATTAGGTAGTATGAATTGCTCGGTAAGCATGGCCCGCCAACTCCTACTCCCGGATAGTGAGGCATGAAGTTGTATTTTGTTGCGCATGCCTTGATCACTTCAAGTGTGTCGATTCCAAGTTTTTCGAACACGAGGGCAAACTCGTTTGCGAGTGCAATGTTTACGTCGCGGAAGAGATTCTCCGTGAGTTTCACAGCGTTTGCTGTCTTTGGGTCAGAAACCTTGTAGACCTTTACGTTCAGGAGCGTCTCGTATAAATCGGCAACAATGTCCGTGGTGTGCTGGTTGATGCCGCCGACGATCCTCGGAACCGTCTTCATGTTTCCCACGATGTTTCCTGGATCTGATCTCTCGGGACAGCTTGCGAGTCCAAATTCAGACCCCGCGCTCATGCCCGACTCTGATTCGAGGATAGGCCGTATCAAATTCTCCACTGTGCCAGGACCTACCGTGCTCTCTATGATCACGACCATGCCCGACTTTAGCAGCTTGCCGATGGTTTTGCAGGCAACCGTTACGGCGCTGTAATCAGGAGTCTTTACGTGGTCGACCGGAGTCGGCACACAGACGATTACGAAATCCGATTGCGGTATTGCGGAGGCAAAGTCTGTCGTAGCCCTCAGTTTGCCCGTCCTAACCGGCTCTTCGATTATCTTGTCCAGTCCGGGCTCGTCCACGAACTTGCACACGCCGTCGTTTACGTTCAAGACAACCTGGGGACTGATGTCCACGCCAATCACGTTTGCTCCAGCGGCTGCAAACATCGCAGCGGTGGGTAGTCCGATCCGGCCCATACCAACGGTGCAGATGGTCACCTTGCGCTGCGCGTACAGCGACTTCACTTCCTCTGTTCGTAGTTGTAGCAGTCCTTCCTTGCTCATCATTTTCTATTCATTACACCTTCAACCGCAATAGATTTCAGGACTTGTGATTTGGCTCTAAGGTAAGCCAAGTGTCCAGCGACAACCGCCAGCGCCACAGCGCCTACTGCTAGCGGTACTTTGTATGCATTCAGCGAGTAATAGTGGAACGAAAAGGGAGCGAGTATACTGAATATGCCGGTGTCCGCAGCAAGATGCGCCATGAAGGAGGCAGCGGCAAGCGGCACAATTTCCGGTCTCTTTTTGTTCACAAAGTAGAGCAGAATCAGAGTCACGGCGATGAACCCCACGGAGTGATCCGGTCTGATCGGCTGTGGCATTCCGAATATCGAGGGGAGATGGTCGAAATCCAGCAGCACCGTGAATGCCACTCCAAGGGTGAGAAAGGTCGTGTCAATCTTTCTTCTCGCAAGCGAAGCGACCAGTCCAACGCCCAAACCCACCAGTGCAAGCTGCGCGATTTTTGGGGCGATCGTCGACTCTGGCCTCAGAGTGCCGATTTGAACGCTTTGCCCCGTGAATTTGAAGAAGAGGAGCGTGAGTAATATGTCCGCACCCAAAAATACCAGAATGGAGGGGAAGGTCTCCCTTGCCCATCCTGATACTTTCTCTCTTATCATGATCGATTCTTCACTCTTTGACTATTTTGTGGAGACGGGCAGCGGTTCGAGATACCTCGGCGCGTGTTCGCTGTGGCGACCGATTTCGTAGACCAGTACTCCTTCAGCCTCAAAGCTCTCGAGATCTATGATCCGCCTGCCATCTATCACTAGCGGAGTCTTCATTCTCTTTTTGAATTCTGAAGCCGGAATCTTTCCGAACTCTTCCCACTCTGTTGCTATCACGCAGCAGTCCGCTCCCGTGATACATGCCAGCGCGCTGTCGGAGTACGTCACCCTGTCCAGCAGGATGCGAGCCGCGTTTGTGCTCGCCCTCGGATCGTAGACGCTGACCGAAGCGCCTGCGAGTACCAGTGCGTTGGCAAGGCTGATCGCGACAGATTCTCTCACGTCGTCCGTGCCTGCTTTGAAGGCTAGCCCGAGTATTGCCACTTTCTTTTCCCTGACGCTTCGGCCGAGGAGGCGCTCTATAATCTGGATGACCCTCAGGGGCTGTCTTTGGTTGGTCTCGGCGGCCGACTGGAGTAGCAGTGGAGAGATTCCATGGTTGTAGAAAGTGGCCGTTAGTGCCCTAACATCCTTTGGCAAACACGATCCACCGTACCCGAGGCCTGCCCTGAGATACCTCTGGTCGATTTTTGTTACTGCGCTCAATCCCTTTGTTACCTCGACAATGTCCGCGGAGGGAATCTGCTCGCAGAGGTTTGCAAGAGAGTTGAGAAAACTGAGCTGAGTTGCGCGAAACGTATTCACCGAATACTTGACAAACTCGGCGTTAGCTCCCTGTGTGATCAGAGTGTATGGTAAAGTCGGATAAAATGACTTGTAGAGATCGAGAAGCTTTTCACTTGATCTCTTGTCTTCCGCTCCAATTATCAGGGCGTCCGCATTTCTCGTGTCTTCGATCGCCGTTCCCTCCCTGAGAAACTCTGGATTTACGCAGAGCCCGAAATTCTCTGGGTACCTTTTGCCCGACGACATTTCTAGC
Organism: archaeon; assembly: GCA_021806865.1. The sequence goes on from JAKAPU010000001.1 coordinate 26,111, forward strand.
GCCCTTTTCACCAGCCCGAAGGTTGTGCCGGGGACGACAGTGCTCTTCACGACCACGAGGTGGTAATCGTTCTTCTCACGGATTATCCTTCCAATCTCCGAGGCGGCAGATTCGATGTACCTCAGGTCGATCGATCCGTCCTGCCTGCTCGGGGTGCCAACGGTGATGAAGGTGATGTCTGTGTTCCTCACCGCTTCGCCTAGGTCCGGACTGCAGGAAAAACTTTCCTTTCGCAGGCACTCTACGAGGGCGGAGTCGATACCCTGCTCGTGGATCGGCGACCTGCCTCCCTGGATTGTCTTGCACTTTTCCAAGTCGATCTCAATGCCGTATACTCTGTTTCCTGCTTGCGCAAAGCAAAGTGCGGTTGCGAGCCCAACGTATCCCATCCCCGCAACCGAGATTCGGAATTGATTCGTGCGCGCCGCGTGTAGTTTCTTTTTTGGGGCGCCCTTGGACGCACTGCGCTTTGCCATGCGTGATCACTCTGCGAAGAGTCTCTGTCTTATTCCGCGATAATCTTCGAGGACCTTCAGTCCTTCGGGAGTCGCTTGGTAGAGTTTGCCGTTCAGTGTTTCCTCCGAGGCGATCAGTCCGCTTGATTCCAGCGTGGAGAGGATCTTCTTCAGCTCGTTGTGGCTGATGTTAGCATCCCTCATGATGTGTGTTAGGCGTAGTGGTCTCAGCGATGTGCTCTGGATAATGTCCAAGAATATCTCGATGCGAGATCTCCTCGCGTAGGATCTGTTCATGGCGTCTCCTTCGTTTATCTTGCGGATCTCGTCAATCATCAGTTTGGCAGGGTTATCCATATTCTTCACTAGTAGCGAAGCCTTTTCTCGGAACGCCTCCTTTTCCCTGACGTCGAGAAGTCTATCCACGTGTTGGGCTAGCTGCTCTGGGTCGGTCGAATGTAGAATGTACCTGTGCAGTTCGACCACCGGTTTCGACACCGGCCAATAGATTGCACTGACGCTCGGCGTGCCCATGACGAAAGCCTCCATCAGCATAGTTTCTGCCGCGCCCAGAGCTACATCGGCATGGGCAACTGGGGAATCGCTCATCGAATTGTCCAGCACGGCAACGTTCTTCATTCTTGAGTAGCTGCGCCTCTGCTCCAGAGTCCTTGGGAGGACCGCTACGCTTGCGTTTCCTGTTTGTGCTATCTGTTCCACGGCCTTTTCCAGTATCGGTTTGTGGCTGGGGAAGAATGTCGCAAATTCGGGTTCTGGTCTCACAAAGACGACCGGCGGTTTTACTCCAAGCTTCTCGAAGGGGTTTGCGTGTCCGTGATTAGAGTCCGGCTCATCTTTCAGGTAACACGTGTGAAAGCCACTGAACCAGACTAGCTTCTCAGGATCCGTCACACCGTTTTGGAATAGCTCATGCAAGTTGTAAAATCTGGGAGTGAATATCTTTGACGCGAGCGGGAAGACCATCTGGTTGACGTGGGATTCCCTCTCGTCGTAGAAAATCGTCCAAGATGGGATGTTCAGTCCGAAGGCCACCCTCACGGCTTCCGGCCACCTCTCCGTCAGGACGAGATCAGGCTTTTCCTTCTGGACGATCGGAAGCATCTCCTGGATCGTTTCCGCGTACGCCTGGAGTTTGCTCGGAAGTTCCTTTCCTCCGTGCTTTCCGACCGGAATGTAGTCGATTCCCTTTGCGTCGAGTATGGAGAATATCCTGTCGTGGTCTCTCGCAGTGATCAGGAATTGGCACTCCCTGTCGAGTTCCTTGATCAGCGGGGCGAAAAAGTTCGCCTGGAACGGAGTTCCAATTGCAATCCATATCTTTTCTATTCTTTTTGGTTCGTTTTTCTCAGACATAACAATCACTTTCAATGCAGCATCGCAATCGTGATCCCGATTGCGAGTACGGCGTAGACTGCTTCCATGAAGAGCATGGAAGAGACGATGTCTTTCTCAGACATTGGAGTAATCCTCATGAACGCATGAGTTAGGGCAGGATAGTTGGGCGGCTGCAGTATGCCCTCGGAGGTAACTACTGTGTCCCCGAAGAGCTTCCTTGCTGAGAAGGGGTTTCTGGTGAGCATCTTCATTGTAAAGTCAAAGGCTGCGGGAAGGCTAACCACAATTGCGGCGAAGACGAGGTTGGAGGCAAAGCCTACAGTCGCTATCGCAGCTCCCGCCATCAAAGTTCCTGTGTCCCCAGGAAAGATCTTGGCTGGATACCAGTTTAGCACGAGAAATCCGAGATAGCCGGCGAGGAATAGAGAGCCAAGAGCAAATCCGACGCTCCTCCCCAGGAGAGCGGACAGCACTGTCAGCGCTCCGATTGCAATCACTGTGCATCCAGCCTCCAGTCCGTTGAAACCTGCTAGCATGTTGCTCAGGTTTGCAGAAGTGGTTATTGCAAGTGGAATTATGAAAAGTGGCAGGAGCAGACCAAATGGAATTGATCCGACAAGCGGGAATTTTATCGTGGATTGCCCGAAGAGTGCCACCATCAGCGGGATGCTCATCGCGCCAACGATGAACGGTTTGTACCTCTGCTTCAGAGAAACCAGGTCGTCCACCACTCCGACGATTCCAACGAGGAGTATTGTCAATAGACCGGCGACGAAGACAAGGGAGATTTGCGGTTCAAGCAGGTAGAACGTCACTGCCCCGATTGCAACGCCGACGAGGATGGCTAGACCTCCCATCTCTGTTGTCACCGGCTTCGACGGCTTGTGTACGTCGAGGCCAGTCATTCCCATCTCCTTGAATTTCTCGGAGAAGTATTTTGTCACAAAGAAGGTTACTAGGACCGTCACCACAAATGCGACGCTCGTACTTTCTACTACTGAAATCAAGCGATCCTCAACCCCTCCGCTGAAATCTGCTCGACGACTTTCCAGAACGCTACCGTGCCTGCTCCGAAGGTTGCTATCCACACAAAAAGAGCCGCGATGCCGCGAGCCATGTCATCGAGCATGTAGGCTGCGAGCCATGTGCCGTACATCGAGATCGACGCGAAGGCAAACACGTTGATCGAGAGTGAGACGACCAGCACAACCCTCGTCCATTTGCTGAGCATTCTTGTTCCACTCTTCTCTGGTGCGCTGTCTATTTGTTCTGGTAATTCCATCCGCACTACCTACTGAAGGCTAGGTTTCCGTTGTTCAGTATCTCGTCGTTTACACGCTCGAAATCCGTCATCGAGCCGACGTCGGCCCAGTACGCGTTCTCAAAGTACGAGTTGAGCCTCTCTCCACGTGTCAGGAGGTTTGGAAACACCTCTGTCTCGAGGCTGCAAATTCTGCCTGAAGGTATGTAGTCGAAGACCTTCTTTTCCAATGCGTAAATTCCGGCGTTGGCCATGAACGAGAGAGTGGGCTTTTCTTCGAATCGCTGGATTGTCATGTTCTTGTTCAGGGTGATGTGTCCGTAGGGAATCTTGACATCGAATTTCTTTAGGGCAATCGTCCCTATCCCATCAGTCGAACCGTGCGTTGCGACTAGGTTTCCAATGTTCAGCGAAGTGACAATGTCGCCGTTCATCGCAATGAATGTCCCGTTGACCATTGGTTCTGCTAACTTTAGCTGGCCGGCAGTGCCCATGGGGACCTCGGATTCTGCGTACTTTACTGAGACGCCGAGGCTTGAGCCGTCGCCAATAGTCGTGATGATCTGCTTTTTCAGGTAGGCGACGCAGATGATTACCTCCTTGATTCCGTATGATTTCAAATACTGGATTGTGCGCTCGATGAGAGGCTTTCCGCCCACCGGCAAAAGGGCCTTTGGTACAACGTAGGTAAGAGGGCGCATCCTCGTTCCCGCGCCTCCGGCTAGGATCAGGGCCTGCATGGCTAGATGGTGACCTCCGAGGGTTGAATAGAGCGCGCAAGAGAAATCATGCAAAAAGTTTCTATTGAGCTGAAGTACAGAACCAACATCTGTGAATTTCAGCTCCATATCCCAGATGTGTACATCTTTAAGCCGTCTGCAATTGTACTTCTAGTCTTGATCTTCTAGAAGATCTGTTCTAGAAAAAATTGAAAGTTTGCCGTCATTTCGGCCAATTAGTCTCGTGAACTGGTGATTTTTGTTTTGGATTAGTATCTAGTAGTGGAGAATTCAGTTTTCGAGTTTTTCTTTGGACAGTGTTGGTCTTCGCAAATCTAAATCTAGGTGAATGAAAAATGCCATTTGACCGCGGATCAGATTGAAGATACTCATAGTGACGTTTGACCCTCCGCAGAACGTTGGAGGAGTGGAGGGCCGCGGGAACAACTATACGAAACATCTGATCTCTTCAGGCCATTTTGTCGAGGTCATCTCATTTTTTCCTAGATACGATTATTCCAAAGAGGAACTGCACGGGGCTACTTTGCTGAAATTCCCTTCCTCTTCTACGCAGGCATTGAAGGCGCTTCGGCTCACGGCAAAGGAGATTTCGAAGAACTCGATTGAGGCAATATTCTTCCTTTCCGGCGCGATTACCATGTACGGGGTTTTGTTGATGCTGTACGCGAGGTACAAGGGAATCAGGACTCTTGCGTTCTACTACGGGAAGGACATACTTTCGGCGAAGGAAAGTCTTTCTTCGCGGTTTTTTCTGTGGATCTCTCCGAAGCTTGCGAAGAAGATCGCTGTGAATTCCAGGTATACGCAAAGGTTGCTTCCTAAGAAATACGAAAAGAAGATCGGGATGCTTTATCCTGCTGTAGATCCTGGTATCGTGCAGGAATTAGGGCATTTTCAACCTACAGATGATTCGCAGAGGATACTCTTCGTGGGAAGGCTCGTGAAGAGAAAAGGCGCGGATGATCTCTTGCGTTCTTTCAAGGAGATTGCTTCAAAATTTCCCTCATCCACGCTTGAAATAGTGGGCGATGGGCCCGAACTCGAGTCGCTGCAGCAACTTGCTAAAGAACTGGAGATCTCTGATCGGGCGAGATTTTTTGGTAGACTATCAGGAGTGCCTCTGTATGAGAGGTACTCTTCCTGCTACGTGTTTGTGATGCCATCGAGGACGGAAAAGGGGGATGTTGAGGGGTTTGGGACGGTGTTTTTGGAGGCCGGACTGTTTGGCAAGCCGTCGATCGGCACAGACTCTGGTGGGATACCCGAGGCCGTTTTGGATGGTGAGACTGGTCTGATCGTGCCAGAGGGAGACGTGTCCGCGCTTTCCAGAGCGCTCGAGAGAGTGCTTTCCGGCCGTGATCTAGCGAGAAATCTGGGTGAGAATGCGAGAAAGAGAGTTTTGTCCTCGTTTACTTGGGAGAGGAGTACCTCAGATCTAGTGTCGATTTTGGCCTGATCGAGTGGTTTTGGTTGTACTTTCTAGGTTTGTAGTAGTTAATTCGGCCAGGTTTGCCCTGTTGTAACCATTATTCTCTCAATTAGGTGAAAATAAGATTTAGAGGAATCGTACATCGGATATTTTTGTGTTCTAGTCAAAAGTTGAGAAATTTTGCAGTTTTACGCTCGAGGGAAGCGTGGATGACATGTGAATTTGAAATTCACATTTGTGAGTTTCGCCTTCGCACGGGATATATATGGTTTGAGCGGTACCGCTACCTATGAAAACCAAAGTCGTACTTGCGTCATTAGCATTGTTCGCATTGCTCGCATTTACCATGATGCCCGCCGTCTTCGCCTCTTCGGGGCAGATAGTCTGTCTCACTCCAACCTCTTGTGCCAACAATCAGGAGTTGAATTTGACTGGGCCGGGTTCCACTGCCACCGCAACGTTTGAATTGACAACAAACGCAAATAGCGGGACCACACTGACTTACGTTGTCTGTCCCCAAGGTGTCAGCTCCACCAGTTGTACTTCGAATACGGGGACATATCTGGGTTGGAGTTGGACGTTCACTCCCTCATCAGGCACTACGGGTAGTGGATCAGGGTGTTCAGCGACGAGTTGCGAGGGGAATGGTTTCGGGTCTCCGTCTACACTTTCGTTAAGCATTACTGCACCTTCATCAGTGACCAGCTCCAATAGCAAACTAGGACTGACCATTTACGCATGTGAGGCTTCCAATGGTAACGTGAATTGCGCTACTGTGCTGACCCAGGTTGCATCTTTGACAATTGAGTCGACCGTTCCAGAATTCGGCTTAGGAATGGGTGTAGCCATGGTGATCGGTCTCTTTGGAATACTCTTCATAGCGAGAAAGCGAGGTCTCGCGCTGCCTTCAGTAATGAAGGTCTAAGTTCAGACAAGGTACAAAGACGCAAGACACTCGAACTTTGGTTTCCGTATCACGGACGGAGCCACCTTCACTCGGTGGCTCGGGCTCTTTTTTCTAGTACTTTCTCAGATCCCTCAGCTGTTAATCCTCTTTTCCATAGTGTCGCTGACTTTGCTATTTGAACGGCACAAATCAGTTAAACGGAGATACTGAAGAACGTTTGACCTTCAAACAGATCGTCCACTGGAAAGAAATAGATTCATCTGCTGGCAAATAGGACAAGAGCGAAATACAATGCTCTAACGAAATCTAGTCTTCAGCTTTGCTCACAATTCGTTGCACACTTGCCGTGATTCTTGCTTGAATTGAAGTGTGGTAGCCCTTACAGCCTGAAATGAATTGATTCCGACTGGGAAGCTTGTTGACCTGTAGAGCTGTTGACAACATAGAAGGTGACCAAGTAATCGCCAGGTGGAAGATTGTTCCCGAGCTGAATCGAGAGCCCCATCTGGCGATTTGCACCTATCGTCAGAAGTGGAGTTCCAACCTGTTGAACACCATTGCTGCTCGAAAGTGTGACTTGCTCATAGACACTCAAGTTGGTGTTCAAGGTATTCGTGTAGCTGACGTTCAAATAGGGTTGCCCTTGCGAAAGGTATACCGACGGAGGGACATCGAGGACAAACGGGAAGATCTGATTCTGAGACGAAACCGATTGCGTCGTTTCAGTGACGTTTTGCGCTGAGGCTACGGAAGTGAAGGACGTGGTGCTAGAGGGCGTAGCAGATTCTGTAGTTTGAGAGGAATTTGCATAAAACAAAGTAGTGCCTCCCTGCGTCGAAACTATCAGGGGTTGAGTGATTGTGACAGTCGTAAGCCGTGTTGACTGAACGCTCACTGTGGGAAAACTGGCAAATGTTGTCGTAGTTGGTGCCGGGTGTATGATGCTGTGCACTTCACTGTGAACCTGAGGAATGTACTTGTAGGTACCGTATCCAGAAAGGAGAACAATCGAAACAACAATCAAGAGTACGATGACAAGCGAGCCTCTCGCCATTGCTCGTGTTGAAGCGTGCCTGCTACCTCGCCACTCGTTCATGCTTTCAAGCAGGGAATAGAAACCATTGATTATTATTGTTTGACCAACTCTTGAATGCATAGCAAAGCGCATGCAGCCCGACCTCACGCTCAAGAATCTGGAAGCTACCCTTTTCGAAATTGGCTCTGACAGTCTGGCAATAGTTTCCAGTTCCAGCGACTTCTTTCATGTCAAGTCCGTAATCTCTAAGTTTTTATGCAGATTCTTGCTCTCTTTCGAGCGTCCTTTCACTTGCAAATTGCTCGCTCCAATGCCTTCGTTCTGGCTCTGGTAGCTTTCTACCTTGCTCCGATCGCTATCCCTAGAGTGGGAATAGATTATCCGTACTTTTTCATTATCAGTCTTGTGCTCTTTGCTTGGTTCATGATCAAGTGGCCGACCGTAAAGGCGATCGTTTCAAAGGGCAAACCCTATGAAATAGCTCTCGGAGGCGTGATAATCGCAGTTGACTACGCGCAGAATCTTTACTTTGGATCTCGTTTAGGGCTTCTGGACATGATTTTCATATTCTCTGCCCTTGTCTTCGCTTTCTACGGGATAAGATCGTTCAAAATATTCTGGGTTCCCGCGATGTACGGCATTGTCTTGCTGGTCGGATATCAGCTCGAAGTTATCATACCAAATTTTGTGGCACTACAAGATTGGATGGCGCAAGTCATGGCTTCCTCAATGCGTCTCCTAGGAGTGACTGCGACAGTCGCGGGACATATAGTTTACCTAAATGCGGGATCCACAATACTTGGTCTAGACGTTCAAGGCGACTGCACTGGAGTGCAGGGAATACTCGCATTTGGTCTGCTTTCGACTATGGCCGTGCTGGATATCAAAGTGAAAATGTCCAAATTGATTCCGCTGTTTGTCATAGGTTTCGTAGGAGCTTTCTTGATCAACATTGTGAGGCTGTTCGGAGTCTTCCTATCGTTTGAGTACCTAGGAGCTGCGATAGGAACACAGGTGCACGTTTACCTGGGATACCTGCTCTTCATTGCTTGGGTGATGGTGTTTTGGAGCATATCTTTTAGGTACTTGATGCCCACACCGCAACAAATGCCGAGCACTGCTGCGGTATCTTCGTCTGTGAAACCGTTAAAATAATCTTTCTGAGTCGGGCCTGTGAAGGTGACTTCGAATAGTCACTTCGAAAGACCGTGAATCGTCTTGATGTGGACGATGTAGTCTTCCTCGTCCTCCTCGGAAAGATCGTCAAACCCCAGAGTCTTTTCAATAAAATTGCAGAATCTGCACGAATACTTCTCTTCCAGAGATAGCAAATCGGATACTCCCTTAGTCTGCGACTGTAACTAGTAACGCCCTTCAGAATCATATTTGTTATGAAGCTCTGGTACGTACGAGTGTACCATGCAACAGTGAAACGACGAGACACTTCCCTGACTAGACTCTATGGAGAGAAACTGTGGATTCCCAATGTCCAATCTTCCGCACTACGAATTTTGCCAATCAGATATCTCGGAATCTGATGCATCGAATCTCGCAATAAATTTCAAAAAGCAAAGCAGGATTGGTCTATTCAGATAGTCATGGAACAGAATTACAAGCACATAAGAACAAGCATTGGCATTAATCTATTCGCAAACTAAACGCAATGACTTGCGAGAACCGCGTGGCATTCGAGTAAGTTGAGGGAAAATGTCAAAGCAAAGTCACATTGGGAATGCGTGTCCTCTCTGCAACGGAACGACTCGCCATGCTAGAGCTTGTCCCAATAATCCGTTCAACAATCATAAGCAAGGATTTGTCAAGAAGGATATCCCTCCGACCAGAAAAAGAGCTCGAAGACGAGAAGGGTAGATAAAGTCGAACTCAAATAACTTGCTTTTCTCTGGTATCTTCTGTATTCAAGTGGTTTGATCATTCTTTTTAATGAAAGACGCAAGATCTCCCAATGTGCACACAGCCAAGATTCCCTCATCCCTCTTCTTTTGGATGTATGAGAATAGCGGATCGATTGTACGCTTTACAAATTTTCCACTAGCATCATTTTCAAAGACCACGCTCCAAGGATGCATCCAAAGGTGGAACATGGAATTCCAAGAAATGCAAACGTCGAGGTACTTTCTCATCAACCACTCTGCTCCGTATGATTTCTCGTCCACATAGTATGTAGGCGCGATGTTGACAAGGCCACAGTTTTCTTTGGGGTTTCCTATCGATCTCTTCTGATCTCTGTAGGCGATGAAACCCAGTTTACTCAAGTCTTCAAAATGACCCATCCTGTTCCAAGGAAAGATAAAGGTCTTAGGGCGCTCCTTGAGTTTCAGTATTTCGAGACACTTGTCAACTTCAGCGTGCAGTTCTTCCTCCGTACAAGCTGAGACGTCAGCGTGGGAATACGTATGTACTCCTATTTCCTGCAGTTGTTTCGATTCCAAAATTCGGTTGTAGCTTGGGTAGTCTTCTTCAGCGGTACGTCCGCAAATCGCCCAAGTCATTGGAATGCCATACTTTTCGCTAACCGAGAGCATGTCTCTTGTTCCAGCGCGATTTTTTTCGAGTTGACCCGGTTTCACTTCTGGCAACCATTTTTTATCGGAGAACCCTTGCGATCTTGTAAAATGATCAAAATCCAAAGAAATGACGCATGCCGCTCTAGCTTCCCCCGGATACGAAAGGGAAGCCTTGGGTGGATCTAATCCTATTTTCAGCGGACTCAAAAGAGCTCGGCTTAGACTTTCGGATGCGATTACGTTCCTGCGCTTGGCCGCGGCTAGAACCATAGATTTCAAAAATCTCTTCAAAACATGAATTCAACTGCCTTCGCGCAGCAAAATCAGAAAATGATTGGCGTTTGGCACGTTAGGCTCTCCGTGTTGAGATTTATGGATTTAATCGCAAAATACTCGTTTCATTGTCATCTTCTTGCTCGTTTCTTGAGTGGGGGAAGCACTTCTTGCACGGAGTTTGAAGATTTACAATTCCCGCTGTGTGTCTTTCAGCTAATTCTCCGAAATTGGCAAACTAGTACGTGAATTTCAAATTCACATTTGTGAGTTTCGCCTTCGCACGGGCTAAATATGTCGCTTCTGTAAACTCGGTATAGAGGTAATTCCTTGTCCACAAAGGCACTGATATTTCCAGCGATACTTGTTCTGTTTGTTACGCTCGGGCTTCCGTTGCTTGGAGTGTCTGTAGTGAACGCAACTAGTGGAACAGGGACGCTGTACATGTACTCAGATAGCGGTTGTTCGACACTTCTCCCACAAGTGGCGACTGGGAACGAGGGTTACATTCTGCCTTCGACAGGTACGACAGTTTACGTTCAAGTGAAAGGAATCACTGAATCAGGAATAACTGTGATAGATTTGCAGTACGGTGGATATACCGAACAACTTTCAACGACTGTTACCAGTGGTAGCACAGGTTGCGAACCATGGGTAGTGGGAACCTTTGGCATCAGCACGAGTGTCCAGATTGCTTGTGGGCAAACAGGAATTGTATTCTACGGTAATTCCACCCGCTCGAACTTGTACCAGACTAACAGCAATGGCGGAGTTGACGGCGGTCACTTTTATGGTCCAGGCACGAACTCTGATGGAACATGCCCTACAGGAGTGCCACAGTTTCCGCTTGCCGGCGCTCTCGGATTTGCTATGGTCTTCGCTATCGCAGTGCCAGTTCTCATTGCGATGAGACACTGGCGCACTCCGATACAGGCCGCTCGCAAGTATTAGGTCAGTTAATCCTCTATGCGCCTTTGAAGCGCAGAGGAAATGTTCCGAAAACGGCAAAAATCGTATTATACCATTGGCTAGAAGTGCTATTCAAGCGCTGCTACATTGGATATTAAAGACCAAAGGATACTCGTAACCGGCGGCCTGGGCTTTATTGGCTCTCATCTTGTCGAAAAGCTCCTCGATTACGGCTGCTCGGTCACGGCCTACGACAAGTATGACGATTTCTACCCCGGAAAGGAAGAGAACGCAAAGATTCTCCTTCAAAACAAGGAATTCAAGATCATTCATGGAGATATTCTGGATGAGTCGCTTCTCAAATCGGCAGTAAAGAACTCGGATTTGATTTTCCACCTTGCCGCGCAAGCGGGGGTGCGCTACTGCAACCAGCTTCCCTTGAAAGCAAACAAAGTCAATGTCATAGGCACACTGAACGTTCTGCTTGCAGCAAAGGAGGCAGGAGTCAAGAAGATCGTGTATGCTTCCTCGTCCTCAATCTACGGCGACCCTGTGTATCTGCCGATGGACGAAAAGCATCCAACTAATCCAAACTCGCCCTACGGCGTCTCCAAATTGGCGGGAGAGCAATATTGCAAAGTATTCACAAAGGTGTATGGGATGAATATTTCTTCATTGCGATACTTTTCTGTTTACGGACCAAGAGGCAGGCCTGACCAAGTGATCTATGCTTTCGCCGACAAAATTCGCAAGGGTGAGCAGCCTGTAATTTTCGGAGATGGCGAGCAGACACGGGATTTCACTTACATTTCTGACGTGGTTGACGGAACCGTGCTTGCGATGGAGAAGGACACTCCAGGAGAAGCATACAACATCGGGCACGGTTCGAGGATTACGATGAACGAACTCTTGAAGAAAGTATGCTCTCACATGGGCAAGTCTGTTCAAGCACTTTACACAGAGAAAGCAAAAGGAGATTTCCCCGATACTGAGGCAAACCACGACAAGGCAAAGAACCTGTTGGGTTGGAATCCGAAGGTTACGCTGGACGAAGGTTTGAAGCAGTTCTTCGAGTGGTTCAAATTTTAAGAGACCCAACGCTGATTCAGTCGTAAAAAGTTCTGGTGCGTAATGTGAAGATAGCTCAGGTGAACGTGTACTACGATCCGTTCTTCGTTGGAGGAGCGGAGTGGTACGTATACAACATCTCAAGGCGACTTGCAAAGATGGGACACGAAGTGCACGTTTTCACTGCAAGAAAATATCAGGGCAAGGATGCGCCTGAGAGAGAGGATCTCGAGGGAGTCATCGTACACCGCTTCCCGTTCAAATTGGATCTGTCTTATCGCTTGAAGATCTGGAACGGCCTAGCCGACGCGATTGCTTTAGACAAGTTTGACATTATTCATACGTACGACTATGCGCAATCGCACACGAATTCTGCACTAAGAGCTGCAAAGAAAACTGGCACGCCTGTTGCGCTTACGGTGTTTGACATCCATACGATGATCCCGCGTCCGTTCTACAAACAGATGTGGATCAAACTGTTTGAGGCATTCTCTGCGAAGAAAGTGCTACTTTCCGCAAACAAGTTACTTGTTCGCGCGCCTACCCTGATCGGATCGTTACAGGAAATCGGAGTGCCTCTTGAGAAGATAATAGTGACGCCCTCTGGGATAAATGAGGATTCGCTCAAGGAGTTCGACGGGAGGAAATTCCTTTCGGAGCACGTCATCACTGGCTCTCCGGTGATACTGTTCTTAGGGCGTTTGAACCCACTGAAGGGACCGCAGCACATACTGAACATCGCTCCAGATATTGTGAAGCAGTTTCCTGACGCCGCTTTTGTCTTTGTTGGTCCGGATCAATCTGGATATTCCAACGAACTCAATAAGATGGCAAAGGATCGAAAGATCAAGGCGTACTTTACAGGTCCAATCTACGACTTACAAAAGAAGATGCAGGCCTATGCTTCCTGCGATCTCTTCGTCCTTCCGACGACTTACGAGGGCACGAGCCAGGCAATATTTGAGGCAATGTCACAAGCAAGGCCAATAGTCTCAACCAGTGTTGGCGGGATCCCGTCGCAGATCAAGTCAGGCAGAGAGGGACTGCTCGTCGAATATGGAGATGAGTCGGCGTTGAGAGAGGCAGCCCTGGACTTGCTTACAAACAGGAAAAAGGCTGAGGCGCTCGGCCAGGCGGCTAGGGAGAAGGTCAAGTCGTTCACTTACCCCGTCCTCGCGTCGAGACTCGAAGAAATCTACGAAAACCTTGTCCAGAAGTAAACTCCATCGGTTTTCGATACGTGAATTTGAAATTCACACCCGTGAATCTTAACCTCACAACGGATATAGTTCGTTTATCAATTCTATAACTTCAGGGAAATGGCACAGTTCACGGAGCGCGTCAAGGTAAGTGGTCAGACAGCCGTCCGCAAATTTACCTACCTGAAGGGGAGTCAAAAGACTCCGTGGGCTGCCGCTTTCCCGCATAGCCCACCTTTGGGTTACTGGCAGGCTTTTGGGAGGCGCTGCGCACAGATTGGTCAGGATGGTTTTGTCGACGAAGAAACCGCGAGGAGGGTGTGGTTGAGCATCCTGAAGGACTATGAAGAATACACAAAGCTCGGCATGTGGATCCCCGATGACGCCTTAGAGGAGCACAGAAAGGTCGCCCAGGCCCTCGGCTGGCTCTAATTTTCACTTTAGAGCAACCTCTATGTTGACCTAAATTGGCATCTTCAGGCCAAAGAGGATATATACTGGCCTGCATTTTGAGCATTTGCCAATAATGGAGAATTTTCTTGGTAACCCGGCTTGGGCGCCAGAATTTCCCTGTGCATTGGCAAGGAAAAGAGCAGGAATGAAAGCCCGAGTTACAACGAAGAAACCCAGCAAAGGTGTACGTGTGTGCTCATTCTGCAAGTTCGTGCGCGAATACTTGAAGCGTGATACTCTCGGGGTAGTAGATGAGACGAAGTACCTTCGTCACCTGAGGATGATGCACGGCTTTGAGCCTTAATCGCTCATCGCTTCTTGTGCTGCTCGAGAGGATGCATTCCCACACCGAGCTTTTTCTAACTTCATAGTGACGAATTGTCCTTGAAGTAGAAGTCACTTTGCTTGCGGCAAAAATCTCACTTTGATCAAAGGCTCAAATTTTTCAAAGTCTCTATCCAGCGTCAACAGAGTTTCTCCCTTTGTACGTGCTGTTGCCGCAATCAGTGCGTCAGCCTCGGATACTGCTTTGCCTCTTTTCTTTAATTCGAAATACATCTCAACATAAGAACTTGCAACTGCTTCGTCGACATCTAGAATATCAAATGTCTCTTCGATCAAGATCTTCGATCTCTTTCGCTTTTGTTCATTCTCTATCGCTCGCAATACTTCTATCAATGTGATGACGGATATAGAGCCTTCTTCAAATTCATTGCCGTTTCTTATCATTTGAATGAGAGCTGAAGTATCAATTATCAAGTAAATCGAAGTCCCTTTCGGAACTTTTTTGAAGTAGCTATGATTCTGTTCAGATCTTCGTCGTCAAGCAATGCCCTTAACTTGGATAGGGAATCCTTTCCCTCTCTACCTCTCTTTTCGAGATAGAGCTCTTCGAGCAAAGAGTTCCAGTCTTTCTTCCCCTTGATGGATTTCAACCGGGATTTTGTGCTCTTGCGTATGGTGATGGTAGTCGTTTCCTCGCTGTTCATCATTATGCAATTGTCAATTGACAATTATAAGTCTGACGAACGTTTCGTACCTGATATGGACTGTCAAGCTTTGCACTTCAAGACGACTTCATGAATCCTCATTGTTTGTTTTTTTGGAGAGCGTAGAGCTGATAGTGAAATTCTTGAGTTTTTGCTGTACTGAGATCACATTAGCTCTTCTACGCTGTACTCGTCGTCCTCGAAGGCGGGCTTGAAGTTTGCAGGCCTTCTTGCGACTATCACTTGTTTGTCACTTTCAGCCATGACCGGTACCTCGACTATTTGCTTTTGTTCTTCTTCCGCCTTTTTCTCTTCGACTGCGGGAGTCGTTTGCACGACCTGTATGACAGGTTGCGGTGCTGGTTGCGGACTCGGCTTAGCGACTGGTTGCACTTCCGGCTGCACGATTGTCTTTGAGGCAGTTTGAACTATTGTCTGCACCATGGGTTGCGCGACCGAAGGTTCTGGTCTTTCTTCCATCTTATGCCTTTCGAGTACTGGTTCCGCAATGCTCTTTTCGTCTGCGAGAACCATTGTGAGCATCCTAGCATCTTTGTCGTAGTACGCCGTCATCACGGCCATGCTCTTCTTCAGAAAAGTGCTGACAAGTCCTCCGGCAAGGCCCAAGATGAACAGGTTTCCGCGAGCATCTCCGTTCTCTGCGACTGGTGGATCTTGGAGAATGACCTGCTCGACCTCGCCTTCGTTTTTCCAGTGGAAGGCTCCCCAGCCTGCTGCGCGCAGGTAGCCTATGACGTTTTCAATGATAATTTCATCCTTGGCCGTCTCTCCAAGTTTTTCCCTTATTTTCTGTATCACGTCTAGGGCGTACGACTTGCCCCAGTTTGTGAGTAGTGATTTCGCAAGACCCGGCTCCAGCCTGTCCTGGAGCTGGAAGATGAAATCCGACCTCAACGCTATTACACGGTAACTGTCCAGAAAAGTCAGAGGAAACAGCATCCCGTCAAACAGCTTGTCCTTCATCTTGGAAGCCAAGACGGTCTTGACCCACTTTATGTCTCTCAAGTAAATCAAAAAGTCGTCTGCGGTTGAATCTGCGTTGCTTAGATCGCACACGAGCAGCATTGCGAACTCGCCGGTCGTCCTGTCCACCTGAGAAGACTGGGAAAGAATGCTCGCCCTGTGTTTCAAGAAAACGTTGAGAATCTGTGCTTCCGCACCCTTGCCCTCCCTGCCCGTAATCAGGTAGGAGTGGGAGTTTGGTCCGCCCGCGGCAATCAGTCCGATGTTTCTTGGATAGTACTCTGTCTTCGGCGCCTGACGGTTTGAAGAGGGCATAATCTTGACTCGCGCTGGAGTGTATCGGCTTTCTAGCAATTAGAGGCTTATGGATTACAGATACTAATTTTGGATGTAGTTTTGATCTTGGTTTCAATCTTCTTGAAAGGATCTACGAGAGGATTGAATGCTTTGGTTTGTGATCCTCGCTTTAGGCCCGAATTTGGTGATATCATTTCTTGATTTACTGTGTAAGAACTTTTCATGAGTTTGTTCGGAGTTTCGTCAACTATGTGCGGAGGGTTAAGTTACGACTTCGATTACTCTTTCTGGATTCTTCACATGCTCTCCTTCGATGTCGTCCAGTATCAGGTCGATGACTTTCCCCATTCTTGTTCTCAGTTCGTCGATACTTCTTGCCACGGTGAATGCGTTTGGGAGCTCTTTGCATCTGCCAAGATAGAAACCAGTCTCGTCTGACACCACGGAAACGTGAAATGTTCGTTTAACTCTTGGCACAGTCAGAGTTTGGCGCGTTCAAACTTGTAAGAATCATGAACATTTCTTACAGCACAAAACTCTTTGTAGCAAAGGGGCTTCGTTAAGGATGGCTTACTGCATCTTTCTCTCTGCTCTTGAAAGTCAATTCAGTGCCAGCTCCTTTTCGAATATCACCCCCTCTTCCTCACCGCTCATTTCTCAAAGCAGTCCTAATGCTTGCAACTATTACGAGAGAGACGGAGAATGGTTTCCGTGAAGCTCTCGCTTCTCTTTCTTTCTCTCGACAGTGCGTCGTAAGCTTCCTCTGAGATCGAGATAGTTTTCCTGGCCATGTTTGCAGACACTATCCTATTGCATCTATGCCTTTGATCGCCTTGAAATCTCCATCAAAGGTCCCAACATTACCTATGTAATGAATCTTCATCAGGGCTATCGTAGTGGAATCTGTGAAACTCAGCTCTCGTTTCTCCTGCCTAGAAAATATCTCCCATGCCTCTCGGAATGTCTTTTCGTCGACTTTGAGCATCTCCAGCGAAGCAAGTAGTTCCTTGGCATACTCTACAGAGAGCCTCAAATTCCTGCTTCTGGCAAATATGCCTGTGACAGTTTCGTCGAAAATGTAATCGCTGATCACCGGCTTACCAAATCGCTCAGAAACAACCTGCTTCATAAGAGCATTTGCTTTCTCATGATGGACGTCGTTCCTGACTTTGTATGCGATGAGCAAGCTCGAGTCTAGCAATATCATTTCTTGCTTGCTCCGTAGAGTGTCTCGTCAATCTCCTCACTCCACTTGACAACTTTTCCTGTTCCAACCGTCACTGGTTTGATCTTGAGCAAGAGCCTTGGGTTGGGCTTCTTTTCGATTTCTGCTTCTTCCTTTTCCTTTACCCATGTTATCATTGCTTGGCTCAAAGCGTCTCCAGTCTTCAAACCTTCTTGTTCCGTTCTTGCTCTGAATTTCCTCCAAGCTTCTTCGTCGACGTCTCGAACTGTTAGGATCTGCTTCTTCATTTGACACCCATTGTATAACATGTAATACAAATTATTTAAGGCTAAAGTTTTCTGCAAACTTTTTCCATGCAGTGATCTCCTGTATTGGAGTACTTTCTACCCAATTTCTATTCCACTGGTTTGTCTTATGTTTGAGTATAATTGCGGATGAACTACTGCTCAAATGACGGCCCCCCCAAGACGAAACCGAGCCATCGGCAAATTGAGAGAATTAGTACCCCTGAAAGTCGATGCTTCCAAGTTGATGTTTTCAGCGTTGCAGCCGAAGCGTCAGCAGAGTCAATGAATATATGGCAAGGAAAAATAACGCAATGAGCATGACTGTTCACAGGGTTCTGGTTACCGGCGGTGCTGGTTTCATTGGTTCCCACATCGTAGACAAGCTCGTCGAGGAGAAATACGAGGTTGGGGCTCTGGATAATCTTGCTACTGGGAATATTGCAAACATTTCCGCTCATGTTTCAGCAAACAGAGTAAAGTTTCACAACTGCGACATTTCAGATTTCGAGGCAGTTTCAAAGATAGTGAAGGACTACGATGCTGTAATCCACGAAGCGGCTCTGGTCAGCGTTACTAGATCCGTGGAGGATCCGCTGCTCACAAACAGAGTGAATGTGGATGGTACCGTGAACCTGTTGAAAGCCTCGGTTGATTCCGGTGTCAAGAAATTCATCTTTGCTTCGTCCTCTTCGGTTTACGGGGACATGGAGACTCTTCCAAAAAAGGAGACGATGATTGCGTCTCCTATCTCGCCCTACGGCATTTCGAAATTAGCTGCCGAGAACTATTGCAGGACGTTTGCAAAGGTGTATGGTTTGAAGACCGTGTGCTTGCGTTACTTTAACGTGTACGGGCCGAGACAGAAGTACGGTCCCTACAGCGGAGTGATTCCGATTTTTATCAAGAAGGCACTGAACAATGAGCCGCCTTCAATTAACGGGGATGGAGAGCAGACGAGAGATTTTACCTTTATCGATGATGTTGTGCAGGCAAATTTGCTTGCTTTGAAGAAAGATGTTGCTACTGGTACAGTGTACAATGCTGCAGCCGGCGGTACGATCTCGATCAATGAACTTGCAAGGCACATCATTGGCATGACTGGAAAGAAGGATCTGAAGCCTGTGCATGGTCCAGAGAGATCAGGGGACATTAGGGCAAGTTACTCGGATATTTCCAAGATCTCGAAGGAACTCGGTTTCAAGCCGCAGGTTGGAATCGAGGATGGCCTTCGAAGGGTTTTGGAGTGGTTCCTAGCCGGTAACCAATCGGAATGGAACTAGCGGCCTTTTACTGATTGTTTCTCGTGCAACTTTGGCAGTATTCACCGGCAGTTGCTGGAGTGGCGACCTACGACGAGTTCACTCAGCCGCAACACGGCTTGCCTGAATTTCCAGTGTCCACACTCCTTGTAGCAGCGCTCGGCTTGGTCGCTGTAACACTTATGTCAAGGAAGATGCGCGTCTCAATCAAGGCACCGTATGGCACGGCCTAGAGACTCAATGGGAACAAGAGTCCCTCCCTCTCCTCTTCTTTTTTGGACCCTTTGTGTAGTAGAGTTGATTGTGGATTCGAACAACACATTCTGAATCGAAGAGGCATCGGAGGTGTAGGAAACGTATGCGAGACTATCAGTTTTATGCGGCATACAATGTTGCACTTGGCTACACAATTTCGGCTAATCATCCTCAACTCCTTGGCGCAAGGAGGATTTCTGCTCCTCTAAGTTTTAATTTGTCTGGTCCGGAACATTTGTTCTAAATTGAAAGCCCTAATACTTGCCGGCGGTTTTGGGAAACGCCTGCGACCATTGACTGAGACGCGGCCAAAGACCATGATCGAGGTCTCCGGGGTACCCATCATCGGCTGGCAGCTAAGCTGGCTCGCAAGACATGGGATAAATGACGTTGTAATAAGTACTGGTTACCTGAAAGAACGCATACGTGAATATGTGAAGAACGGCGATGGGTTCGGAGTCGATGTCGAATATTGTGTGGAAGAGGAACCTTTGGGCACCGGAGGCGCGTTGAAGAACTCTTTTCGGCACTTTAGCGATGAGAAAGATTTCATCATGCTTTATGGCGACATTATCACGGATCTCGATCCACAACTTCTTGCTGAACGGCTCGGAAGTGAAACGCATCATGGACACAAAACTTTTCTTGGCGCCATTGCCATCATCCCTCTTCGTAGCCCTTTTGGCATTGTCGAAGCGAAAAGAGAAGGGATTGCGGTTGGTTTCAAGGAGAAACCAATCTTGAATGATTACTGGATGAATGCGGGAGTCTACTGCCTTTCTACTCAAGTTTACGCCCAGCTTCCAGACAAGGGAAGCTTCGAAGCTCAGGTTCTTCCGGGGCTGGCCCAGAAAGAACTGCTACTCGTTGCTAGGTACGAACGACGCCGTTGGAGATCTATCGACTCCGTCAAGGACATAGAAGAGTGCGAATCGGAGTTCGCAGATATTGTGCCTAAGATTCAACAATAAGTTGAATCACTAGGATCTTCTGCGCTTGAAGCGTTCAATCTTGAAATGGAGACCGCCCGCTATTATCGAAACTTTCTTGAACTCAACCTTTTTTGACTTTCTGTTCACCAACGTTTGCGTTGACTGCGGTGGAAAATCTTTCTGCTACGCTTCCCCATGAGTAGCACTTCACGTACAAGGAAGCCCTGCGCCCAGATTCCTCTCTTGTCAAGTCATCCTCAAGCAACTTGAGAATGGCAAAGGCCAGATATTGATGATCGTTTTGAGGAACATAAATTGCCGCATCTGCGTACACCTCCTTTAGCTCTGGTAAGTCTGACACTATGCAAGGAATACCGCTCGCCATCGCTTCAGCGACTGCACGAGCGAAACCTTCTCTTCGCGATGGAAAGACGAACATTTTGGACGAAAGGTGAAGTTTATGCACTAATGATGCGTCATTCAGATAACCCAGAAAGCGAACATTGGCTGAGATTCCAAGCTGACTCACGAGCTTTTCGGCTCCGGCCTGCGCTTCGACTTGCTGGTCAGCAGAACCTGCAATAGCAAGCAAGGCAAGAGGCCTTCTCTTCACAACTTCTCCCCATGCTCGTAACAGTTGGGTGATGCCTTTCCCTTCGCTTATTCTGCCCACATAACAAGCTTCATACTGAACCTTTTCGTTCTCTCTTCCAAAGAAGAGTTCAGAAACTCCTCGCCCAATGGCTATCGCGTTTCTTGCACGAAGTGTAGATCTTGCGTATTCGGCAACCGTACTATTTGGTACGATGCAGGCATTTGCACGTTTCACCGAAGCTCGTCTGATTAAAGCAAAGAATAACGCACGAAACTGCCGTTTAGAAATCATAGTACGAAGTAGATCGACTGACCTCAGGCCGTCCTCGTCTTCCTTGAATCTATCAAGAACACCTGCGTACAGATTCTTCCCGGTAATCAAGCTTGTGAAGTATGCGGTAAAGACTGTCTCCAGCCAGTAGTTCGCGTGCGCATAGATCACATCACAATTGTACGTCCTAGCGATCTTGATTGAAGCTATCAAGTAACTCAAGAGTCGAAATGGAAGAAAATTCCGTCGCTGAATCACGAACGTCGTGAATCTAATAGGTCGTTTGTGTATTAACGCTGGGAATGCCTCTACGGTGGCAATCCAGATACCAAGACTAGTCAGGGCGTTTCCCAGTTCGAGCAGAGAGAGTTCTGAGCCATATAGTCGACCACTTCCTCCTTCTCTGATCTGTATTGCAAGGATTCGCACGATGACGAAGACCTATTTCGGCCAGTGTCAACGAATCATGTGATTCGAATTCTGGATCTGGTAATTCGACTGAGAAATGATAGCCAGTCAGCATCCCACGTTTCAACGCGGACAAGAATCGACAAAAACATCCCATTTCGTGTGGAGTAGAACCGAGACCTTCGGCTATCACATTGCTTAATTCGTGAAACGGACAATTATAATTCAACTGTTAGCCGCTTGGGCGCTTTCAGGATCGGATGCCACACTGGTAGTGGATTTCCAGTGCCTCAGGCCCAACAGGACTGGAACCAGTATTGCAACCATCATTATTAAACTGAGCGCACCAGCAAATTCCGGCATTATCGATATTCATCTTGGACAAGAAATCCACATTCAGAAATACCTTTCGACGCAGATCCCTTAATTCGGTCTATCAATCTGTGGTTGAAAGTTTCAATTGATTTCGCCTATCTGTTCGCCACCAAGGCCTCTAATCACGGCTTGTCGAGAAATCCGAGTCTGAGAAAAGGCTTGAATCCAGGCCTTTACTGCAGGATCTATCTGCCCTACTACCATCGCCAACCGTGAGAGTTTACAACACTTCGCCCTTTACTGCTCTTTGCTACTCTATTCAGGATGAATGGCGCAGAAGTTACCAGACCCACCTCATAGACAAAGATCGCCATTCCAAAAGGAGTGGGAGACGAGGAAGTCAGAAATGGGATAAAACCGAACAAGACAGCGATGTTACTCGAATTGGAAGTTGTAACCGAGTTTTCTGAAGCACCATAGCTTGTTGTGTTCGTCGAAGAGAAGCCGTTGGTTGTGGAGGTCGTAGAAGTATTAGGTTGAGTGAACTCTGTCGAAGCAGAATCAGTACTTGTAATAATTGACGACGATTGATGAATCGAAGTCGTAGACATCGATTGGTTCGAAGTCGTCACTGAAACAGACTTGCTAGCGAGTGAGTTTGTGACAGTGGCCGATGTTGTAGATGTTGTCGTTGTAGAAACTGCAATTTGAGAGTCGGTCGAAGTGGATGTGGTCATCGTACTGGAAGATGAGACCGTTGTTTTTGACGTAGTGGTAGTAGAAAGGGAACTCACTGAGCCAGATGTATCTGTCGAAGTTGTCGACTCGGCAGTTGATGAAGTAGTACTTGAGCTGGTTGTCGAAGTTACCATTCCTGAAGTGTCAATTGTAAGCATGATAGGATCTGAAGCTTCGAAGTGGATGTAAAGGAGGTTATCGGCATAGTCATAATACCATCCCTCTCGACCATAGGTTGTCCAAGAGGTGCATGCGCTTGAAATCACCTGCGAGCAATAACTTCCGATTTTAGTTTGATTCAGTGAAGAAAGGTTCGGATACGAAGGAATAGTGTTTGTCAGACTTGACGAGACTGTACTTGGGGGAGAGTCTGACCTCAATACCAGCCAACCTGAGGAATTCGTGAGACCGTCCAGGCTGTATGTAGACGAACTCGAACTTGAAGAGCTGGAGACTATCGAAGCCGTCGAGTAGAGTGGCTCTAGATTTGACGAAAGTGTATCATTGAAGATGTATATTGGGAGCCAAGATTCTCCTTGAACAACAGCAGAAATGTGGATATCAGAGCTGGAGTTCTTGGCAATCACAGACATGTTCTGCATATTGATGGCAATCCACCCAGTTGAGCTAATCCCGTAGAACGCGGCATTTAGATGAATATCGAAATGCGATGGCGAGGTATCATTGTTCCCTACCCAAATTAGGACAGGCTTCCCTGGTGTTCCGTCGACGCTGTAGACTAAGTTCTTGTCCCAATTTTGATTTCCGTATGTTGTAGTCCAAATCACTGGCAGCATGTTCTCCTTATGCGCTGCAAAGAAGACGGCGTTGATGAATAGAGTGAACCAGCTGTTAGGTGAAGCATAGGGTTGAACAAGTTTGTTGTTCGCCGAGCCAAATGCTTCAATGTCTACTCCTCGTCCACTCCCGTAATTGTTGTAAGTTATCACAGGGGCCCCAGTGTTTGTTTGAACCACTACTTGCGACGACTCGTTAGAAAGTGGGGCAACATTGTTGCCAGTCCAATATGGGCATAACGAGATCGAGGTATACGGTTTTACAAGTGATGAACTTGCAACAATGATATTATCGCTTGTGCACGTACCTGTTGGAGCGCCGGAGATCCTGAAACCTAAGATGTTTTGCATGTAGGCATAGCTCGAAGGACTGTCTGTCGGGTTAATGTCAATGCCTAAGTCGTTAGCTACGACTCCCCCGCCATTTTGAATGAACGATTCTAACCTTCCCATGAAGCTGGTGTTCGTTCCATTCGTTGGATTCCTTGGTAGCCCGAAGATTACATTGTATTGCTTCAAGTTACCGAGATACGTGTAGTTTTGATCCGAATACGAATCGGAAACCAAAGTCACGTTTATTCCAGCAGCCAGAAGTTCAGGTAATACAGCTTCGCTTCCAGGGTTGTGATAAAAGTATAGAAGTCTGACGGCATCCTTGCTCGTTCCGAAGAACCCACCATCATATACCATTCTGCTCAAGACAGTTCCGAAACTTTGAGTGTACTTCTGTTGTGTCATGTTCAGGATTCCTTTGTTCGAATATGGACTGTAATCGTTGAATGTGACAATCTGTCCGCTACCCGAGGATGGCCAGTCTTGGATTGCCTGTTGTCCTATGTCGAATGGCGTCAAATCTCCGGCGTTGTCGGCGCTTATACCGAAACTGTTCCAAGTCATGAAATTAGTCTGGTTCGCCTGCTTCAGAGTGTTGTCTGCACTCCCCCAAGCGTTATTCTGCCATGTGTTTGCAGGATAACAGCTATTGGGTGCGGGCGATGGGCTACAACCAATGATCCACGAACCGGCTGTGACAGATGACATAACATACGCCCAATTGATATTGGGAATTTGGCTCATTACACTACCTGATCCTCCTACTCCGATTTCTGTCAAGTAGTACATGTGCCTGCCATAGGTCGACTGAATAAATTGCGTCAGGTTGTACATCGTGTAAGCGATGTTGTAATTCAGCCAGTTATCGAAACATTTCGAAGGGACCCCACAAGCCGAAACACCATTATCATATGTGTTCATCTCTGTATAAATCTGAGTCGTGTTGTACATGACAGGACTTGGGCTATCAAACATCTGCCAAATCTTGCTGAGTATATTTGTTCCAACATAATATCCTGTTGAGTTGACAAGCTGCAAGAACCATTGACTGTGTGCGTATGAATCAATACTTCCATTATCGAAATTAGAGTTTGGAAGACATCCGCAATCTGCTCCAATGAAACCAGAGTCGCCTTGAGTTCCTTCGCCGAAACCAATCCAGTTAGTATAATTACCATACCACTTGTAAAGCTGAGCTATATCAGTTCTGTACTGGTCATAAAACAGTGGAGTGACAATTTTGTAACCCATTCCAGTTGCCAGCTGGGCACCAGATTGATTAGCCGTGAGCGCTTGAGGATAAGCACTTGTGAAATCACAATCCCACGATGGACAACCGTAGTAATGGGACCACTGTTGAGTGAAAAAGGCTACATTGATTCCCTCGACGTATGTTGCATAAAGGAAATTCGCGATGTTTGGTTGATATCCATAAGCCACAAAGTGACTTGACGTATTAGCGGCATTTGCCCAATACGAATCGATAAAAACTAGCTTTGCGTCAATCGGCACTAGATAGTCCTGCACCCACTTAATCGCGGTGGTACGATTGTCAAAATTAGGATTAACTCCGAGATTGGTAAGAGTGACAGGCGCGCCGGAGAGTCCGACGCCGTACGTTTGAACCGATGCAAAACTCGTCGCTTGTTGATTTGTCTGCTGGTTCATGGTAGATGGTTGGAATTGAAACGAGGTCGATAGCGACAGACTTAGCACAACCACTAGAATAGCCACCGCTGCTCTGCTGGGCGTCAATCCAACGGTGATTGATCTCATTCTAGACTTAACCTGTAAGCAGACAGAATTCGAATCTTGATTTCATATCGGGTTCCGATAGGATTGAAGAACCTTACACAAGTTTGCACTCTTCTGTGTCAGGCTCCGCGTTGGATGTTTTCCATTCAATTCCTGATTAACAATCGGTGCACTCTGCGACGATGGGCGACAAATAGTATAAAGCAATCGAACATGAAATCAATGGTGCATTCATTGAGCCCGCAGCTGATGAATCGCTCCAGTTGTCCTTATCCCGACGATATTTGTAAAGGCTCAATTGTTGTAATCCGGAGACCAGTTAAATCGAAATCATGAACAATATCGTGCTTGCCATCGAATCCTTGAATAGACAGCGTCTGGCTCGCAAAATCAGAATAGATGAGATTAACAGTGGAGTATATTCATCGTGAAACTGTGCCAATGAGATACTTAAATCAAATTGCGAACAAATACTTCAAAACAACGATGGGTCTGAATGCGAATAGCGGCAACAGAGTTATTGCTGGTTACGCATTATGAGAAGAAGACTTTGAATTTGTGTATGTATCTGCAACAGCGAATTGAGTGTACAGTCTTCATGTTCAACAATAGAAAATAATGGATCGGACATTTGAGAAAACATTGCTAACAGAACGAGATACCGAGAAAAGGCTACGAATTTCAGTCATTGTGGCGACCCTGGCAGCGAGGCCAGAGATTCTTTCGCAATGCATAGGAGGAGTCTTAGAGCAAAGCTACAAGCCAATTGAACTCATAATCGTCAATGACGGACCACATAACATCCTAACTGAGATTCTTGATTCGTTTTCATTTCCACGTGAAACCGCTATACGAGTTGTGAATAACACGCGTCGAATGGGACCTGCGGAGGCAAGGAACCAGGGGCTGGAAATCGCAAACGGCGATATTGTTGCCTTCATAGATGACGATGCAATCCCAGATGTTAACTGGCTAGTCTTTCTTGTTGAAGCGTACAAATCAAAGAAGGTGGGAGGGGTTTGTGGCAAGGTCTTATACCCTAACAGCAAAGGTACGGAAGACGCACGTCGAATCACATGGTACTTTGATGTACTTTACGATCGATCGCCCGTCATTTGTAGTACTGACTTGATGAGGGGTGTGAATATGTCGTATAGAAGAGACGTGATACGACGGGCAGGAGGATTTCTAAGGTCCCTCGGTGTCTATTCCTTTTCAGAAGATGTAGAACTCAGTTTGAAGGTGAGAGACTTGGGTTATCTCTTGCTGTATCAGCCGCTGTCGGCAGTCATTCATTTTGATCTACCCTATGGAGGAGTCAAGCCTAATTTTTTGCCGCGTGCCTATTACTTTACTCGTAACCGAGTGTTGGTAATGTTAGAGCATCCGAGGTTCTTCAAATTGCCAAAGTCAATAGCAGGTTTCTTTTTGTTCAGTAGTAGAAAGGCTGTTAGAGATTGTGTTCGGAATAATGCTAAGGCGAAGGTAGTGTTAGCAATCGTGTTTGTGACTCGCGGCACACTGGAGGCTTTCGCGCTAAGTTTCAAGAGTAGGCTTCGTAGAAATCATCGAAGCTGATATACAAGACACAAATAGTCACGGTGCGCAACCCCCATGCATAGAAAGAGAGGGCCTCAGAATTTTTGGCCGAAGGCGTCGTGATTACTGGGATGAGAAGGAGCGGCACCTCACTGACTGCAAATATTCTCAGAGGCATGGGGTTCGTATTTCACAACGACGCAAGGTCTGCAGATAACTTCAATGAGGAAGGATACTGGGAAAGCCGCAGATCTGAAATCCTGAATACAAAGTTGTTATCCTATCTCGGCGGAGACCAAGATAAGCCGGGTGGCACACCAAAGGGTTGGGAAAACGATAAGAAACTTCAAAAACTCTCGCATGAATGCGAGTCATTTGTTTCCGAACTCCAGAGCCATGAGCTGTGGGGATGGAAAGACACCCGCCTTTGCATTACTCTTCCCTTCTGGAAACGCTATCTTGGAAAAGACGTGAATTACTTGGTCTGCGTAAGAAATCCCCTAGAAGTTGCACGGTCGTGGCACAAAATGGATCGGAACATTGACATCGCTACTGCAACATCTTTATGGTTCACATTCACAGCAAATGCTCTAAAAAGTACTTTTGGAGAATCAACTCTTTTGATCTTTCATGAGGACTATTTCTCTCAACCAGAGGCACAGATTTCTAAGATAGCTAGTTTCATTGGCCGTAAATATGATCCAGCCGTTCTTTCTGTGGCGGCTCACAATCTGCGGCACCAAGAATCTTCTCCAAATGAGCTATTAATGCACCCTGACGTATCGGATTCTGTCAAGCTACTTTACTCTTCTCTTCTTCTCAGCAAGTCAGACAAACCCATCCTAAGAAGTCTGCAAGAACAGTTCAAGGACTATTCGAAGGGATTTTCCTCATGGAATCGCAGGGTAGTTCACCGTCTGAAATATTATGCTTCGTTTGGTGATGGGCGGATACTTACTAGAATACTAAAGGGCATTGTGACTTGATGTGACGGAAGTTTGACACTAAATTCAAAAGACGAATCAGAATTGAGGCCAAAAGGCTTCACAATTTGGATGACGGGTTGCCCGCGTCGGGCAAGTCGACGCTTGCTAGTCTGCTCAAACAAAAATGTGAAATCGATTTCGGAAGATTTGTGGAAGTATTGGACGGAGATGAGGTACGCAAAGGACTTTCGAAGGATCTTGGATTATCAAAAGAAGACCGAGAAGAACACGCGAGAAGAGTGTCCTATCTTGCGAAGGTTCTCTCAAGAAATGGTGTTATTTCGATAGTGGCGCAGATTTCACACTATAGAGCCTCAAGAACAATGGAAGAGAGCTTGTCGGAGCTGATCGATTCGTAGAGGTCTACGTCAAAGCCTCTCTGTCTACGTGTGAGAAAAGAGATCCAAAGGGACTCTATGCAAGAGCCAGACGAGGCGAAATCAACGACATGACTGGCATTCAGGATCCTTATGAAGTACCAACACAGCCAGACATTATAATCGATACTGAGAATAATACCCCACAAGAGTGCATAAGCCTGCTTACTGACGAGCTTATGAAGAAAGGTTACTTACAACGATAGTGTGAAGCGATAACGGCGTTGAGCCGAGTGTGTATTCCCTTTGCAATTCTGGAATAATCAGCAAATATGTCACTCTTGAGTAAACAAACGTTCCAACTGCTGCATCACAATTGGCCAAGAGAAATTGCGCAGTACGTGCTCGCGAGCTTTGTCGCACATCTGGTAATATTCAGTTCTCGATTTAGACCACTCGTCGTAGACTCTTGCAATCATATTTGCAAATGCACTTGGGGAATAATCAGCGACAATGAAACCTGTTTCCTCGTCAAGGACTGTTTGTCTGAAGCCACTTGCGCCAGAGACTATAACAGGCGTTCCACTTGCCTGAGCCTCCAAAGCCACCAAGCCAAAAGGTTCCTTCCTGCTCGGCAAAAGGACAACAGTGGATTCTCGGTAAAGCGAAGCCAACTCATCTTCCGTAACAAAGCCCTTGTATTCAACACTTCTCTCCTTTTTGCTCCAATTACCGAGGTATGAACCAAGTTCTCCTCCGGGAGTTGCGATTACTAAATGCATGACAATCTCTTCGTGGTCTCTCTTCAGTATTGAATAGATCTCTGGAAGAAGATCTGCACCTTTGGTCTTTGTCAGAGCACCAACGAACAGAATAGTAAACTCCTTGTTCTTCGTTCCCGGACAAAATTTCGAGCATTCAACGCCATTTGGAATGTATAATACCGGACACCGCAACCTAGCCCTCAAATCTTCCGCTTCGTTGAGGTTGACACAGTGGACCGCACCAAGAACTCTTAATTTCACGTACAGCACGAGTAGCGCGAGGTAATATGGAGGCAAAGCAAGATTCACATGGACTCCGACAATAACCCGCCTAGTGCCCGATAGAGTTGCAAGGAACAGTAACATTAGAAGTCGGGCAGCGTTCGTACGTACGGACATGATGTATACTCGATTACACCTATGAAAAACTTGAAAAATGCCTGCTCCTAGAGGCACGAACTCCAAGTTTCGATTTACAAAATTGGCTAGTCTGTTCTTAAATGAAAGTCTTAACGAAACGAATCTTAGCTCTCTTCTGTGGATCTCTGGCAAGGTGTTCCCGAGAATAGAAAGACGGCGTCCTAGATCGTCTTCTGTTTTCACATACTTATGTAATTGATCTGGAAAGTATGCAATGCTGGGATCGAATCCATCGGTCTTCAGTTGACTGCACACTTCGATTAGCCACTTTTCTGAGCCTCGAAATATAAGCAGGCTTGAACCATGCACAAAAGTTATCTTCATTGGTGTATCATTTCCTTGACACCTAGCATATTTATCATGTAGGTTGTAGCAATTGAGACAACATAAAGCATTACATGTTTGTTTCGACCTCCGAATTCAAGATGCTACGATACAGTTTCTGTATGACTCATTACAATAATTCCGTCAGAATAAGGGAGTCACTCGATAGCATCCTGAACCAAATCGACGATAGTTTTGAGATAGTAATTGTTGATAGCTTCAGCAATGATGGTTCTGAAAAAGTACTCATGGAGTACGAAAAACAAGGGAAAATCCATCTGATCAAGGCCAAGACCAATAGAGGCAGAGCTAGGCAAATTGCATTTGAAAACTCCAAAGGCAAGTATATTCTTGCGCACTTTGATCTAGATGATGTGTTCAATCCCATCATAAATGACCTTCTGCAACTCTACCATAAACGCCTAGACGGAATGATGTTGAAGATCAATAATACGAAAAATGTTGGCTATTGGAATGGCAAGTTCTCTTGCCTAATAGCTCCTAGAACACTCATTGAAGAAATCGGAGGTTGGCCGAGCACGCAGTTTCGAGAGGATCTTTACATTTGGTACAAGGCACAACAAATTAGGAGGTATGCTTGGACGCAAGCAGAGTTGATTAGGTACACATTTAATGAGCATCGAGAACGCTCGGGCATTGTCGGCTGGAATAGTTACAGATTGGGAGAGTATATGGATGCTTACCGACTGGGCTTTCGGCCACGTCCGAGAAGGCGCTTGGATAGAATAGTCCAGCTTGTAGCTTATCTGTCAACATTTCCTCATCCCCCAAAACTGAGTCAGGACTTTGACTCCGAAGATTCTCAATATTTTGTTTCATTGCCAGAGTAATGGAGACTCATTTTCATTTCAAACGGATTTCATCGACATTGATTTACCAAAAGCTAGTCTGATACTGCGATTAAGTTAGGTGAGACTACACGACCTTCAGAAGGCAAAGAGGACTTGGGAGATTCGACATGCAATACCAAACTAACAATAGACCTTACGTCAGAAAAAAGAAATATGTGACATTCTGAAGCATGTTAAGAAATCGGGATGGCTCGAAGTTGCCAAACAGTCCCAGAATCTCAGTGATAATGCCAAATTTCAACAAGAGTTCCTACATAGGCGAAGCTATCGAAAGCGTTCTTACGCAGACTTATCAGGACTTTGAACTGATAATCATCGATGATTGTTCGACCGATTCCTCTATACAAGTTATCGACACTTTTCGGAGAAGAGATTCTCGCATCCACCTGATTCGGCACCTAAGAAATCTAGGCGTTTCTAAAGCTAGAAACGATGGACTAGCCTACTCATCTGGAAGATTTGTTTCCTTCTTAGATTCTGACGATGTTTATGCTTCGACAAGACTCGACGCGCAGATGCGAATTCTGAGCGAAAGAGAAAAACCCGTAGTAGTCTATACAGATTGGTTCGAAATTGATAGTTCGGGGTATATCGTGGTGCCATTTCATGATGATGCTGAGCGATCAGAAGGAATGTGGTTTCCCTACTTTCTTGTTGGAACAACACCTACTGCAAGCATAATGTTTCCTAGAACGTGTTTGGACAAGGTCGGTCTGTTCGACGAGTCGTTACATTCTAGCGAAGATGTAGACTTCTCGCTAAGACTAGCAAAGTCGTTTCCCTTTGCATACATCCCTCTTCCACTTTACGGTTATCGCGTTTATTCAGGTAATTTCGTGCGACGAGATTCTAGAGCAATGAACTTTCGTTGGAAGACAATTGTTCTTGAAAAGCATGTGTTAGGCGACCTCTCATCACTCGATTCCAGAACAAGAAAACTCGCCTATGATAAGCTCTTTGCGCGGTATCTGAGTTCAGGCCAATACACAAAACTACTTCGTGTTGGCATTACCAAACGATACGGACTATGGTCGCTTCTAGAAATGCCACTCAGGAGTCGATTCTTCAGGAAGCGAGTGCAGTTGACAATATGATCACCTTCTTGCAAAGGCTGATCTTTGCTAAGTAGGTCCATTTGAATTTCACTAGTCAGATCTGCGAATTGCCAATCTGACGCATCAGAGTAGGCTATCAATTTCTCTTGGGAGATTGTTGACATCCTTGTCAGATCTGTAACTGGATCCGATATGGTGTAGTAATGCGACATTCATAGGGTGTTCTCATTTGAGGATCATTTTCAAGTAGTTCGCGAGAATCAATGATGACATGTGATTCAGAGTACTTTTTGAGTGACTTAGTTATTCACAGCGGGGAACAGAAGATGCTCGTTGTTTGGACTTTGGATGAATGATGGATTAAAATAGATATCCTAAAGTAAATCAGGTTGTTAGAGCTTCCAAGATACCAGAATGCCGCAGGACATCCCAGCTGTGCAAGTGACAAACCTCGTAAAGCGTTATAGTGGCAAAGCTGGAACACTTCTTGGCGGCTATCAGATTAAGGGCCTTATCTCTATGATTAGAGGTAATCAGGAACGCAATGTCACTGCTCTGGACGGAGTGAGCTTTTCAGTTTCACGCGGCCAAGTTTTTGGTTTACTTGGGCCAAACGGAGCCGGGAAGACAACTCTGATCAAGATTCTTTCGACCTTGATTCTCCCTGATTCAGGACAAGCACTGGTCGATGGAATAGACGTCGTAAAAAATCCAACTGCTTCCCTGAAAAGACTTCAATCGGTTCTCTCTGAATACGGAGGTTTCGAACGCAGATTGACCGGACGCCAAAACCTTGAATTCTTCGCTGCTTTGTATGGAATCCCGCGGAAGATCGCGAAGCCAAGGATAGATGAATTGCTCGAGTATTTTCACATGAGCGAAAAAGCTGATCTGATGTTCCAAAAATATTCGACTGGGATGGCGCGCAGACTACTTGTATGCAGAGCTTTGGTGAGCGACGCATCTATAATTCTGTTTGACGAGCCGACAAATGGTCTTGACCCGGTCTCTGCTGCAGAGTTTCGAAAGCTTCTGACCCAAATTCTTGCAAAAGAAAGAGGCAAGACAGTCTTTTTGTCGACTCACAATCTGTGGGAAGCCCAAGAAATCTGCGACACGATTGCAGTTCTCAGGAAAGGCAGAATTTCTGCCATGGGGTCTCCTTCGGAAATCAGATATGCTGTCGCGGACACTATTAACATTGTGCTTGGAGTTAGCCTGCCGTACAAGACAGAATTCCAAAAAATTGTGGACAAGGTTCGTCAGATCAATGGGATTTCGACGCTAGAAGTTGCAGAAACTGCCAATGATGATAATCTGATATTCTCTATAGAAGCTAACAGAGATTTGGACTACAACGGACTATTCGGAACGTTGATTACTGCGGGAGCTAAGGTCTCTTCCATTGAAGCTTCTCAACCGAGCTTAGAAGAGGCATTCTTCAAGTTAACCAAAGAGGCTACCGTCTGATGAACGTCCCCTTCATCGAGCCTCGAAAGATATGGGCTCTCACAAAACGCGACATCCACAATTGGACAAGTTACAAGAGTCAAATAATCACCACCACTATTGGTGGAGTAGTTGGTGTCGCGACTTGGGGAGTCAACTCGACTTATGTCAACCGACCAGTTCCCGAATATGGTACAAATTATCTGTCTTTCCTGATGGTAGGAATTCTGATAACTAATCTGATCATGCCCTTGAGCCAGGGTTTGCAGAGCCGGTTGAACCCTTGGACACTGGAGAACATTCTCATGACTGGAATCCGCTCTACCACTCTTGTAATTGGAACTGCGGCATGGACTTACATCGTTTCAGTCCTGTTGTTCATTCCTGAACTCATTATAGCTTTTGCCGTCTTTCATGTTTCCCTTGATATCAATGTTTTTTCACTTGTGCTTGCCATTATGATATCAAGTACGATCGTGTTTTCTCTCGCAATGATTTCTACCGGACTGAGAATTGTCACAAAAGTTAGCGATCCAGTGACTTATGCAATAACTCTTGCTGCTTCACTCCTTTCTGGGATGACCTTCCCTGTTGACCAGCTTAACCATTATCTCCCTGGACTTTCGACAGTTTCGTGGTTCTTGCCACAGACATGGATATATCACATCGTGAGACTTTCCGCTCTTGAAAATTCTTCAATCTTGTCTCCTGGTACGGGCGAAGCATTCGCGATTACGTTCTGTATCGGGATATTCCTTTTGTATTTCAGCGCGCAGATATTTCGCTGGGGTCTTCGAAGAGCGAAACGCGAAGCAACACTCAGCTGGTACTGACAGATTGACGGGCCCAGTCTAATTCTGCCGGCAACGCATTTGAAATTCTATCGCGGTTGATTCAATCCTAGCACAAAGATTTCGACAATGAAAATACTGTCGTTCTACGAAAAGCGAATAGATTAGGTCACCCAAGGGCCTCTCGGAATGCTTGTTCTACTAGGACCTCATAGTCTTCCAGTCTCAGCCGATACTTTTCAGCGACGACACCTTTTCTCTTAGCCTCAATCCAAGCAAGCACTGCCAAGGGTAAAAACAAAATCTTCTTTGCCAAATTTGCAGGTAGTGCATAGGATAATGGCTCTCCCCTCCTAATGGTATCTCTGGCCCGCTGATATCGGTATCTAAGCTTGTAGAAGAATGGTCCCATCCCATGTGGTTTGACTCTAGATCTTGTCTGAATTGAAAGATAGCGTAATCGCCCTAGCGCAGCGATTCTTGCGTACAGCTCCCAGTCCTCTCCCCACTGCAGATCCTTCCAACCACCGACAGCTAATATAAGATCTCTAGGCGCAACAAAAAATCCTTTGCAAAGCATCATATTTCCTTCGAAATTGGCATGATAATAACCAATCAGTTTTGAAAGTATGGGTTTGTAGACATCATCTGCATCTATGTGGTCTATGATGAATTCTCCCTTGGAATGCTCGAATGCGCGCTGTCTTCCACATCCACGTGATGTCTTCTCAACAATAAGTCTAACCTTATTATCTCGTGCCAGTTCCTGCAAGACTTCCAGCGAACCATCAGTGCTACGATTATCCACCACAATAACTTCGTATTTCTGGTCGATTTGTGACAAGATACTATCAAGTGATTCCTTGATTGTGCTTATGCAGTTGTAAGTTGTGACACATATCGAATATTTCGGATTCAATTTCTCTCTTCCATGATAATCATTGACATTTGCTCAAAGCATCGATATTGAATACACTGATGCAATGATGTGAAGACTTTTTGTCATACGCCCCGTCAACCAGAGCTTTTGGTGACATTTTATCTTTGATTGCGAGACACTCATGCCTCCGAAGTCAAAACATCATCTCACTTAACAGGTCCGTTATCTCATGGACCAACTGAATGCACGTCTTTCTATTGGTATTTCGTTCTTGGCATATGTAGAACATTACACTATGCCCACATTTTCTTCAAGAGAATTCAGAAATATGGATAAATACAAACTCCAAGCAGTTGACACCCCGTCACTTTAGAAGTTTCTGAAGATCTTCTAGCTTTACTGTTTCGATCCTGGCAAGCTCTACCGGAATGAACTTGCGTCTATCAAGTTCAGAACCAATTTGTCCGTATCTCTTCATGAACCGTGATCTGATATATCCAGCTACTGCAAGCATTCGAATGAAAAAGGAGCTCGCGGTTGCCCTCGAGTCTCTTTTTGCAGGGTTGATCCCAATCCGATAGCTGTCACGAGCTCTTTCATATTGATACATCAAGCGATGGGCCAAACTTCTGGCTCCTCCATGCGGTCGCATGTAAGTCCTAGGGTCAAACGGTATGAAGGTGAATTTACCAGCAGATGCGGTTCTTGCCCACAAATCCCTGTCTTCCCCCCACTGTAGATCTCTCCATCCGCCTAACTCGTTTAGAAGCGTCCGTGGCGCAATCAGAAAACCATGGCACAGGAGAAGATTTCCTTCGAATTTTCGATGATACAGTCGAACCAGATCAAGAAAACACTGACTGTAAATGTCATCTAAATCCAATTGATCGATTATGTACTCACCACTCGAATGTTCGAAGGCAAGCTGTCTGCCATGTCCACGGTTGCATTTCTGCAAAACCAATTTGATTTTTCCTTCGTACTGAAATCGTCTTAGAATTTTGAGTGAACCGTCATTACTGAAGTTGTCAACGACTACAATCTCTGATTGGTCCTTCAGCTGGCTTGCCAACGAATTGATTGACCTCTCTATTGTCTCGATTGTGTTGTAGTTGGTAATACAAAGACTATATCTAG
This sequence comes from archaeon, assembly GCA_021806865.1. The sequence continues at coordinate 61,656 of JAKAPU010000001.1, forward strand.
GTGAGCGAGACCGAATGGAATCTGCGTTCAAGTTCATGTTTCACGCATTTTTGTCTGAAGCTCAGTAGTCCTGATACAGTATCTTACGATACACTAACCCTATTCGTCTTGCTACAGCAGACCAGGTGAAATCCTGTTCGGCTCTCCTTCTTCCGTTTGCACCCATCATTCTTGCCAATTTCACATCTTGAAGCAACTTTACAATCGCATTTGATAACTCATCAATTTGTCCATAATTGAACATTAGACCTGATTTTCCGTCTTCAACCACTTCTTCCAGACCACCCTTTCGAGACACGACAACTGGTCTTTCGCACGCCATTGCTTCGACAACAACTTTGCCAAACGCTTCATAATACGATGGCAAAACAAATACACTTGCTAGTGAGTAGTAGTTCGGGAGCTCTATGTTCGGAATCCTGTCTGCAAGCACTACTTTTCCTTCAAGGTTGCTTTCCCTGATAGTCGCGTGAAGATAAGTCCAGTAATCTGTGGCGCCCAACCATTTCGGCACTCCGCCGATGCAAAGCAACGCCGCATCAGGGACTTCTTGGACTACCTTTTCCATAGCTTTGATCAAATGTAAAAGGCCCTTGCGCAAACCAAAGTGTCCAACATACAACACAATTCTCTTGCCTTCCAGTATCTTGAATTTCTCCGGTAGCCGGGCATCGAAAATGGGTCTGAATGTGTTAGTGTCGACTCCATTGTAAACAACCGCAATTTTCTTCTCGTTTATTGCATAACTTGAAACTAGATCTGACTTTATTGCCTCACTCACAGTAACAATTCTATTTGCAATAGACCAGAGTAACTTCTCTCTCGACTGATAGTAAGCAATCTTAAGTGGAGAATAGTCATAGACGATTCGTCCGAATCGAAGTGCTACAGGCATATTGTGCGATCTGGTGGTTCCATGTACATGAGAGACGATAGGAGCTCGAATAGTTTTTCGAAGAGGGGCCAAGAAAAAGCCTGTAGTGGCGTGTGTATGAACAATTGGTGTTTCACAGCTCGCAGTTAGCGTCCTAACTACACGAAGAGCATTCGGTGTGAACGGATTTCCTATCCTATGTACACTTACTCCGTCGTCAACTTCGTTCTCTGACTGATTTCCATGTCTTCTGGCGATGACGATTACATCGTACCCCAGCCTCTTCTGTTCGTGTGAGAGGTTTGAAAATACAGGTTGAAGGCCAAAGGATGCTTTACCTGCCTCTGGATAGTCATCCACTAACCTCAGAACGCTGATTAGTGATCTGTCTTTCAACCGACTACATCGCCTGTTTGATTCCGTATAGCCTGGACTTACCTCGACATTCAATTACCAGTCGCAAGATATTCTCGTAGGTTCCTGACTCAACAACACTAAATGAGACACCATTTCAGACTTTCAAAGCAGTCGCTCATTATTCTAGGTTCAACTCTGGTTTGGCTCTGCTCCGCCGACTTACAAATTTAAGATATGTAACAAAAACAGCTTCACCACCTATTAGAGCAACAAGAATTGTGAGAAGGGGTTTTACAGGATTATATGTTGGTTCAAAAATACTCTGCAGAACCCTAATCGAGTCAATGCCAGAAGACACATAGCTAACAATGAGCAGATGCGTCTGGCTCTGATAATACCAGCCTCCACGGGAATTCAAGACCAATTGACTGCTGTTGAATTCTGGAAGAGAAATCTGGTCGTTCAAGACGACTTCCTTGATTGTTGCATTAAAGGGAATTGCCAGAATGACCGACTGATTGGTTGACGAGGCTACCCGGAACAGATCTTGATTCGGAGCAGTCAATTGCAACGTTGACACCCCGGATGAGTAAAGCAGAGCGGAATAACTTGCCCTTGGAATTAAGTAAATTGGTGTCCAAGATTCAGGCGCGACTGTAAAATTCATATTGACAGCGTTTGATCCATAAAATGAATGAGTTGTGAAACCACTTAAATCGAGCGCCGAGAACTGTGCGCCTAGTCCGAAATAAGCAGGATCAAGATGAATTGACACGTTTTCTGGCGAAGTTCCAGAGTTTGTTAGCCAGAGCAGAAGGGGAGCTCCTGGAGATCCGGTAATGCTGTAAGATATCTTGGGCTCGTTCGGATTCTCGAACCATATTGGACTAGAGATGCCTTGTTGAATGTATGATATTGCATTTGACACCAACGTTGTCATATCTGAAGTCTGGTAAACGGAAGAAACATCTGGACCGCCTTCAATCACCAATACATTTCCAGTTCCGTAAGAGGTTTCCACCATCGTTAACCCTAAACTACTAGATATGGAAGTACCATTTGGTAGCAACTCAGACTTTACTGAACCGTAATAACTCGTATGATTTGTGATATCATCTGTTGAATTTGCGAGTGTGAACTTGGTTGTTTCATTTGATCTTCCTAGTGATAGTCCGTAGTCTTGAACAAGCGTTTGCCACTCATTTTGATTCTGCACTATTATCAAATTCCCACCTTCTCGAACGTAATTTGCTATTGCGGAATTTGCCGCCGAATTAGAACCATTCTCAGAGAGCCAAACTACTGTATTGTACCTAGTCAGATTATTCTTGCTAACATAGCTCTGAAAGGCTGATAGTGATAGATAGCTCTCATTGTACAAGTTAAGTAAATAATTCGTCAGATTCTCGGGCTGAGCCGAATCACCTACTACGAGTGTTTGAATCTGCATTTTGTTTCCAAAGCTGTTACCGACATAATTCATGTAGTTCAACTGTCCAATCAAAGATTCAAGATTGCAGCTTTGGAGAAGCTCCGAATCCCACACATTTTGGAATTGTAGTGTACTAAGAGGGGCACGATTTAGAAGATACCAAAAGAGAGATGCGCAGTTATCAGGAGATACCGAACCGTACAAGTTTACAACGTTCCCAAATCCGCCTAGGGAACTTGAGACATCAGGTTGAACGCTCGAATAGAACGTCCAGTTTCTTCCGGTTTCATTATCGAATGCACGTGTAATGTTTTGAAAAGTCCACAGCCTGGAACTCTGGAGGAAGGCATTGAAGCCTCTGAGTACAGCGCTATTCAAAGAGAAATTCTGATAGTCTGAAAGCTGCTTGAAAAGTTGGGACGTATTGTATTCAGGAAGAGGAAGAGCGGCTTCCATAAGTGAGAAAGAAAAAGAAGCTGCTCCGCCATTGAGTTCAGCCCATTTGTTTCCTCGATCTTCAGAAATCATAGCTGAAGCTTTGGCAGAGACCGATGATGAAAAATTAGAGTATATGTCAGTGGTAACAGAGTAGCTACCATTAATAGGCTGCAAAACGATCCAATATCTTTGCCCAGCCTGTAACCTTACAACGGAAGAAAAGGGAACGAGAATGGCAGAGCCACTCATATTGTTTCCATAGTACTTTCCTTCCGAAAGAACATATCCTGAAGGGGTTCCATTCCCGTTGTCTGGTCTGAGCGAGACCTGTACGTAATCGCCAGCATACAATGATTTGACTTGGCTAACAGGACCCAAATAGACACCGGCAATCTGAGTGCCATTTTCAGCGACGAAAGACTCGGCAAGCAATGTGGAGGTACCTATTGACGTACTTTCCACGTCATTGATTGGATCGCCTAGAGTCTGATTTGTCAGGGTCGCTAGAAATGCAAGATCGCCACCTATCGCAAGCGGACTCCACGTTGTTCCACCGTCCGTTGATGCAAGTTCTAGCGGCAAGTAAGGATTCCCTAAAACTGCAAAGCTGAATGAAGAAGAATTACCAGTGGAAAGGACGATCCAGTATGTCTCTCCTGCTCGAACTGGAACGTTGAATCCAGAAACATTAAGCCAGCCATTCTCTGGAACCCTACTCGCTTGAACCGAAAGCGTTTGCAGCACTTGAGAAGAAGGAATAGTCCCGTTTGAAGCAGAGCTTTCGATTGAAATGTTCAGCATACCTTCATCGTAGTATCCAATCTTCGAATTCTGGTTTCGCATGAGAATACCAACGGATGTCAGGGTTTCGGTGGCTGAGGGGGTGAAGCCGATCGCGTCAAGATGCTCACTTGATATGCTGTTAGAAGTCTGGCTGATACTTGTATAATCCAAATTCGATTGGCCTACGTTTAGCAGTGCTAATTGGAAGAGCAAGAAACGAGTCTGGTTTTCGAACCCGGGATTGGAATCAAGCCCCCACAAGCTACTACTCCACAAGTGCGACGATCCTGTTTCGCTAATGTCTATCAAATACTCGTTTCCCTTTATGGCGGTTAGGACGCGATTGAGCTGGAATGGAACCCAACCATGCATACCACGTACTGATGATTGATTGAGGATTGCGCTCGCCATAATCTTGCCCGTTGTTTGGTCAATTACGTTAAGAGTGCCTATAGAAGATCCCGGAGACTGCAGGTTCAAATACAGAAAGACCGTATTGAATGAGAATGTGGTGCTTGCATAAAATGTCTGGCTCGATACGCCTAAGAACGCATTCTCATATTGGTAAATTGACAAATCACTACCTCCCTCACCTCTTATCCAGAGAATAGAGCTGCCTACTCCTGCCCAGCTGCCCCCGTAATACTGTTTGTTGTAGGCTTGTGCCTCTTCGCCGGCGATGTTCTGATTTCTAACATAGATATCGTAGCCGTTGGTTTGATTGCAAGACTGACATGAGAAAACTATCCAATAGTAGCCAGGTGTGAAATTGGCATCATATTGTAATGGAGTCTGCCAGCCTTGATTACTCGAAAAGAGATTGGAGTTATCAACTTGGATGTAGATAGGTGAAGTGGAGTTAGGAATACTACCGTTGTACTTGTAGATAGTAGTTTCCAAGTTGCCAGCATTTCCAGATGCGTCTCCATACCATTGAATAGAAATTGATGGTTCATTGGATTGAAGAAGAAATCTCATTGCGAGAGTATAATTCGAATACACGTTAAAGACTCTTGAAGTTCCCCACATTCCTGATGCTAAAGAAACCGAGTCAGTAACATTGCGAAATTCGTTCCAGATTAGGTTCGGCGTTCCGTTTAGATTATTACCGTCACTCCCTTGGAGGAAAGCTGAGTTCGAGAAGAGACGAAGAGTAGAATTGGAATAACCCATGGTCGGTAAGCTCGAACTCGTAAAATTGTAAGGATCTGGAACGGTCCCTGTCCCTATGCCGACCCAAGATGGGTGAGTGCCATAATACGAGTACATGATAGAGAGATCTGTATCAACGGCCGATGCGACATCTGGATTATCGTAGGAAACGTATTTTGCCAGAGTTCCGTTCGGGTAGGCAGTCCTAGTGTAAGGGTCAGATTGTATGAGACTCATAATCCATCTTGAGCCGATGCCCTCTTGCGTAAACTGTGATAAGAAGAAGACATTTTCGATTCCATAATTGTCTGACGCGGTAAGCCAATTCGCGACCCATTGTTCATATGGAATCGCGCCAACCGAATAGTTCTGCCAACCAATGTTTAGGAGGACCATTCGAATATTAAGAGGAAGTAAACTTGCGAGGATTACATGTTCATATGCTTGGACAGATTGGACACCACCAGTCATGGAGTTTAACCAAGCAAGCGAGACAACGTTTTGATTATTCAGAACAGCAAGCCCGTAATTAATGTAGGTTTGACTCCCATATTCATTCTGACTTGCATCAGTCGTAGTAGAGACAAACTGTTGGGAAGTCAGCAACACGAACAGCAAAACTACTGCAGCAATCTTTCTACGAACTTTCAAATCGCTCCTTCTCCAAGTTTACTAGTGAACACGTTGTAAGATAGTCGCAAACGTAATTTCGGATGCGATAACAACTTCAGGTGTTCCCTTACAACCGCACAATATCCAGTCAGATTGGTTTCGGATTGCGACATATGTGATGGACTCCTTACGAAGTTCGCTTGTCTTTTTCTCTCGCCGTGAATGGAATCAAGACCTTCGCATACACTCGCTCTATCGCAGAGGTAACTGACTCAGAGGTACAGTTTTCTTGCGCATAAGTGGATGCTGAATTGCACACATCATTGTATTCTGTAGAACTCATCTTTAGAATCATTTCGAGTTTGTTCGCGATTGATTCTCGTGAGCATTCAGTAAAGAAGATTCCATGGTTAACCAGGTTTTGATCAAGTTTCTGAGTCGTTATCACCGGGCGACCAGTAGCCATGGCTTCGATTGTAACCTTGGACATGAAGAATCCTGGATATCTAACTGGTACGACAACAACAGTGGCAGAAGAATACCAATCAGAAAGCTTGTATCTGTCCACTACTTCACCGACAAACTCTACTGAAGAGTCAACTCCTAGATCACGCGCTTTGTTTTCCAAATAGTCGCGCAAAGGTCCCTTTCCTACAAAGACGAATCTTGTTTCAGGGATTGCATTGATGACCTTTGGAGCAGACTCTAACAGAATATCTGGTCCATGAATCCTACCAAGAGTTCCGACAAAAAGAACTATAGGGTGCGTTCGATTTTCGATGTTTCGTTTCGAGTGAAAGATTTTGACATCTACTGGATGAGGGACTATCGCAACTTTTTTCCCGTCAATGCCATATAACCGTCTGAGAAAATTCGCGAAATAATCTGATTGAGCAACAACAGCATCCGCTTTACCCAGAGCGAATTTTTCAGCAGGAAGTGTAACTGCAAGGCTTGAATCTGAGATCCAACGAGCTTCGGTGAGCCACGATCTTTGAAGTCCGTGAAGAGTGACTACAACTGGGATTGAAGAGGCCTTTCCTGAGAATAGGCCTGCCCACAGTGGAAGAAAACCATTCGCATGTATTAAATCGATCTTGAACCGCCTGATGAGAATAGTCGAAATAATAATTTCGTTTATGAGAAGTAACAGCGAACTCAAAACGGAACCTTTAGTTGCGCCCACTCGAATAATTGCTGCGCTTCTCCAGTTTTCCACTTTCGGGGTTCCTTTTAGCCTTCTAGTTACGAGAAAGACCCTGTGCCCACTTTTACTAAGATTATTGATTTGTTCCGAGATTGCAAGAGTAGTACCATTTATTTTGGGATAGAAAGTACTCGCCAAAACCAAGATATTCAATCTCTTCATTATTTTTCTGCCCTCTGGTCAACCCAAATTCTTGACAGCTGCTAGATATTTTTCTAACCCGTCTGAAAGTCAATATAGAATGGTTTCTTGTGATAATACACGTAGCCTTCAACCAAAACTGCAACTATCGGGATGATTACTGTATGGCTATTGCGAATCGTAAGATAAGGATCGTGATCCAGAGCTGCTAGCGAGAGCAATAGTGCCAATCCTACCATGACTGAGTACAAGAACCGCGACAATATATCATACTCCTCTGCAAGAACCGAGGTTAGCACGTAACCTGGAACGAAAAGATAGTAAATGAGGATTGGAAAGCTTGAGACTGATCCTACTGCAGGACTGCGAGACAACAAGATAAAAACTGAGAAACCTATTACGACGATGGCTTCAGCTAATCTCAAGACTCTGGCGCGTATATTCGAAGTCATTCTACTTCACCTCAGATCTGCTCAAGTACTTTTCCAGTGCTGCAATCAACAGAAGAACAAATGCAAACGAGAAGCCAGCAAACAGTCCCGGCAAAACAGCTATGATGGTCTTACTAGGCGTCATTTCACCTATTCGCACGCCTCCTTCGCCAATCATGATCGCAGATAACAAGATCGCAAGCGAAGCCGTATTCTTCCCCATTTTGTTCAAGAAAGCCAACGGCACTAATCCCGCAAAAAACAGCATTTTTCCTGCGGACATCAAATAGGATCCTGAAATATTGCCACCGAGGCCAAATCCAATTCCGTACAAGTAGTTCTTGATGGTAAGCGACCCTGTGAAGAAATTCCCTAGTGGAGTATTGGCAAAAAAGTAAAGCAATGCCTGGAATGTCAACGTTCCAATCTGAAGCGGATTGGCTACAAGAAAGACCACTATCGCGACTAGTATAAGCAAAACTCTCAAGTTAAATCTGGTCTTCCAGCCTGAGTAGAGAGCTCCCAAAAGCACTCCAGTGGCTCCTGCTGCTAACCTGGGAGTAGTTCCACCTCCGAACGGAAGATGGATAGACTTCCCAAGCAATCCAATTCCAGTTATTGTGTCTGCACCAGATATCACGGCATGCAAAGACAGTGGAAAGGTGAGAAGCGTGCTTGTCACAATGTATATTATTTCGGCAAATAAGAATGCGAAACAGCCAGCCATTACTGTTGATCCAAACCTGAATAATGTCTTGTCATTATTTGCCTCAGACACAACGGATCCAACGAAGGCGCCACCGAGTAGCACAATGATCATCGAAAGGGCGGCCTCAACCACGATAACTTCCTTGAACCCACTCGAACTCAGTCCCATTCCCAATAGATTTGCCCTATTTTGCGCGCAACAATGAATCTCTTGGGAAATCTCCCTTATTTCAGTAGAATTCATGTTTGCCGCGTTACCTACCGTAACGACGTGTCCGTACAGCGACTCAATCTGAGAAACAAAAGTCGAATTAGCCTGATTATCGACAACAATCAAGGGTACGTTTCCCAAGTACGGCAACAAGTTACCGGCCACGCTAGGCAATGCTAGTGGAGGGTAAGCTGAGATAACTACAATGTTAAAGTCGCCTACGCTACTCATGACGTTAAAATCCGAGTAGTCTTGCGCCGGAGTAACAACCTGAGTGCTACCTCCAGTAGCCAGATTGAGATTGTTTTGTATTTGTGGAACAGAATTTGGATAAGCCACGACGTAGGCTTTGATTTGAGGTGATGGTCCAGCCATCACACCGATTGAAACCATCAAAATGCCGCAAAGGACAAAGAGCATCAAAAAGGTCCTTGATGAAAACTTACTCCTGGGATCCGTGGTAAGTCTTGAAACATACGCCCTAAAGGACTTGGGTAGAGAACCGAATACCCTCTTAGAGGACTTTGCAATAACTGGCAACCTCAATTTTCCAGTCAACGATCTGAGCAATTTTCTTCCTGATTCGGCCAGTCCAAGGCTTGCAAGAATCACGACAACAAGAGCGATTACGGAGACCGCAGTGCTTTCAGTACGGAATGAGCTGGATTGAAGAACGACCTCCCTTATATCACTTGGTAATTCATAAGTAGTGTACCCGTTTGCTGTAGCACCAACAATCTTGCTTGGATATTGCGGACGTAGGACGCCTTGGCTATAGTAAGCCTGTGACAGAGTTGTACGGCTGGTTGTCACCAGCGAAGCTGAGTAACTTGTCGGTACATTGATTCCTTCCAGAAGCACAAATGGAATCGGGGCTACGAGCCTGAATAGAAAGGCTTCACTGTTGTAACTTCCACTCATAGTTGCGCTGACATTGTTCGTGGATGCGGGAAGTGTAAGATAATATCCAATGAAGGCAGAAGCGGTTCCAGAAATTACAGCAGCTTTTAATGTCACTGCAGTCCCGTTGTCCAGAATAGCTTGTGCCGAGATATCGCTAGCACGAAAAGATGAAATGAGTTGAATTTGTTCCGGTGAAGCGAGGTTCAGAGAATAAAGGTTTATCGTCGCATTAGCTCTTTGGGGCACATTCAAACTGTACACGTCAAACGATGGTGTCACAATCGAGACAACGTTGATAGATGCGCCGCTTGCGGTTAGTGAAGTGCTTGTCTGAGCGTTAGAAATTTTCGCCGCAGGCATGGCAAAAGACAGCAAGATTATGAGCAGGATGCCTAACAGAATAGTAGACTTGACTAATTGCACAGCTAGAATGGCAACCTCCAGCCAAGTACGACTTCTGAATCTCTCTCAAACAGCACTCTATTCATCAACTTGCGTTTCTCCAGTCTCCCCAGAATCGATCGCAGTTCAGTGCTCGATGTTACAAGTAAGCCACCAGCAAGAAGGGCTTGTATCTCTTGAAAAGTCTTGATTCCTGGTGATTTGTGCAACCTTGTCAAAAAAGACAACTCATCTTCACCCAATCCTGAAACGTTTCTGAGATATCCATCCGTCTTGGCGTCTGATCTGACGATGAAGCGTATCGACGAAAAGAGCACGCCCATAACCATGATCGCTATTACTATAGAATCTATGGAAAGGAAGTCGCTCTGCAAGGAAAAAAAGTATGACGACCACGCTGAATATTCGGTCTCCGTCTGTAGCACTGGAAGGAATAACAAGTCAATCTCACTTTGAAAATTGGCTGAGGAACTTGTGTTAGCACCAGCATCACCGTAGAGACGGACTATGCTTAACCTCACGTCGGCCGACTGAAAGTGTCCCTGAGTTAGAAACGTCATCATTGTCGTACCGCTAAAAACCATCATCGACGATCCGTAGAACGAATAGTCGTATACGTACCCCGAGAACGGACCAAGTGAAAACACTGATTTCGTCACATTATAGTTTGAAGGCGGATTCCAGAGCTCCGTCTGTGGGAGCCTGGAAGACGAGATCTCATAGTAAACGGAATAGTTTGCGCTCTCTGGGTGGTATGAAGGAACGATGTTTTGTTCAATGGCATAGATCTCATTGGAAGATCGAACAATCGAAGAGGTGTTGACAAGCCACCCGGCTGGTGGCTGCGCCATCGGTATGCTGTTTAACCCTGAATAACTCGTTTGACTAAGGTAGGGAGAACTGGCCTGCATCGTGAGGAGAGGTACCTGAACAAAAAATAGGGCCAGCAAAATCCCGAGAGTAAAAAGCAAACTACCTAGTGTTGTCTTGCTCAGTTTATCAGGTGAATGAACTCTTCTTCCGCAGTTTGGGCAAAATAAGGAAGCGAAGAAGGGCTTTGTACCACCATCTTCGGAAGATGAATGTGATTCACAGACCAATGGAGTTCTTTCCGCAATAGGTCGAAATGTATTCCGAAACTGCTCGAAGAAATAAAGAAGAGGGATCAGCGGCACAATTAAGACTAGGATACTAAGTTTGGGGAGGCCGTAGAGCGAGAATTCGCCAATCTTTGGTACCAGCCAGTAGACAAGACCCAAGAATGACGTCACCCCCGGTATTAGCAGTGGACGCAGTTGGTTACCTTCAAACAAGGCAAACAAGCCAACATAAAGAAGTGCAGTATAGGCGCCCGAAATGGTATGGCCAAGCAAGCCTTCAGTAACAGCCGGGACAAATGCCACGCCCGCGATTGCGAACAGAGGACTCAATGTTAGAAGTAGTCTCTTGTCAAAGCGCAACACCAAGTAGGCAGCAATTAGAACAATCAAAGATTCGTAATGGAGCCATGCAGTATACTGGGAAACGTACGATCCTGCTATGTAAACGGCCAATGCAACGATAACTAGATAGAGGCCGGGCCAAAACCTCGCTTCGGAAATTTCCACATATGTTTCTATGACATTCCTCTTGAACAAGACACCAATGGCAAGCATGGCAAGTCCAGCTACAAAGAAACCAAGAAGGTGGTCGTCGACTAGAGTCGTCTCCCATCTAGCAAAATCGTCGTAGTAGAGCAACGCAACGAGCGGTAACAACGTTAGAATTTTGATGACTGCTAGTACCTGGTTAGATATTCCTGCCTTCAATGGCATTCTCCATCACTGCTCTATTCCTTTTCTATCTTCAGACTAACCAACGTAGCGTCGCTCTCTGGATCATAATCACATTTCTCGATGCTCACACTCTTCGAAAGCGAGAAAGACACAATAACTGCGTGCATGCTACAAACTTCGCAGCCAAGGCAGCCCTGCTTAGATGGCAAGTTAGAGTTATGTTTAGGATTACAAGAGGTCTTGAATATTGGATGTTTCAGTATCACTTCGATTCGATTGGCAGATCGTTCTATCCTCGCCTCGGAAGCTAAATGTAAATTCTGGCAAAGAATTCGCTGCGCACCACTGACGATACTGTCTATTGATGGCTTTGGTATTCCAAGTTCCTTTATGTAGAGGTCTGCTAATCCTCTGCCAAAAGGAATCAGTTGGATTTCCCGCTGCTCCGCCAGCAGCTCACTCGGAGAGTTTCTTCCTTGCTGAGCTTGTAGCCCACTTGTCGCTCCTTCAACGGGAATGACGAATACACTGTTCACCGTTTTGCCCATCAGGACAAAGAGAAACTTCGCGTCAACGAGGCTTGACGATAGCTCGTCGACTAAAGCTCTTGAAGATTCCAAGACGCTGTCAACGACCCTAGCTTGAACCGAATGGGAAGTGTCAAGGAAAACCAAGATCAGAGATCCGATAAATGCTATGACCGAGTCAAATTCTATAACAGGATTGTAAAATCTGTACGAGGCCAGAAACATCAGTATGGCGAGTATCGAAAGGACGGTCGCACCGATTCGTGATTTACTGTGTAGTCTAGAGTGAAGGTACGAAAGGACTGTTTGATTTTCCTTCTCCTTTTGTCTTCTCTTTCGCCTGGCTTCTTCCAAGACCTGTCGATTCTTGACAACATCAGGAATAATTTCAATTGAAGTTGTCGCACCTGCTGGGCGGTTTCTGATTGAGTGTACAGAAAGTAGTATTATGACAACTGAAATTGTAAGCATGAATAAAGACGCCCCAATTCCATCCTCAAACTCTCTCTGAACGGAAGAGAGCGAGTGGAAAGTCACGTGCCACTTCCACGGGAAGTACGAGGTCACATAGTTGTAGACCTGGAAATGGTGAAGAAAATAGAAACTGTAGCCAAGTACTCCTATCGCAACAAACATGAGCATAAGAGCCAAAATCACTGGAACCGAAAGATATTTTCTGACAGAGTCGTTGGAAGGGCGCTTCGGATCATTCAGCGAAGGAAGTCTGCTCAGTTTTTTCAATAGGCCCTCGCGTGTCTTTTGCGTAGTTTCGTTCTTCTTTTGCGCTGGCATGCTTTCTACTTCGTTTCACTTTGGGGTAGAGCTAATTCACCAAGTAGTTCTAGGGGTATAACAATCTTCAGTACGTCCAAACCAGTGGGTGATCTGGAAACTTCTTTGAAATTGCATTGGCAGCTATCACAAACATCCAATCAGTGGCAGAGAAGAAACTGCAATCTGCTGGAAACATCCTGAACCTGACGGTGGATTTGTAGTTATCCTTCATTCATTTTCCTTCTTTGGACAATTCGTCCAAGATTATTGAGATACGCATAGCGTATATGAAATATCTCCAATCCCGCTATACTTTGTCGTAAGTAATCTCTACTCCCTGTATTCGAAGGCCTAGATATCTCAAAAGACCATAGCTATACCCTAGTCCAGAAGAAAAATTTCTTGCGATCAAGAAAACTGGATAAATGAAAACAAGTTTCGCCAAATCACTATCAGGTCGAACATACAAGACAATTCGAAGCGACTGTCCTAAGAAGAGCAACAGCACCAGCAAGATCAACATACCGCCAACAAGCGGAGAGTATAGCAACAACAATACGCCGAGTGCGAACACCCACAGAGGAAAGAGTGTTTTTGCAAGATCGGTAACTAGCCCGTGTTTCAACGAGTAGAGCACACGAGTCCTTCCTCTGGCAAACCATTTTCTAGAAAGCTCAGAAAGCGTTTCGCTGCGTTTGTGTCTCCAATTGATTCCTGGTACCCAAGCAATTTTGTATCCAGCCTCAGTAACTCTTCGGAATAGATCCTTGTCCTCCGCTTGAAATAATCGCTCATCAAAGCCGCCAGTCTTTTCAAGAGCTTCTCTTCGAAACACCCAAGCATAGAATGGTTTGATCTTCCCTTCTTCCAGTAGCTTGTGCTGCAACTTGTTTTCCAGCTCGATACAATCGGTCGCCAGAGTAGACTTGAGATTAAGCGGACCGCCAGTTAGACAAACAGCCCCAGCCTCAGGATTTTTTTTTAGCGCAACCACGGCTTTATCCAAGTAATCCGCATCATAAACACAGTCGCACTCTCCAAAGAATACAATGTCGCCTTTCGATTCTTTCGTGCCTTCGTTCCTAGCAGAAGACGGCCCCCTGTGTTTTGTTCTTATTACTCGGAAATTCTTAAGCGAGTTCCCGACTTCACCAGCAATTTCGCAGGTCTTATCGCTGGATCCGTCGTCGACCACAATTATTTCGCTGTTGGAGTAAGTTTGCTTGCCCAGTTCAGCAAGCGCGTTTCGAATTTCTTTTTCCTCATTGAATACTGGAAGTACCATTGAGACAAGTGGGAGATCTTGCGAAGACAAAGAAGTCCAGCGCCACTCCGTCACTGCATCAGGTTGGCGATCATTTCTGTAACCTTCGCCCAGGAATAGTCTCTGTCAACAAGGTTCCTCCCGTTTTCCCCTATTTTCTCCAGATTCGTACGTTCAGCGTATATTGTTTGAATAAGGTTGGACAGCTCCTGAGGCTTGCCAGGTTGCACGAGATAGCCAAGTTCTTGCGAAGTTATTATTTTCGTAACCGGATCAACTCTGGTTGAGATAGTCGCCTTGTCGCAAGCCATGTACTCCAGTATTTTGAGCGGCCAGCCTATCCCATACTTTGCTCGGATGGGATCCTTGCTCGGCTCATACAGTGCAACCATGATGTCGCATGCGTTGATGTAATCTGGAACAAGTTCATAATTCACTGGCCCTGGGAACACGCACCGATCTAATACACTAGATTTTTCGGCAAGACTGCGGTAAGTCTCGTAGTTAGGACCTATCAACAACAATCTCAAGTTTGGAATCTGATCTTTCACAAGTGATACTGCTTCGATCAGCGTGTCGATCCCGTGCCAGCTCTGGAACGTACCAACATAACCCATAACAAAGAAATTATCATCAAGATTCAGTTTCGAGCGAACTTCCACTCTTTTGGTCTCCTCCCTGTAGAATAGTGACAGGTTAACTCCAGCTGGCACTGCAACGCACTTGCTCCTGTCAACCCAACTTCGAAGCATCGATTCCGTGTAGTAGAGTATCTTCTTGCTTCGCATCGCGCTGAACCTGCTATATCTCGGACCTATAATCTCCAGAATCATCTGCTTGCCGGTGAAAATCGAAGCAAGTCCGCCAGCGCCGAACGATGTTTCCCTCTCTATGATAAAATCCAGTTTGTATTTTCTAATCAGATTACTTGCGACAGCAGAAACGTACACGCGAAAAATCGTTAGAAGGTACAGATAGTATAACTTACTAACAACGCCAGAGTTGGAAGAGTTCGCACTGCCTTCACCTCCGTATTTCCGACCCGATCTCAAGATGTATCGATTCACGCGGTGAACAGTAAATCTACCCATCTTCTCCTCTTTCGCTTGAGATCTCGACTCTCTTCTGCAGATGACGTGTACCTCGTTTCCGAGAATAGAGAGATTCTCGGCCAGCTCCCTCACATGCACAGAAGACCCTCTGGGAGAAGGAATGGGAACATCAGGAGCAAGATAGCAGATTTTGTTCACGTTGCTGCAATCCGTCAGGCATTGACAAAACCAGAAACACTAGATAAGCGATTAGATCAAGGAAGTTAAGACGGTGTATCAGCAATCGATATCCTGCGACTGCACGGCTATAAACGGGTCAGAAGTTTGCCATACAATTTCGTAGAAAGAGGTGAAAAGAGGCCCAGAAGGCCTCTACTTGCTCAAAGACTGAGGCGAGCGAATTCGTGTTTGCGCAGCGCCATAAGGCCGAGCAGTGAAAGCGATGCCACAAGTATTGCGGGTACGCCGAACTCTGGAACTCCAAAGCCGGTGGAATTCGTGACAATGTCGCCGCTGCTACCTGCCGCGCTGTTGCACCATGTCTGGGTGCCCTGACTCGACGAATAAGTGTAAAGCCAGCCCCAAGGAGACGGATGAAGGAGCCTGTGGTAGAGAAGTAGAACGACACCCAATCTGCCGGCGAAGTATCTCCCACCTGATTTAAGTCCCGAGCAGTATGTCCGCCTTTGTCCCTCCAAAGTTGAAAGCACCCAAGGATCCTGACATTGGTTGCGTAGGAGTTCCAAGCAGCGTTCCAGTGAAAGTCCAGACGTAACCGCCGCTCATCGTGCCGACTCCGTCATACGGCTCTGTGACTCCATTTTGTGGGCTCAACGCGCCAGCAAAGTCTGCCAGGTTCCAGAGTAAAGTACTCCGGCGTAAAAGTTGCTAGGAGATGTCTGCCAGACATCTATCGTCTTTGTGTAGCTATCCAGCGCCCATTATCCGACCATTCCAGAATCTTCATCGTTTGTGACCGTCATTGTAACGCTGATTATCTTTGTAGAACCCGAAGGCGGATTAATGTCGCTTGCAGTTACAGCGCACGAAGAGGAAGCCGATGGATGCAGTGGTATCAGATAGGAAGTGAAGAGGACAGTGGACAGAACGATAATTATAGCAATCGCGGTGTATTTCATATTTCCTACCTACATTTTCGCAAATAATTCAAGAATTATTTAGGTCGTATGAAGGCTAGACGCACAAATGTGAATTTCAGATTCAGTCCAAGCGCTCAATAGCTTCGAGCGACGGAGTACTGGCAGGGAGAACTGTACTTTGGTGGCAGTTCGCCGAGCCAGAGCACCTTTGTCAACGGAACACTGGTTCAGTGGGATTACGTCAGCGGAAGCAGCAACACGCAGCCAGCAGGATATCCTGACTCGATTTACGACAACACTATCGGAGCCTGGCTGATCAGCTTCAATGTATACATCTTGGAAAACCAGTGCTATGCTTCGAACTGCCCGATCCCTTCAAGCTACTTCAGCCTGGGATTCCCCTCAGGCAGCACGCAACTACTATCGAGCGCTGAGCCATTCAGTAGCCCACTCACGCTTCCGAACTATGTGTACGGAGGAGCTCCTCCTCGATCGTGATAGGTACCCAGACAGTCGGTGCGGGCGTGCCGGAGTTCGGTCTTCCAATAGCTGCCGTTGCTACGATATCCATGATTGGACTCGTAGCCTTGTGCCGCTTTGGTTTCCCAAAGTACAACGGAAGAGTCTGAACCGGCTCTTCACCCCTCTCTTTTTTTGAGAAACTCTCTTCGCGCGAAGTAATCAGGTCATGAGTAAACTCTCAGCAACCTTTACGCGCGTGTTTGATTTGAAATCCTATTCGATTACTACGCTTTGCTTACCATATAGTCAGGCTCTTCCGGATCATGGTTTCTCGTCACGCCGCAAATAACACATCTGTCAACCTTCCTTTGTAGGTCCTCATCGAATTCAGTGCTCCAGCGATGCTCGTGCGTTGCGCTCATGACTCTTCATCCATTCACATGCTCGAACATCCAAAGCGAGGGATCGATCCTGGAAGCACAGCCAATTCGAACTTCACGCCTCGGAAAATAAACTCCCCCTATTTAGATAAGCTGAAGTTTAACTCAAGCAAAGTGAATTTCAAATTCACAACCATCCTAACATGTTAGGTAAAGGATCCGACCCGATAGGAAGACACGAGCGTCCTTCTGCAGGCCATGTTGCTCACAGGCAATTCTCGTAAACGATCGTGATGCTTTGCGACGCGTTTAGGTTAGCCTGAATTCCTCCCGTGTTCACAAAAACGAGTGCGTAGTTGCCCGCCCCAATAGTTCCCGAGATACCCGTCGGCAGGGATATCTTCGCCTCTGTGGTGTTTGTCTCCTGAGCGAGTATCCTATCGTTTGTGCCAACAGGGAAAATGCTTTGGTTCGCACTGCTCTTGATCACCTCCACATTGATCGGCGTGTCCGACTTTACTTCGCCAGAAATCTGAGCTACGCCAACTAGTGTGAAACCGAGATAAATGCTTGCATGAGGTGGAACCAGAATTGACGAATTATTCTCGGCAGAGAGCAAGATTGTGTCGTTGGCGATGGTAATCGTCCAATTGAACTGTGTAGCATATTTCCAAAGCGGGCATGAGGAAGATGACGTGGTCACGGTTGTCGATACAAATGTGGCAATGGACCCAAGATGACTCGTCGCTTGCGAACTCTGAAAAGTCGAAGATTGCGTCGGCTGCGCGGGGGGCAGCAGGTAGACCGCTGAAACGACCAAGGCTCCAACAACGATCACAATAGCGATTGTAAGAGATTCTCCAAGCGTTATTCTGGCACCATGCGAGTTCAATCAAATACACCATTGATTTTCCTGTCAATCACACTTCCCATGATGATCGGTAGCTATGGCAATCACTTAACACTCAATAATAAAAGGTTGGGAGGAGAGAAGAATTCTCTCCATTACTTTGTGTGATGATTTTGCCATCACGGCAGCGTCTTCAGAGGCTCCCTTCGCTTGAGCATGAGTGACAGGCCCACGAATGCTACTGCTGCAACGAGCATGCCCGATAGTCCCGGCCCAAATTCTGGCACTCCGCTTGGTGGATTGGAGGAAGTTATCTCGCCGAAAACTGCCACACCACCTGGCGTCGCATAAGACGTGCTGTATCCCCATTGGTTGATGTTGAAGTGAAGCAGAGTAGTTCCGGAAGAGATGTCAACTTTGTAGACATCACCACTGTAGTATTCTGCAGTCCAGAACGATGTTCCATCGGGGTCGAGGTTTAGGGCGAACAGCAGACTCGAACCTGTGAGGTACGTCTTTAGAACATTTCCAGAGCTATCTATCAGCACGACCTGATTCGAACAAGCCACCAAGTCGTCACCCGCGTAGGTGCCGCTTGGAATCAGCCTGTGCGCGTAGCACGTGCCGATCGAACTCGATGCGATGGTAATTGGAGTCAACTGCGTACTGGTGCAGGCGTTGTACTTTAGTATCTGGTTTCCTTCGGATGTGTAGTACATTGTGCATTGATCTGATCCCAGATCGAGCCAGTCGCTTCCTCTATACTGCTTGTTTACGGTAAATGAGGCAATTGTGGTGCCCGAAGAGTCGAGCTTGTCTATGCGTGTCGGTGACGAGTCAGGCAGACCAACGTAGAGGTTTCCAGAACTGTCGAAAACTAGCGATTCAGGATGACCACTTCGAGTTCCACCAAAAGTCCCAAGGAAAGTTCCGGTGTTGTCGAACTTGACTATTGTGTTCGCCGCAAATCCTTCAGTGGCGTAGAGGTTTCCAGATTTGTCGAAAGCCATGCCGTCTCCTTCCCCTGATATGCCGCTTACGGCCAGAGGCATCACTAGACAGGAGACAGGACAGGTATTGCCCACGGGGCGCAACCAGAGAATCGTACTACAGGCTGTGCTACCGACGCAATTTGGATTTGTCTGAGTGTTGATGTTCAGGAATACGTCTCCTTTCTGAAACGATCCAGCGGCTGTTGTAGTCCAAGACATGAACGGAGATGCTAGGAGAAGGCCCATGACTAGGAGAGTGACGCTGACGAAGATGACCCTATTGCTAGGAGTCATGCCGTGGAAGAAGACTTGCGAGCGATATAGGCGTTCTGAAGCCCAAACTCACGAATGTGAATTTGAAATTCATAGTGGCCCTAACTGATGCGGGATTTCGCCTTCATTGGAGGTAGATTGGGGCGTCTTTTGGGAGGCTTGACTAGGGCGAACGTCCATCCTAAGCTTACCATAGGCCTAAGGTCAGCATTCCAGAATATCAGTCAGCTAGCCCAAGGCTATCGACATATTCTCTTTGGAAGTGAGCTGGATTCAGGCGACATTGCGGAATCGCTTCATTCATCGATCACTTCCTTCGCCGACAAGTTCGGCAGTCCTCTTTGGGCCTTTGAACACCTCAGCCGCAATCCTCTCAAACTCTTTGTCAGTAATCTTTCTGGCTCTTATCACTATTTCTGACATGTGTCAGGAGATCACTTGATTGCCTGACAAGATAATTCCACAACTCGCTCGTGAACCTCGTTCTTTAGCTTGCCGATCTTCATAG
>JAKAPU010000201.1 GCA_021806865.1 archaeon
AGGGGGTTCAGCATATGTAAGAGTCGAGTAGCAAGTACGATCTCTCCTATAACCATTGGAAGCATGAAGGCGTACTGGATTTCTAGTACCTGGGCTGTTGATTTCCCTGGATCTCTGCCGGAAAGCAGACCTGCGTATAGACCTGTTGCGAGCCACCCTGAATAAGTGATAACTGCGCCAAAGACGTAAGCGGCTCCAAAAAGTGCTATTGGCAAAGTCGAGGCTGTAACCAGCGCCACTAAGAGAAAGTCGAAGTTTGCTATAAGCGGCTGAAGCTGGTTCAATAGTGCAACCCATCCAGTCTTCACCATCTTCCCGATGAGCGGTATCGAAACTCGGTCACTATACTCCCGCCGAGTAAGTATTACAATTGAGACCACTTGGACCACCTGCGCTCCCATTACACCTATAATCGCGCCCTCCAGTGAAAGATGGAATAGGCCAACAGCCACCCCACCGATCGCGACTTTTGCTATCTCATACAGTCCAAATCCGAGACTTGCCTTTTCAGGAGCCGACCCCCAGAGTATAGCCTCAATCACTGCCACAACTATGTACAATCCAACTTGAGGTGTAGAAAACAGGAAAAAAAACAGGTTTGACGAATATCCTGCTGGTGTTGACACTGATCCGGCTAATCCGTAGGAGACTGCAAGATACAGGAGTGACATTACAGCGGAAAAAACTAGAGCTCCAACGACAACCGACTTCCCCAATTGCATTCCTCTGGCTCTGTATCTTATCGTCCAGAAGCTCAGCACGTTGACAGAAAACACTGCGTATCCTATGACTCTCGAAATGAGCTGCCATAATCCAAAATCGCTTTGGGAGAGGTTACTTGTAACGAGAATAACGAAAGCAAGTCCGGTCAGAGTGCTTCCGAGCTTTATCGCGAATGTTATTAGACCTGATCTTCTGACTCTGATGTTGCTCAATTCTTGAATTCTTCTCTGGTCTGCTAGATCGCTTGAATCGCTGCGCGTCGGAAAATAAGCATGTTCCATTCCAGCCAAGATGCACACGATTAAATGTGGTCTCGTCTCAGGAAGTGATCTGACGGACTATTTCGATGTTACCGCGGGTGGAAATGCATGCACCCTGTGAAATTTCCTTCTTTTCCAGAAGCCCTTGATAACGTTTACGTGCCTGTTCGATTCCATAATCAGCTCCACCGACTTTGAGTTTCCGCAGCTCTTCTTCAGATATTCTCCAGCCGAACTTGTTCTTGCAAGTCAGCGCATCCTCGTAACTTCGAAGCGGAAAGATATTGTGGATTATGGGTGCGCTTATGCCGTGTCGACGAAGCTTCGACACTCGGTTGAGGTGCGTCTCGACATCCTCAAAAAGAGACTCGGCTACGAAGATATCGATTCCAGCTCTTTCACGATGTCTGATCACTTCAATGTAGTCTGAATCGCCGAGTTTGAAGAGATTGATGGGAGCAATTAGACAGAGTTTCTCTCTCACCGACAGGTGCGACTCGAGATTCCTGATCTCTCTTGCAAGATCGGATACTCTTTTGACGTCATACACATTCTTGGGGTTGTCTTTCTTTTCTTTATCATAGGGATCGCCACGAACTATTTGCAGGTTCTGCATTCCGGCGAAAATAGCGAATGCAATACTTCCCATTAGCAACTGTCGATTCATGTCGCGAAGAGTAAGCGTGGGTATGACAACATTCCCAGTCCTACGATTCAGCTCTGCAGCGACTGCAACTGAATTCAGGTGGATTCTGTCGCCGTTGTTGAGCTCGGGAAGTGAGAATGCGTCGGCTAAGGGCTCCAGCGAAGTAATGTTCTCGACTAGTCTTTCAAACTTCGAAGAAAGATCGAATTTCTGCGTTTCGCTAATGAGTCTCGGAGCAGGTATTCCCGGAGGGAAGAGTTCTACAATTCGCAGAAAATTCCTAGATGAAACGATATCGCAGGCGCGCAAACCAGATCGAAATTTCCTCTAAACTTCCAGAGTCTAATCGCTTAACGAACACTGGGAATATTGAGTGGCTTGTCCTGCCTGTAGGGAACCTTGTTCTTTAGAGCAGTTTCTGCTTTTCCAATTTCATAGCCGACATAACCCAAATGACGTTTGCCAAAAGCGGTGTCACTCAGGATCTTGCTATCAACTATTGCTGCAACTAGCTTCTCTCCGTTCTGAGATTGCATTCGTAGCTTTGGGATATTTTGATACGTGTTGAATGAGACGACGATTTGCTGGGCTTGTGTGTCAACCTGAATCAGGAAATAACCATTCGGATCGTAATCATTCTCGTTCAAGGTTACACTTCTCGCAGGCCTTGCGGTTCCAAGAAAAACCTCATTCCTTGCCAGAGTCATGTTGACGTTCTTCTGGTATGCTGAATCTAGCGGAAGATTCCTCTCCCCGCATGCCGGATGAACAAACCGAATCTTGTCCTCTCCAATTTTTGTTGCAACGCGCCTTATCAAGTTCGAAATAGTGTTGACTGATTCCACGATAGGATTCCCTGTATTGACGCATCCGACTCCTATCAACTGCTCGAAATTTCGATGTGAGACCTCTTCAGTTAGCCTGTCGCTGTATGTAAAATCTAGACTGATGACATCCACTTTCAACCGTGTCAAGTCTTTGAAGACCGCAAAGGAATCTCCGCATACGTGCAGTACGACTGGAACTCGGAGTCCGGATAGCATCTCTTCATAGATTGGAAGAATGTATTCCTTGAACGGTTCAAATGAAAAAAATGGTGCGTCCAGCTGCAGATAATCAACATGAGCTTGTAGTGATTCAAGTTCTGGGCGAACGATTTCTCTTGCTATTGCTGTGGTGAGGTCTTTCAGGTCAGAATAGATCGAACCCTTCACCCTGCAGTTTTTGGCAAGAGTGTACGGGTCGGTCACAGGCTCTTTGAATCCATAATACTTGGGCACTAACTTACGTGCCCTCTTCACGTCTTCCAGCCTTATTGGGTTCTTCCTTTTGAGCTTGCCATTAACCAGAATCTCCGATCCGTTTAGGGCTATGCCTTCCACATAGAAAGGATCTAGAAATAATCGAACGAAGGAGTCACGTGTCTGGCCGCTTGATGGATATTCAATGCCTGCGCTAACAAAATCTCGTACAGCAAGGTCAATGGTTGAGGCTATCGGGTCTTCGTTTTCCTCAGGAAATGCCCTGAATTGCTCCACTAACACCTGCGCAGGAATTATCGGATAGCTGCCTATCACGGTCGTTGCAGGAACTTTGATTTTATGCGCCGATTTTCTCTCTGGCAAGTTGAGTACCATCTTGCATTACTTCCAGTTTCTTGTATGTTACATCCCAACTTCTGGTTCGTAGGCCGCAGTCGGGATTTACTGAGATTCTTTTAGGATCTTTGAGTAACTTGTACGCGCAAAGAATACGATCTCTGACGAGCTCGGGGGTTTCAATCACGTTCTTTCCCTCAAGCTTTGCACCGTTTCCAGGGACGCCGTTAAAGTCATGAACATGTGTCACGCCCAGTCCAAATCCGCCTGTGAATCCCTCATCCTCAAAGTGCTTGAGATCAGCATATCCAGGTCTGGCATTGACTTCCGTCCCAAGATCAGTCGAATCTCTGTTTGCAAACTCGAGGGCCAACTGGCTGATGTCTTTCAACTTCGTAGAGTATCTTGCCAAGAGCTTGTAGTCACTGTAACAGTTGTGAAGGCTGAAGATGCAATTCGAGAATCCGTGAGTGAGCTCATTAGTGGCATCAACGAATAGATTCATCTCTTCGTTGTCTGGTCTGGTCGTTATGGCTGGCTCATCTATCTGGATCCACTTTACACCGTTCTTGATAAGATTCTCAATTTCGGGTCGAAGAACCTTCTTCACCAGATCAAGAATGAACTCTCTGCGTGCTTCAAAGTAAGTCTTTCTGAGGTCTATTCTATTTTGACTTGCACGCTTTCTTCGGGCCTTATTCTCGTAATACTCGTTGAACGACCAGTCAACCACCGTATACGGCCCAGTGATCGGCAGCTTCACTTGCCTTGTGGTGTGTGTCTTCACATACTCGAATTCTTCAAGGTGAATTGGTCCAACGAATTTTGGAGGCGAAACCACGGCTCCCTTTGTAAAGTATTTGAAATCAAAAGAATGAACAGAACCGAGTAATTTGAATCCTTGTATGTTTCTTACGAGATGTTCGTACATTTCCACACGCCATTGCTCTCCCGAGTAGACTCGGTCAAGTCCTGTCTTTTCAAACAAAGCGAGGACGTAATCCACAGAAAAATTGCGAACAGTATTGCGTTCGGAACGAGTTACTTTCCTGGTGGACTTCATCCGACTTTTCAAAAGTTCTATCAATTCTTCATAGTGTGGAACGGAGAGAATTTTGCCCCATTTCGCAGCTTCTTCGATGTCTGATGCCACGATCTTTGATTCATTTGAAACTCCCTTCACTCTCCAGCTGGGCTTCGCGATACTTCCTATCTCTTGTGTTGGAAAAACCTGTTCTGACATGCTAGTTCAATTTCCTCCTGATGATCTCGGATGCCTCTCCTATCGCTCTAATCTTCGCGTCTGCGTGAGCTCGTGGAAGATATTTCAACTCGCAGCTAGGAAGTATCACTAATCCTCGCGGCTTCAGCGAACGCACACTTTCGACACAGAACTTCGAGATCCAATTTGGAGATTCGACAAGGGAGTTCCTTCCATCTACGCACCCACATGCAAGAGCGGTTTCACCGAATTTACACGATTCAATGTCGTTTAGAGATGTTTGGGTGAAGTCCACTCCGATAGCACTTAAACCATTCAGCGTCAATAGCTCATTCAAAATTTTCGAACAATCACCAAAATATGTGTGTAGGTATACCTCGATAGATC
>JAKAPU010000202.1 GCA_021806865.1 archaeon
TTTACTTGCTCCGCGGTTGGATTCTGGTCTTCGTCGCCGAACAAGCCCAATATCGGACACTGAAGTTCTTTCGTATAATCGATGGGTGCAACAGGCATCATTGGAGTAAGCTCCTCTTTCTTCACAACCACTCGGCCTCCCCAGCAGTCCACTACGGCGTCGATGGAGCCCTGCATCCGACGAGGAATGCATGACGGCCACCCGAGCAGGTACCGATTATCCAACCTTCCCGTTGCTTTGCGGTAGCGATCTCAAGAAACCTATGCTTCCCTCTGCGTCTGCCACCACGTTGTCATCCGGTACTCCGCCAGACAAAAAGAACCTTCATGCTTGTACAACGCTGTTTTTCTCGTTTTGCCCGTTGAGAATTATCTTAAGGTTTTTGAGAAATCGTGGAGCAAAATTTTCTCTTTGCTTGCAGAGATCTAGGTTGTAAATGTATCAAAACCTGCAAGATGGTTCAGAATTCAAACTTAAGCTGAAGATACAAGCCCTTCAAATTTGCAGAGCAAAGTTTTGCTCGTCCGTACAGCCTGACCGATCTCATGTCTTTAAGCCTCTTTCTCTGATACTACAAAGTACTTTTGTTTATCCTAGCTCTTTTGCATCATAGCCGACGGAAGATCTATATCCAATCTCAGACGAATTGGAGCAAAGGATCTACCGACTTCAATTTAGCGAGAAAATGGAGCGAGGAGGTGTAGAAGAATTTGAAAGCTATGAAGTTGAGACTCCTAATTATGGGGTGCATCACTTCTGTCCTTGGAGCTGGTTTCCTAGTTCTGAGAGGCTACTCGGCTGGTCTCCTTGGATTGCTAGGAGTAGGAATTGCATTACTACTCCTTGGGCTAATATGGAAGTAGTTGACGGAAACAGTTAGCATCACTGCAGTTCTGAGACCGGTGCCTGAAGTTTCAATGTTGCTTGTTATCTTCAAGAACTGTAGTGATTCATTTGCTTTAGAGCATATACAATGAATTTCGTGTTTGTGACGGCGCAAGGAGACAAACAAGAAGACCTCGTGCTATCGTAACAAATTGCTTAAGAACCGCTATCCCTAGTGATATCCTATAATGAAGTGTAGTGCAGCAAGGACATTTCTCTCTCAGATAAACGATCGAGCAGAGCCGATAACCCCTATTACGCTAACTGATTTGGATTACCTATCCGTTAACGGCTATACTTTGAGGACAACCAAGGAGGATTACGAGAAGGGAGCCCAAGATGTTGCCAGATTATCTCAGTTAACTGTTGAGTTAGAAACAGAGAAAGCAGAAGAAAGAGAGTCCGATTTGGTCTTGCAGCAAGACCAAAGTAAGGAGCATTCCTTCATGTTCCATTTTGAAGGGAAGGAGGAGAAGGAAGAGTTGCGTCAAAGGATACAGGAAGAAATGGCTGTTGCTTCTAGAGAAGACGCAGAACTGGCCGCAGTGGAAGCAAAGTTCAACGAGCTCATCCAGAAAAAGTCAATGATCGACCGAATGGTGGATTACAACGGACAGTATGTGTCGCTCACTGATCTCGGGACCGTCGTGTTGAACGATCTCAATGTCAGGAACTATAGAATAGCTGATGAAGAGTTTCCTGATTTCACGGCAGAGATCCGCACGACGTACTCCATGTTGCGATCCATATCTGATAAGGCCAGATCCTATGTGACTTTGCTGAAACAGATGTTACCTAAAATAGACGATGTAGAATACTCAAACAATGATAATATCAAAAGTGGGGATTCTTTGGTTCGTGCTCCATCATTGTTTTGGGGCACAGCAATTGGATTAGGAAAGCTCGAAGGCGATGCTAGCCAGACACAGGAGAGGTTCATTCAGGCACTTAACACTCTTCAGGATTTTCACTCCACAACTTCCAACAAACTGATGGCCGCCGAGGTCATGACAGCGCTCAGTAGTCAGGATATTCAAAGCCTTGAGTCTGTCTTGAGAAATCTCGATCAACAACTGAGAAATCAAGATGTTCCCAAAGAGCTATCCGCGGGGGTTGCCGCCACAATTATGGCCGGTAGAAGATTCGACGGAACCTATCCGCTAGATCGATTTGCTCAATTCAGACAAATAACTTTGTCGTACGAAGCTGCTGCGATTCTCGCTGTACTGAATGTTCCGTATGAGGCATTGAGTTCAAAGTTCCAGATGCTGAGATCAATGTTCACGTCTTGGGGGTATATGACATCCGAAGACACCGAAATTGCTTCTGCGTTCCTGGCAATAGGAGAACTGAACGCGGACGAGGTGCAGGGGAAGTTGAAGTACATCGTGGAGCAGTTGAAGAACTACTTGCAGTATCCGTTGGTTGCGGCCGCAATACTTGCCTCCATACCTGTGTTCGAGGCCCACGAGGTCCTCGATCTGATGGAGAAGGCAGTCACTCTTCTCTCCGCCTATTCTGCTGGATTGGAGCGATCTGAAACGGTTGCTCTGGCGGTCAGAATGATCCATGGGGTTCGAAACGAGCTGGTGAAGGAGATCGATTCCACTGCAAAGATCTCAGAAACTCCTGTGCAATTCACATACTCGCCGCATCCAGGCCTCTTCTTCTGGTACTATCCTGTAATCATAGCTCATTCATCCTACCACTCAACATTCAGCGGGATGGGGGGTTTCCATCCGGCTCACAGTCACGGGGTAGGAGGGTTTGCTGGTTGAGCCAAATACAATCTGTCGAAGGCAAGAATGCTGAAAAAGCTGGGGAGCGATCATGATCCAGACGAATTGCGAGATTCTTTGTATTTGTTCTGAGTTGGGTCGGGGAGAAAACAAGTGAATAACAAAATAGTCTTTGGAACCATTTTGTTAGCGTTCTTGCTGATGCCTGCAATTGCAGCCAATACTCACTTGTCTTCAGCTTATGCACCTCAGAAAGGTGATTTCTTCAATTACTCAGAGACGACCACCGTTAACAATGGTAAAGGAGTGTATACAGGATACACCGATCAACTTTACACAACTGGAATGGAGCAGATGAATACCGTGAATGGAAACCTAGTGTCTGCCTCCTACAGTTATTCTTACAAGTACAGCAACAACCAAGGAAGTTCGACGTCAAGCTCATCTTTAGGCGATTACACGTGGTCCTCAAGCAACTTCACGTATGTGAATGGAACGGACAATCAAGTAGGATTCGGAGGCATTTCGTATTCAAAGCCGCTCTACCTCTGGTTTGCCATGAATCCCTCACTATCTGTCGGTAGCACGTTCTATGTCCTAAATACGCAATTTACGGTACTCTCGAAGAATTACACTTTGCAATTACCAACAGAAAACAGATTCGTTCAGACCATTCAAACAGAGGGGACCGGTCAATATCAGCGCAACGATTCGTACGGCGTCTTTACTGCAACGTATACTTGGTACGAATACTTCGATCCTTCCACAGGATACATCGTGGCCTACAACTACGTAGAACAGGATACCGGCCAATATCAAGGACAGACTGGAAGTTTCACTTACACCGATGAGCTATACGTCACATCGACGAGCTACTCCCTGACGTCTGCAAGTGCCACCAGTGCAGTTACGACCACATCAACGACTCCCCAGGGAAGCATAGTAGTGCTTCCAACTTATCTTGGCTACCTTGCGGCAATAGTGGGAACTGCATTGATTGTCGGAGTTGTTGTTTATGCGGCAACAAGAAGAAGGAGAGAAAAACTTCCAAAGCACCCGTACACGCCTCCTCCGAGCCCACCTTCGATGCCCTTCCCATCCAAGATTGATTTGGGCTCCAAGCCGCCCGAGCAGGTTGTGATAAAAGAAGTTGCGAAGGTGAATTGCAGGTATTGCGGCACACTAATTCCGACCACGGCCGACAGGTGTCCGTATTGTGGTGGACCCAGACAGTGAGCTCTTCTTTGCTCTCGGCAGCGCGCAGTGTCGATAGGACATGAGTGGCAAGCTTTGACTAGGGCGATCTCTCGACCGGCCTCAATAAAGCTAAGGGGTGTGCCCATCGAGCTAAATACGTACGAAGGCGCAGGAACGGTAACCAACAAGTATTTTCAAAGCTTCAAGATGCCCGAGTTCGAGAAATTATACCTTCCCGACAGCGTGAAGCCTTTCACAGATGCAGATCCGATAGGAACAAAGGAGCTCCTCATTGATGACAACAGGAGCGCTGTGAGCAGGGAGCCCTACATGACAATTGATGGCACCGACTTTTACTTGTCCGTCAAAGGAATAGGATCAACGACCAGCCCGTTCAGCCGCCAACTCTTCAAGAAGGAAGAGATCTGCAGTCTTCTCAAAAACCAAAGAGTAAAGGATAGGATCAACAATGCAAAGGAGAAGGAAAAGTTTCCAAGATATCTCACAGGCGAATTGTGGTCAAGGGGATGCCCTTACGGATCTCAGGGACTCGAATTCGCATCAATCGCAATGAAAGCAGCAGAGATGTCGGATGCCAGCACCACATCCATTCATGGGTTCAGGATTGCACCTTTGGTCAAGATTGTGAAGCTGCCTAAATCTCTGCAAGAGGAGATTACTCAGGTGTACTGGTACAGGAGGTTCAGACAACAGATGGTTCAGGAAGCGAGGCTAATACCATCCAATGTCAGGATCTACTTCCATTCGGACTGGACCGTCGGAGACGACACGGGAGAGCTTTTCGACTTTTTCCACATAGACAACAACGACAAGGCACTCGATTTCATGAAGAACTTTGTCAAGAGCGGGATTGCAATTCTCACTCTATTCGTCAGGTCCATGAGGAACAACGAAAACGGCACATACAGTGGGCTGGACTTTTACGACGTATGGCTCGACAAAGATGCAGTACTGGCTCCGGACGGCACAATCTTCTGGGCAGATCTGGAA